>JBOIFE010000128.1:0-2293 GCA_050741015.1 Burkholderiales bacterium | reverse complement strand
CCGCCTCGATATTCTGGTAGTCGGTGTCGGTCGCGGTCTCAGGTTTGGCCAGAACATAGCGCGTGTTGAAGATGTTGAGGCCTTTGTTCTCCATCGCGCCGGAGTTGAAATCGCCGACGGCGACGATCTTGTATTCGTCGAGGTCGAGCTCGAGGCCGAAGCGCTGCTCGTCCCACTTCATCGCGCGCTTGAGGCAGTCCATCGACCAGTCCGCCTGGTCGAGCTTGCCCGGCTCCACGTACACGGTGAGCCGCGCGCGCTTGCCCGAGCGCGTGACAAACTCGCCCTCGAGCGGCTCGAGGTTCGCCGCCACCAGCGCGAAGAGGTAGGAGGGCTTCAGGAACGGGTCGTCGAAGCGCGCCCAATGCCGGCCGCCGGGCTCGTCGCCGCCGTCGATGCGGTTGCCGTTCGAGAGCAGCACGGGGTAGTTCGCCTTGTCGGCGTGCACGGTGACGACGAAGCGCGCCATGTTGTCCGGGCGGTCGACGAACCAGGTGATGCGGCGAAAGCCTTCGGCCTCGCACTGCGTGACGAAGCCGTGCTTCGTGGCGTAGAGGCCTTCGAGCTTGGTGTTCTTCTGCGGGACGATGCGCGTGAGCGTTTCCAGCGTGAAGGCGTCGGGCACGTCGTGCACGACGAGCTTGTCGGTCGTGACTTCGTGGCGCGCGGGCTTGCCGTCGAGCAGCACCGATTGGAGCAGGAGCTCGTCGCCGTCCAGCGCGAGCGGACCGGTGCCGGCGTTGCGCTTGACCTGGAGCTTCGCCCGGACGAGGGCGTGGTCTTCGCGGATGTCCACGTCGAGCTCGAGGTGCGAGACGAGGAAGGCGGGCGGGGTGTAGTCCTTGAGGTAGATTGTCCTGGGCGTCGGTTCGCGTGCCATGGCCCAAGTCTAACCGAGGCCGTGGTAGCGTTCGCGCATGCCGCAGGCTTCGCTCAAGGAGCTTCTCGCGCTGGCCGGAGTCCAAGGCGCGGCCGATATTTCGGGCGCCGATCCGGTGCTGAAGACACCTTATCGCGTCGGAACTGCGGGCGCGGCCTCGCTCGCTGCAACCGGCATCGCCGCGGCGGAACTCTGGAAACTGCGCGGCGGGAAGAGCCAGAAGGTGTCGGTGGACCTGCGCGCGGCGGCCGCGTCGCTGAGGAGCGGAACCTACCTTCGCATCGACGGAAAGCCGCCGGCGACTCTCTGGGATCCATTCAGCCTGTTCTACCCGGTGAAGGATGGGCGCTGGGTGCGCTTCCACACCAACTATCCCCACCACCGTACCGCGGCGCTACGCGTGATCGGCGTGGGAGAGGATGTCGAGGCGGCGAAGAAGGCGGTGGCGGGGTGGGACGGGCAGGCGCTCGAGGACGCGATTCATGCGGCCGGCGGCTGCGCGGCGCTCGTGCGCAGCCTCGACGAATGGCTCGCGCATCCGCATTCCTCCGCCGTGGCCGGGCAGACGCTGCTCGAGATCGAGCGCATCGGCGATGCGCCGCCGATGCCGCTGCCGAAGGGCGATCGACCATTGTCTGGTATCCGCGTCCTCGACCTCACGCGCGTACTCGCGGGCCCGACTTGTGCGCGCACGCTCGCCGAGCACGGCGCGGATGTCATGAAGATCACCGCAAAACACCTGCCGGATTCGGGCGACATCGATCTTGATACGGGATTGGGAAAACTTTCTGCGCAAATCGACCTGCGCGAAGCCAAGGGCCTGGAGACATTGCGGACGCTGGCGAAGACGACGGATGTCTTTTCTCAGTCCTATCGACCCGGGACCCTCGCGGGCCGTGGCTTCTCTCCGGAGGACTTGGCAAGGCTGCGGCCGGGGATCATCTACATCTCGCTTTCCGCTTGGGGACCGACGGGTCCGTGGAAGGACCGACGCGGCTTCGACAGCATCGTCCAGTCCGTGAGCGGAATGGCGCGCACGCAGGGCGGGTCAGGCGAGCCAAGACTGTTGCCTTGCTCCGCGATCGACTACGTGAGCGGCCACCTCATGGCCTTCGGCGCGATGGTCGCGCTCGCGCGGCGCGCGAAGGAGGGCGGGAGCTGGCGCGTACGCGTTGCGCTCGCGCGGGTGGGCAAGTGGATCGTCGATCGCGGGATGGTCGATCCGTCAGCCGCGGTGGACCCGAAGGGCGAGACGATGGAGACCAAGTCGCCCGCGGGCATCATCACGCACTTGAAGCCGGTGGTGCAAATGTCGGAGACGCCACCGTTCTGGGCGCGGCCGCCGGTGCCGTTGGGGTACCACAAGGCGGAGTGGCCGTAGGGTCCCAACGGCACCGGCGGCCGCGCCCAGAA
>JBOIFE010000127.1:0-4909 GCA_050741015.1 Burkholderiales bacterium | reverse complement strand
ACATCGTCGAGACCATGCACGATGACGCCGGTCGTGAGGCCGAGGAAACCGTAGATCTGGCCCATCCATTCGGCGTCGCGCTTGGCCAGATAGTCGTTGACGGTAACGACGTGAACTCCGCGGCCGGCGAGCGCGTTGAGATAGACCGGCAGCGTCGCCACCAGCGTCTTGCCTTCGCCGGTCTTCATCTCCCCGATCTTGCCGTCGTGCAGGACCATGCCGCCGATCAGCTGCACGTCGAAGTGCCGCATGCGAAGCGTTCGGCGCGCCGCCTCGCGCACGACGGCGAAGGCTTCGGGCAGCAGCGCCTCGAGGCCCTCGCGCTCTGCCGCGTCGCGGCCTTCCGCCGGCGCGGCGGCCACGCGCTCGGCGAGGCGCTGCTTGAGCTCGCCCGTCTTCGATCGCAGCGCCTCGTCGCCGAGCGCCGCGACCTCCGCCTCGAGCGCGTTGATGCGCGAGACGACGCGCGAATACTGCTTCAGCAGCCGCTCGTTGCGGCTGCCGAAGATCTTGGTGAGGACGTTGGCCATCAGCGGGGTCGCCGCCCGTGACGCGGACGCGCGGGAATATGCTTCAAACTCAAAATTTTAGCACGCCGGGCACGACGCCCCGGCGCCGTTCAGCGGCTGGCGTGCGCCGTCTGCTGCGGGGCGGGCTGGCTCTGCTGGACGAATCGCGCGGGGTTCTGCGCAACACCCTTGAAGCGAACCTCGAAATGCAGGTGCGGCCCGGTCGAGCGGCCGGTCGAGCCGCTCAGCCCGATGCGGTGGCCGCGCTGCACGATGTCGCCTTCCTTCACCAGGATCTTGGACAAGTGCGCGTAGCGGGTGAGCAGGTCGTTGCCGTGGTCGATGTCGATGACGTTGCCGTATTGCGGATGGAAGCCGGCGAAGATCACCACGCCGCCCGCCGCGGCGACGACCGGCGAGCCGAGGTCGGCGAGGAAGTCGATCCCTTCGTGCATCGCCTGCATGCCGGTGAAGGGATCGATGCGCATGCCGAAACTGGAGGAATTGTAGGGCGCCGCGACCGGCATCATCGTCGGCATCATCTTCTTCTTCACCGTCTGCTCGAACAGCTGCGCCTCCAGCACCCCCAGCGTGTCCGTGCGGTTCTCGACGTGCCGCGACACGGCGTACAGCTTCTCGCCGAACTCGGCGAGCGACAGGTTCTGCGGCGGCAGCGACGTCGGCTGCGCACCGCCCATGCCCGGAGTCTCGGAGAAGCGGAACTCCTGCGGACGGATCCCGGCCATCGAGGACAGCCGGTCGCCGAGCGCGTCGAGCCGCGTAAGCTGCGCCTGCATCTCGCCCAGCTTGACCGCCATCGCGTTCAGGTTTTGCTGCACGAACTGGCGCGCGCGCTCGGCCTCGCCCTGCTGCGCGGAAAGCACCAGCTGCTGCACCAGCGGAATCTTGATGTCGGTGGCAAAGCGGAACGTGACCCAGTACAGGCCCACGGTCATGGCGACGAGCAGCATCAGCGCCAGCACGAGCGAGCCGAGCAGATGCCGCGTGGACACATTCAGCGTCCGCGCCTTGGACAGGCGGTCAGGGATGACGATAATCTGCAACTGGCGCTCCGCTTACCCTATCTCTCCTTGCGTCCTGCAAAAGCCGACCAGTACCTGATCCTCGACGAGGGCATGGGGCCCGTCGTCGCCAAAGCCCGCCTGATCCGCGAGCTCACGCGAACCTGCGCCGATTTTCTCCCACCCGCACTCGGGCGCCAATTGCGCGCCGCGAGCCTGCGCGATGGCGACCTCTGCCTCCTCGCGCACAATCCCGCCGCCGCCGCGAAGCTGAAGCTCGTCGCCGAGACCTTGCGTAAGTTCTTGTTACAGCAGGGAACGAAGGTTAATACGGTCAGCGTGAGGGTGCAACCAACTCGATCACACGAAGGGAGTGAATCCGACCCAGTCCGCCCGGTACTGACGGAAGCTGGAAAGGCAGAATTATCAGCGCTTTACCGCCGGCTTCCGCCTGAATCTCCGGCCGGCCGGGCGCTTCTCCGGTTGCTGGAGCGCCAAGGTGTCAAAACTGGCGCGAGGACCCGGGCGAAGCGCAGCTAGACGAGCTGACGGACGAGCCCGGCCACGCCGGCCGGTGCCTGGTCGGCATGTTCGAAGCTCGCCATCTCCCACGCGGTCGCATCGGCCAGGAGCGCGCGCAGCAAGCGGTTGTTCAGCCCGTGCCCGGACTTGTGCGCCGAAAACGCGCCGAGCAGCGGCCGCCCCAGAAGATACAGGTCGCCGATCGCATCCAGCACCTTGTGGCGGATGAACTCGTCGGCAAAGCGCTGGCGATCGGCGTTGAGCAGCCGGTACTCATCGAGCACCAGCACGTTGTCGAGGCCGCCGCCGAGCGCGAGCCCGGCCTCGTGCAGCTTCTCCACGTCCTGCATGAAGCCGAACGTGCGCGCGCGCGCAATCTCCTTGAGATACGAAGTTTCGGCGAAGTCCACGCTGACCGACTGGCGCGTCTTGTCGATCACCGGATGGTTGAAGACGATCGAAAACGAGAGGCGCAGGCCTTCGTACGGCTCGAGACGCGCCCACTTGTCGCCGTCCAGAACTTCCACCGCTCGCTTCACGCGCAGGAAGCGCTTGGGCGCGGGCTGCTCTTCGAGCCCGGCCTGCTGCAGGAGCAGCACGAAGGGCGCGGCGCTGCCATCCATGATCGGCACCTCGGGCCCGTCGAGGTCGACGTAGGCGTTATCCACCCCCAGCCCGGCGAGCGCCGACATCAGGTGCTCCACCGTGAAGATCTTCACGTCCTGGTGCACGAGGCACGAGGACAGCCGCGTGTCGCCGACGCGGTCGGCGCGCGCCGGAATGTCCACTGGCGAGGGCAGGTCGACGCGGCGGAAAACGATTCCCGTGTCCGGCTGTGCCGGCCGCAGCGCGAGGTTGACTTGCTGGCCGGTGTGCAGACCCACGCCCTTGGCGCGGATGAGGGACTTCAGCGTGCGTTGCTTGAGCATTCTAACTTCTTGACCGAGCACCGGATTCTAGCAGACGCGCGCGGCGGAGCGCCCCCCGGCAGGGAGGAACCCGGTTCGCTCCGCCACCCGCGACGACGCTAATCCGCCTGCTTGCGCAGGAAGGCCGGGATGTCGTACTTGTCGACCCCGCTCTGCTGCAGGGCCTCGACCGTCGAGGCGCGATTGCGCCGGATGACGGCCGGCACGGCGTCGAGCTGCTGGTAGTCGATGTTGCCCGGCATCGCAAGCGGCGCGTCGTCAGTGCCCGTTTTCTGCGACACCACCAGCTGCGGCTTGCCCTGTCGCGCGAGCGCCGGCGCGCCCAGGCCCGTGGCCACCACGGTCACGCGCAGGTTGTCGCTCAACGCGTCGTCGTACACCCCGCCGTAGATGATGGTCGCGTCCTCGGCGGCGAAGGCGCGGATGGTGTTCATCACCTCCTTCGTCTCGCGCAGCTTGAGGCTCGTGCGCGAGGCGCTGATGTTGACCAGCACGCCGCGCGCGCCTGCGAGATTGACGCCCTCGAGCAGCGGGCAGGCGATTGCCTGCTCCGCCGCGATGCGCGCGCGGTCGACGCCCGCCGCGGTCGCCGAGCCCATCATCGCCGTGCCCTGCTCTGACATTACCGTGCGCACGTCCTGGAAGTCGACGTTGACCAGCCCGGGCTGGTTGATGATCTCGGCGATGCCCGCGACGGCGTCGTTCAGCACGTCGTCGGCAGCCTTGAACGCCTCTTCCTGCGTCACGTCCTCGCCCAGCACCTCCTCGAGCTTGTCGTTGAGGATGATGATCAGCGAATCGACGTGGGGCGAGAGTTCGGCGAGTCCCTGTTCGGCGATCTTCATGCGTTTGGAGCCCTCGAACGAGAACGGCTTGGTCACCACTGCGACGGTGAGAATGCCGAGCGAGCGGGCGACCTCCGCGATGACGGGGCCCGCGCCGGTGCCGGTGCCGCCCCCCATGCCCGCGGTGATGAACACCATGTGTGCGCCCGAGAGCACCTCCTCGATGCGCTCACGGTCGGCGATCGCGACCGCGCGCGCTTCCTCGGGCTTGGCGCCCGAGCCCAGGCCGCTCGAACCGAGCTGGATCTGGTTGCGCGACTTGTTGCGCGAGAGCACCTGCGCGTCGGTGTTGATGGCGATGAATTCCACGCCCTCGACGCCCTGCTCGATCATGTGGTTCACGGCGTTGCCGCCGGCCCCACCCACGCCGATCACTTTGATGATCGGTCCTGCCGCTTGACTGTCCACGATCTCGAACATGTGTTTCCTCCTTGCCGGTTGGTCCTGCATCAGAAATTGCGTTGAAACCATTCCCGCATGCGCGAGAACACCGCGCGCACCGAGCCGTCCTGCCGCGACTGCTGTCCCTGCCGCACCTGCTGCACGCCTTCCAGCAGCAGCCCCATGGCCGTGGCGTAGCGCGGACTGCGCACGACCTCGGCCAGCGCGCCTGCGTACTTGGGCACCCCGACGCGCACGGGCATGTGGAAGATCTCCTCGCCCAGTTCGACCATGCCGCGCATCACGGCGCTGCCGCCGGTGAGCACCACGCCCGAGGACAGCAGCTCCTCGAACCCCGACTCGCGCAGCACCTGCTGCACGAGCGAGAACAGCTCCTCGACCCGCGGCTCGATCACCTCGGCGAGCGTCTGCCGCGACATGACGCGCGGCCCGCGGTCGCCGATGCCGGGCACTTCGATCATCTCGTTGGGGTCCGCGAGCTGCCGCAGCGCCACGCCGTGGCGCACCTTGATCAGCTCGGCGTCGGCCGTGGGCGTGCGCAGCGCCATCGCAATGTCGTTGGTGATCTGGTCGCCGGCGATCGGGATCACCGCCGTATGGCGGATCGCGCCGCCCGCGAACACCGCGATGTCGGTGGTGCCGCCGCCGATGTCCATCAGGCACACGCCGAGTTCCTTCTC
>JBOIFE010000126.1:0-7201 GCA_050741015.1 Burkholderiales bacterium | reverse complement strand
GGCTGCAAGTCTCGATCTTTCTCACCAGCGTGGCCGTCGACCTGGTGCGCAAGCGCGCCGCCGCGTTGACGCAAGTCCCGCCGCTCGAGCCGCTGGACGCCATGATCGAGGACTTCCTCAAGCGCGGCGGAAATTTATGGGCCTGCACACCCTGCGTCAAGGCGCGGGGTTACGAGGCGGGGGACCTGCGCGACGGCGTGACGATCACCGGCGCCAGCAAGATGCACGAGCTGATCAAGCAGGGCGCGGCGACGCTCAGCTTCTGAAAGGGGAGACAATGGACCAAGCGACGATTAGAGATACGCTGGAGCGCGCCAGCCAGGCGCTCGTGCAGAGCCCGGCGCGGGCTCGCTCGACCGCCACGCCGCTCACCGCACGCCTGTCCGATGGGCTCCAAGTGGAAGTCACGGGCCCGGGTGGCGAGACCTTGTGTACCGATATGCCGTCAATGGTGGGGGGCGAGGGCAGCGCACCGAACCCGGGTTGGATGATGCGAGCCGCCCTCGCAGCGTGCACGGCGACCGTGATCGCGATGCGCGCCGCACGGCTGGGCGTGAAGCTGACTACGCTCGAAGTGGACGCCGAAAGTGATACCGACAGCCGCCGCCTGCTTGGGTTGGACGACGCAGCGATTTCGGTCCTCGGAATGCGGCTTAGGGTAAGGATCGGCGCGGTCGCGACCCGCGACGAAACGCTGCGCGAACTCGCGGCCTGGGGCGACGCCCATTCGCCGGTCGCCTGTACGCTGCGTTCGCCGACGCCGATCGGGATCGAGGTCGCGATCGTGCGCCCGGTCTGAACCGCGACCCTTCAGGCGTTTGGTAGGCCGTGGCGGATTCGAACCGCCGACCAACGGATTAAAAGTCCGCTGCTCTACCAGCTGAGCTAACGGCCCCCACGGGAAGGGCGCGATTTTATCAGCCCTCGCGCCGGTTTCGCCACTGATTCAGCGACGATAGCGCGTGGTATCGGCGATTCCGGCGTCCTCGAAACCTTTTTTGCGAATGCGGCACGCGTCGCACGCGCCGCATGCGCGTCCGTCCGCATCGGGCTGGTAGCAGGTAACCGTTTCCGAGGCATCGACCCCCAGCTCGATCGCCTTCCTCACGATGTCCTTCTTCGGCAGGTCGATGAGCGGCGCCGATATCGCGATCCGCCGCCCCTCCACCGCCGCCTTGGTCGCGAGGTTGGCCATCGCTTCGTAGGCCTTCAGGTACTCGGGCCGGCAATCCGGGTAGCCCGAGTAGTCCACGGCATTGGCGCCGATGAAGATGCGTTCGGCCCCAAGCACCTCGGCCCAGGCGAGCGCGAGCGAAAGGAGGATCGTGTTGCGCGCCGGAACGTAGGTGACCGGGATGCCCGCCTTCACACCTTGCTCCGGCACCGCGATGGCCATGTCCGTGAGCGCCGAGCCCCCGAACTGGGCCAGGTCCAGCTTCACGAGCCGGTGCTCAAGGGCCCCCAGGCGCTTCGCGACGCGCTTTGCCGCCTCGAGCTCCGCGCCGTGGCGCTGCCCGTAGTCGACCGAGAGCGCGTAGCACCCGTAGCCCTCGCGCCGCGCCCAAGCGAACGCGGTGGCCGAGTCGAGCCCGCCTGAGAGGAGGACGACGGCCTTCAGCGCTTGACCGACTGCTTGAGCCTCATGCGCGCCTGGTCGGCCGCGGTGCTGCCGGGGTACTTGGCAAGCACGTTCTGCAGCGTGGCCTGCGCCGATTTCGAGTCACCCATCGCCTCCTGCGCGCTCGCGATGGACAGCATCGAGTCGGCCGCTTTGGGATCGGTCGGCCACTGCGCGATGACCTTCTGCAGCGCGGCAATCGCCGCGCGATAGTCCCGCCGGCCCGAGTAGCCCATGCCGATCCAGTACTGCGCATTCGGCGCGAGCTTGCCATTCGGGTACTTCGCCAGCAGCTGCCCGAGCAGGTCGATCGCCGCCGAGTAGTTGCCGACCTTGAACTGGTTGAGTGCGCTCTCGTAGGCGCGCTTTTCCTCGTCCGAGGGGCCCACCACGGCCGCGGACTTGTCCGCGGCCGTGGCGGCCTGCTCGCGCACCTGCTCGAGCTTGCGCAGGCGCGCGTCGATGTCGACGTACAGGTCCTTCTGACGCTTCTCGGCGACCTCGAGGTCGTGCAGGATGACCTCGATCTGGCCGTTGGTTTTCGCCACGTCCGTGCGCACCTGGTCGAGCTGTCCGGCGAGGTCGAGGATCGCGCGCCGATCTACCGCCGTGGCTTCGAGCGACTTGATGCGGTCATCGAGCTTCTGCAGGTCGAGCAGCAGCTCGGTGCGCACCTCCTCGACGCGCTTGCGCGCCTCGGAATCGCCGCCGAACAGCTGCGCCTGCGCGCCGCCCGCCGAAGCGAGCGCCAGCGCGGCAAGCCCGGCCCGCGTCCAGCCGACCGCGCGCATCACGTCAGTACTCGCCCGGGTAGAGCATGTCGCTGCGGCGGTTGCGCGCCCAGGCTTCCTCGGTGTGGCCGGCTTCCTTGGGCTTTTCCTCGCCGAGGCTCACCGCCTCGAGCTGGTCCTCGGGCACCCCGAGCAGCTTCAGCATGCGCTTGACGCCTTCGGAACGGCGCTGGCCGAGTGCGATGTTGTACTCGCGGCTGCCGCGCTCGTCGGTGTTGCCCTGGATCAGCATCTTGGTGCCGACGTGCTCGCGCAGGTACTGCGCGTGCGCCTCGATCAGCGGCTTGTCCTCGTCCTTGATGTCGAACTTGTCGAAATCGTAGTAGATCGATCGGCGCGAAAGGATGTTCGAGGCGTCGTGCAAGGGGTCGGCCGCCGTCTTCGCGCCGCCGGTGAGGTCGACGCCGGTCACCGGCTTCTGCGGCACGGCCTGCGTGCCCGGCCCGCTCGCCGGCGCGCTGCCGGGTGTGCGGTCCTCGACACCCGCAGGCGGCTGCGTCTCGGTGGCAGGGGAGGCGCACGCGGCGAGCGCCGCGGCAAGGCAGAGGGTCCAGAGGGCACGCATGGTCGTACTCCTTTCGCGTCTCAGGGAATCAGGGGGCCCCAGGCCGGCTCACGCACGTCGCCGGCCGAGATCGTCAGGCGCTGCTTGACGCGCCCGTCGGAAGAAACCGCTGTCAGCACGCCGCGGTCCGCGATGATCGTCGCCAGCAGGATCAGGCGGCCGTTGGGCGCAAAGCTCGGGGACTCGTCGAGGTCGCTGTCGGTCATGATCTGGACCTGGCGCGTCGACAGGTCGAGCAGCGCCACGCGGAACTTGCCGTCGGTGCGCGCCACATAGGCGAGGCTCTTGCCGTCCGGGCTCACGCGCGGCGTGACGTTGTAGCTGCCCTCGAACGTGATGCGCTGCGCCTCGCCACCCGCCGCCGGCATGCGGTAGATCTGCGGCGTGCCGCCGCGGTCGGAAGTGAAGTAGATCCACTGCCCGTCGGGCGAAAAGCACGGCTCGGTGTCGATGCCGCTCGAGCGCGTCAGGCGCCGCACGTTGCTGCCGTCCGGGTCGATCAGGTAGAGCTGCGAGCTGCCGTCGCGCGTCAGCGCCACGGCGAGGCGCTTGCCGTCGGGCGACCAGGCGGGCGCGGAGTTCGAGCCCTTGAAATTCGCCACGATCTTCTGCTTGGGCACCTCGATGTCCTGGACGTAGACGATCGGCTTCTTGTTCTGGAACGAGACGTAGGCGATGCGCTTGCCGTCGGGCGACCACGCGGGCGAGATGATCGGCTCGTTGGACACCAGCATCGCCTGCTCGTTCGCGCCGTCGGCGTCGGCGATCTGCAGCTCGTAGCGCTCGCCGCGCTTGACGACGTACGCAATGCGCGTCGAGAACACGCCTTTTTCGCCGGTCAGCTTCTCGTAGACGTAGTCGGCGATGCGGTGCGCCGTGGCGCGCACCTGGTCGCGCGTCAGCGTGTAGGCGACGCCGCCGAGCGAGGCCTGCTTGACGACGTCGTACAGGCGGAAGCGCACCTCGAAGCGTCCGTCGGGCCGGCCGGCCACCGAGCCCAGCACCAGCGCGTCGGCCAGCCGCGAGCGCCATTCGGCGTAGTTGACCGGCGTCGCCTCCGTGGGCTGCGGCACCAGGCGCGGCACCTCGAGCCCGCGGAACAGGCCGCTGCGCTCGAGGTCGGCGCGCACGATCGCGCTGACGGTCGCGCCCGAGGAATCGGCGAGCGCGGCTTCGCCCGCGAGCGGCGCGATCGCGATCGGGATGCGCTGCGCGCCGGCGCCCGTGATCTCGATCGAGAGCTGCGCCTGGAGGGGACACGCGGCGCAAGCAAGGAGCACCGCCGCGAGCAGGTGTCGCATCGGCCCGATTATATTTCAGTCCAACGGATGGAATGTGAGTTTCAAGTCGCGCTCGAATAGCGACGGGCTGTCGGGCTTGGGCAACGGCGAGGACTTCAGGATCGCGCGCAGCACCGCCTCGTCGTAGGCCGTGGAGCCGCTGGAGATCACCAGCTTCGCCTGCAGCACGTCGCCCGTGGGAAGCAGCGTGACGAGCACCAGCGCCTCCGGATTGCCCTGCAGCCCCGGCGGCAGATAGAGGTTGCCGCGGATCTTGCCGCGGATCTTGTCCACCCAGGCCTGCATGGCGCGCGACTGCGCGGCCTGCGCCTCGCGCTCGAACTGCGCCTTGATCGCGTCGCGCTCGCGGTCGGCCGCGAACTCGGCCTCCTGGCTCGCTATCGCCTGCGCGAGTAGCTGCCGCGCCATGCGGTCGTCGGGCTTGGGCTTGGGCACGGCCTTGGCCGCGGGCTTGGGCTTGGGCTTCGGCTTTTCCGGCGGCGCCTTGACGGCGATGTCGGGCTTCTGGATGCGCGGTTCGGGCTTCACTTGGACCACCGGCTTGGGCGGCGGCGCGGCGGGCGCCGCCTTCGTCGGCTCGGGCGCGGGCTCCGGCGGCGCGCGCCACAGCTCCACGCTCACGACATCGGGCGCGCGGCTCTGCCAGTGAACGCCGGCCACCAGCAGGAGCGCGAGCGCCCCGTGCATGGCCAGTGCGAGCAGCGCCGCGGGGACGAGGTATTCCTCGCGCGGCGCCTCCAGCGCCGGGTTCACTTCGCCGGCTGCACCAGCAGGCCGACGCGGCGCACCTGCTGCTTCTGCAACTCGTCCATGACGTTCAGCACCGCTTCGTAGCGCACGTTCTTGTCCGCGGCGATCAGCACCGGGCGATCGAGGTTCTTGCCCTGGCGCTCGCGGATCGCGCGCGCGAGCTCGGTGCGCGCCACGGGCCGCTCCTCGGCGAGCGCCCCGTGCGCGTCGCGCACCCGCAGCAGCAGCGTCCGGTTCTGCCGGATCACGATCTCGATCGGCGCGGCGGGCGCGTTGGACGACTTCGACACCGACGGCAGGTTGACCACGCCCGGCGTGATGAGCGGCGCGGTGACCATGAAGATCACGAGCAGCACCAGCATCACGTCGACGTAGGGCACGATGTTGATGTCGTGCATCGGCACCCGCTTGCCGCGGCGCGCGGGCATGCGGCTACTTCACCGCCTGGCGGTGCAGGATGTTGGAGAACTCCTCCATGAAGCTCTCGAAGCGGATCGCGAGCCGGTCGATCTCGTGCGCGTAGCGGTTGTAGGCGACGACCGCGGGGATCGCGGCGAACAGGCCCAGCGCCGTGGCGACCAGCGCCTCGGCGATGCCGGGCGCCACCTGCGCGAGCGTCGCCTGCTGCACGTTCGCGAGGCTGCGAAAGGCGTGCATGATGCCCCACACGGTGCCGAACAGGCCCACGTACGGGCTCACCGAGCCGGTGGTGGCGAGGAACGTGAGGCGCCGCTCGATCTGGTCCATCTCTCGCTGGTAGGTTGCGCGCATCGCGCGCCGGGCGCCGTCGACCATGTCGCTCGGGTCGGTGCCGCGCTGGTTGCGCAGCTTGGCGAACTCGCGATAGCCCGACTCGAAGATGCGCTCCTGGCTGCCGATCGTGTGGCGGTTGTTCACGGCCCCCTGGTACAGCAGGTTCAAGTCGTTGCCGCCCCAGAACTCGCGCTCGAACCGCTCGGACTGGCCCCGCGCGCGCCGGATCGCGAACCACTTGCTGAAGATGAACAGCCACGACATGAACGACACGATCGCCAGCAGCGCCATCACGACCTTGACCACCGTGCTCGCGCCGGCGATCAGCAGCCACAGGTCGAGGTCGGATCCGCCGCTCACGTCAGGCCGCCAGCCGTGCCGCCAGCGCCGCCGGCAGCGCGGCGGGCTTCAGGGTGTCGCGGTGTATGCACGCCGCTTGGACTATCGCGATCGCCATCGGTTCCTCTCCGCGCAGCGCCTGCTGCCGCAGCGTGACATAGGTGCGCTTGCGCTCGGCGAGCTCCACGGTGATCGTGAGCTCATCGTCGAGCCTCGCGCCACGCTTGAAATCGATCTCCGCGCGGCGCACGACGAACTGCAGCCCGTCTTCGCGCGCGAGGCGCGGGTGCTCGAGTCCCAGGCTGCGCAGCCACTCGGTGCGCGCACGTTCGAAGAAGCGCAAGTAGTTGGCATAGTAGACCACGCCGCCGAAGTCGGTGTCCTCGTAATACACGCGCAGGGGCCAGCGGAACACTTAGGCGAGCAGGTCGTTCTGGCCCGACGGCGCAGCCAGCCCGAAGTGCCGGTAGGCCGCGAGCGTCGCCACGCGTCCGCGCGGCGTGCGCTGCAGGTAGCCCTGCTGGATCAGGTAGGGCTCGATCACGTCCTCGATCGTGTCGACGTCCTCGCCGACCACGTGCGCGAGGTTGTCCACGCCGACGGGCCCGCCGCTGAACTTCTCGATGACTGCGAGCAGGAGCTTGCGGTCCATCACGTCGAGGCCCTGGCGGTCGACGTCGAGCAGCGCGAGCGCGTCCTCGGCCACCGCGCGCGACACCGCGCCCTGCGCCTTGACCTGGGCGAAGTCGCGCACGCGCCGCAGCAGGCGGTTGACGATGCGCGGCGTGCCGCGCGCCCGGCGCGCAATCTCGGCGCCGCCCTCGTCGGTCAACGCAACCGCGAGCAGCGTCGCCGAGCGCCGCACGATGGCGGCCAGCTCCTCGTCGCTGTAGAACTCGAGGCGCGCGACGATGCCGAAGCGGTCGCGCAGCGGATTGGTGAGCATGCCCGCGCGCGTGGTCGCGCCGATCAGCGTGAACGGCGGCAGGTCGAGCTTCACCGAACGCGCGCCCGGGCCTTCGCCAATCATGATGTCGATCTGGAAATCTTCCATTGCCGGATACAAGACTTCTTCGACCACAGG
>JBOIFE010000125.1:0-8523 GCA_050741015.1 Burkholderiales bacterium | reverse complement strand
GCGACGCTCGAAGTGGACCTGCACCTCGCGCCCGGCAAGGAAAAGAACGTCCGGTTCAACAAGCTGCCCAAAGGCGCCGTGCTCGCGGTGCGCGTGCGCACCGACGGGCCGCTGGCCGTGCTGCTGGTCGCCGCCGCCGAGCTCAGGAACGCCCAGCCGCAAGCGATGTTCCGCGGCTCGGTCGAGCGCAGCATCAGCTTCCAGGTCGAGATCCCCGCCACCGGCGACTACCTGCTCGTGCTGGACAACCGCCGCGGCACGACCGCGGTCGAGGCTCACGCCACGCTGCAGGCGCGGCGCCCCGGCAAGTTCCCCCCGAAACCGCCGCCCGGGGAATCGCGCACGTAGGCGCTGCACACGCTACTGTGCCAGTACTCGCGCGAGGTCGAGCAGCGCCGTGTCGACCGGTCGCGTCCGACCCGCAAGCTCGACGAGCGGCGTGCGAGTGATCTCGCCGCGCGATTCGCCGACCAGAACGCCGTCAACGCTCTCCGCCAGCGAGCTCACCGCGGCCGCGCCCAGCTTCGTCGCGAGCACGCGGTCGAACGACGTCGGCGAGCCCCCGCGCACGACATGCCCCAGCCGCGTCAGGCGCAACTCGAACCCGGTGGCGCCTGCGGTGTCCTGGTGATACCTGATCAGCGCCTGGACCCCGCTGCGCGCGCCCTCCGCGACCACCACGAGCGCGTGGGTCTTGCCGCGCGCATACGCGGCATGCAGCCGGGCCGTCACTTCCTCGGGCGGCACTTCGCGCTCGGGAATCGCAATTACTTCGGCGCCGCCGGCAATCCCCGACATCAGCGCGATATAGCCGCAATCGCGACCCATGGTCTCGACGACGAACGCGCGATGGTGCGACGAGGCCGTCGTGCGCAGGCGGTCGATCGCTTCGAGCGTGACATTGATCGCCGTGTCCGCGCCAATACTGACGTCGGTCCCGTAGAGGTCGTTGTCGATCGTCGAGGGCACGCCAACCACGCGTACGCCCTCGCGCGACAGGGCTGCCGAGCCCGACTGCGAGCCGTTGCCCCCGATTACGACGAGGGCATCGACGCTGCGCGCTCGGAGCCCCTCGCGGGCCGCGGTGCGCCCGTCCGGCCGGGCGAATTCCGGGCAGCGTGCACTGCCCAGCACGGTACCGCCCCGCTGGATGATGCCGCCCACGTCCCGGGCCGCCAGCGGCTCGAAATCCCCCCGGAGCAGTCCGGCATAGCCGTTGCGAATACCGAGTACTTCCCACTGCCGTGCAATCGCAGCCCGCGTGACGGCCCGCAGTGCGGCATTCATCCCCGGGGCGTCCCCGCCGCTGGTCATTACGGCGATCCGCGTCATTCGGTGAGGTTTTCGGGCGTGCTTCCCGGCAAGGTCTCGACGTCCTTCAGGCGACGTTCAATCTGCCGAGTCCGCACTTCAGCCTGATCGATGGAGTTAGCGACCGTTTGGAGCTGTTTCTTCGTATTTGCGAGTACTTCTGCGAACTTTCCGAACTCGGATTTGACCCCGCCGAGCACCTGCCAGACCTCGCTGGACCGCCGTTCGATCGCCAGGGTCCGGAACCCCATCTGCAGGCTGTTCAGGAAGGCGCTCAAGGTGGTGGGGCCGCACACGGTGACCCGGTATTCGCGCTGCAGGGCCTCGAGCAGGCCCGGCCGGCGCAGCACCTCTGCATACAGGCCTTCGAGGGGCAGGTAGAGGAGCGCGAAATCGGTCGTCGCCGGCGGCTCGACGTACTTATCGACGATGGATCGCGCCTCCTGCCGAATGCGGGCCTCGAGGGCGCGCCCGGCGGACTCCACGGCCAGCGCGTCGGCGGCGTCCTGCGCCTTCTGCAGCTGCTCGTAGTCCTCGAGCGGAAACTTGGCGTCGATCGGCAGCCATACCGCGCCCGAACCGCCGTTCTGGCCCGGCAACCGAATCGCGAACTCGACGCGCTCGCGCGACCCCGGTCGCGTGGCGACGTTGGTCTCGTATTGCTCGCGAGTCAGCATCTGCTCGAGCAGCGCGGCGAGCTGGATTTCACCGAGCACGCCGCGATTCTTGACGTTCGACAGCACCCGCCGCAAGTCGCCGACGCCGGCAGCCAGGACCTGCATCTCGCCCAGGCCCTTGTGCACCAGCTCCAGCCGCTCGGACACGACGCGGAACGAGTCCGAGAGCCGCTTGTCGAGTGTCTCGTGGAGCTTGTCGTCCACCGTCTTGCGCATCTGCTCGAGCTTCTCGGCGTTGTCTTTCTGGATCTTGTCGAGGCGCTGTTCAACGGCTCCGCGAAGCGCCTCGGACTGCGCATGTTGCGCGCCCGCGCCCGAGGCCAGCTGCGCAGTCAGATTCTGGGTGAAGGCATGCAGGCTGCGCGCCAGTTCCTCGCGCGTCTCACGCGCGCTGGTGCGCTCGCGCGCGAGCAGCAGCAGCAGCGCCGCGAGCGAAATCGTGACGACGACGAGGACGGCGATGAGCAGCGCGTCACTCACGCGGCGGGCACGGCGGCATGCGTGCATTCTAGCGCGCGGACGCGCGCTACCGGCGCAGGCGCACGCTCACTCGGGTGCCGCCGCCAGGCGAGGACTCGACGTGCAGCCGCCCGCCGGCCGCCTCGGCGCGTTCGCGCATTTGCGTCAGGCGCCGGCGGCCCGGCGGCAGCGCCGCGTGCGAGTCGAACCCGTCGCCGTCGTCGCGGATCGACAGCAGGACGGCCGCGCCCACCTCCAGCTCGACGCGCGCGTGGCGCGCGCACGAATGCCGCGCAACGTTCTCCAGTGCGTCGCGCGCGATCTGGAACAGCGTGGTTTCCAGACGCGGCTCGAGATCGATGGCCGCCTCGCCTCCTGCTACATCGACCGCGATTCCCGTGCGGCGCGCGAAGCGCACCGCGTAGGCGCGCAGCGCGGCGTGCAAGCCGTAGTCGTCGAGCGACGCGGGCCTCAGCTGCGCAATCAGCTCGCGCGCCGCCTGCAGCGGGGCCTCCAGCTGTGCCAAGCCCAGATCCGCGTGCGCGGCGGCAAGCGGGCGCGCGATGCTCTCGCGCAGCTCCCGTGCTACCTGGCGCCGTTCGAAGTCCTGCGCATCGAGCAGGCCCCGCGACAGCGCGCGCAGCCGCTCCTCGGTGCGCCTGCGGATCAGGTGCTCGCCGACGAGCGCCCCGGCCGCGCCACCCATCTCGAGCAACTCCGCTTCCGCCTCCGCCCGCGGTCCATCGTGCAGCGTGATCACGCCCACGGCCTCGCCGGCCGCGCCGACCGGGAATGCGAACGTGCTGCAGCGCGCAGCCCCCTCGAGGCCGGTCGACGGCTCATAGAGTGCGTGCTGCTCCCGCCAGGCGCGCGCGGCGAGCGCCGACCCGGCCGGCAGCGCCCGGTCGCCGCCGTGGGTGGCGACCAGGCGCAGGCCCGCATCCGCATCGCCGGTCCAGTAGTGCGCCGTAGCCCAGTCCATCTTCTCGCACAGGATGCGCAATACGCTGCTCACGGCGCCTTCGTCCTGCGGGCCATGCGCCAAAAGCAGGCCGATCTCGTGTTGCGCCGCCTGCACCTGCTCCAGCCGCACGCGCTCGCTGACATCCACGCAAAAGCCCCGCAGGCGCGCCGGCTGGCCGCCTCGTCTCGACGGGCAAAAGCAGAAGCTGTGCAGGGTGAGCTGCGCGCCGTCTGCGCGCAGAATGCGCTCGATTGCCTCCCAGGGACGGCGCTCGAACAGCGCGCCATGAAGCAGCGCGCGGATGCGCGTCCGGTCGCGCTCGTCGACGTGCGCCAGATAGTGCTCGAAACTGCCTTCGAAACTCCCCGGAGCGAGGCCGTAGATGCGGCACAGCTCGTCGGACCACGTGACGCGATCAGAACGCGCGTCCCAGGTCCAGAAACCGACATGGGCGAGCGCCTGCAGCCGGTCCACCTCCTGCTCGCGCGCGTCCAGCGCGGCGTCCTGGCCGCGCACCACTTTGTCGAGCGCGTCGTTCGAGATCCGCAGCTTGCGCAGTGCGAGATTACCCTCGCGCGTGAAGGTTCCCAGCGCCAGCGCGACCAGCGCCGCCGTGCTCGTGAAGGCCTGCAGAGCGAGCAGCGATTCGTTCAACGACCCCGCGGCGAAAGGGCCGAGCCCGTTGGCGGTGCAGCCGACCGCAAGTGCCGCAGCCGCCAGCACGCTCGAGGTGATGGCGCGTTCGCTGTAGCGGCAAGCCGCCCAGGCGAAGAAGGGGAAGGTGAGGAAGGCGATCGCCAGGGTCGCGAGGTCGGCCGGCGCCCGCGCGAACACCGCCAGCAGCGCCGCGCCGAACAGCGCCGCAAAGGCGATGATCTCGCGGCGCCGAACGGGGTCGTGCGGCCGGCTGGCGCCCGCCGCCCAGGCCAGTACGCAAGGGGCGACCACGAGGATGCCGGTGGTGTCGCCCTGCCACCAGGTGTACCAGTTGGCGGTGAACGCATCTGCGGGAATGGCGCCGCTCAGATACAGCGCTGCGGCGCCGGCAGAGGCCGCCAAGCCGCTCGCGCCGGCGGCGATGGCGGCGAACAGGAACACGCTCTGCGGGTGCCGGAAGCCCCCGCGACTCACGAGCTCCGCGGCGAGACCGCCGGCACAAAGCGCCTCCAGCGTATTGCCGGTCGCCATGCCGAGCGCCGCAGGCAGCGCCAGATTGATCGAGTAGTTGGCCAGCGCCGACCCGAGCCACAAGCCCGGCCAGCAGCGCATGCCCCACAAGATGATGGCGGCGACCGAGATTCCGGACGGCAGCCACACGGCAGTCGCGTATCCGGGCGGAATGGCGAAGGCCAGCGAGACCTTGGCCGCCAGGAAATAGCCGAGCGCCAGACCGGCAATTCTCGCCGCGTAGGGAATTACCGCGGCCTGCTCTATCGCAACAGCATTCTTGTTCACGGACTCCCGTGAAATGTGCGTCGCCCCGTTCCCCTCTAGGATTGTCCTCGACTTCGGCGGAAGGTTGCGAATCGATGCGCGCCGCCGTGAACTATGCAACGGGCGCAACGTGAACTGTGCAACGAATCGCGCGCTGTCGCGCCTAGACCGAATCCCTGAGCGTCAGCGCCGGCGAGGCCGTTAGCACCTTGCGCGCCGATATCCAGGCATTGAGCATGAGCAGCAGCACGCCCGCGAGCGGCCCCGCGAGCCACGGCCCCGGGCTGGGCGGAAAATCGAGCTCGAACACCTGCCGCGCGAGCACCTGGCCGATCACCGCCGCGCCCGCAGCAGCGAGAGTGCCCGCCACGAATCCCATGGCGAGGAATTCAGCGCGCTGGCTGCCGGTGACGTGGCGGCGCGAGGCGCCATGGACGCGCATCACCGCCGCCTCGCGCCGACGCTCATCTTCGGTGGCGATGAGCGCCGAATACAATACGAGCAGCCCGGCGCCGAGCGCGAACAGGAACACGAACTGCACGGCGCGGATCACCTGGTCGATCACGGCCTGCGCCTGGCGCAGGGCCGCGCTGACGTCGACCACCGTCAGGTTCGGAAAGCGCCGCGCGAGCGCGTCAACCGCGGCCTCGCCGCCCGGCTCGACGCGAAACGCGGAGACATAGCTCGCCGGATAGCCATCGAGCAGCGCCGGCGGCACGAGGACGAAGAAGTTGATCTTCATCGAGTCCCAGCGCAGCTTGCGCAGCGACGTGATTTGCGCGCTGAAGCGCTCGCCCCCGACGGAGAAGCTGAGCTCGTCGCCCAGTTTCCAGCCCAAGGTCTGCGCGATGCCCTGCTCCACCGAGAGCGCCTTCTCCCCTGCGGCATACCAGCGCCCGGCGACGAGCTGGTTGTGGCCGGGGAGCTCGGCAGCCCAGGAGAGATTGAACTCGCGCTCGACCAGGCGCTTGGCGCGCTCGTCCGGGTAGTCGGCCTCGCCGACCGGCTTGCCGTTCACCTCTACCAGCCGTCCGCGCACCATCGGATAGAGCTCGGGCTCGCCGAGCCCGTGCCCGGCAAGGAATTCGCGCACCGCGGCGAGCTGGTCCGGCTGCACGCCGATCACGAACCGGTTGGGCGCGCCGGACGGCACGCTGCGGCGCCACGCATCCACCAGATCGTTGCGCGTGAAAGTCAGCAGCAGCACCGCCGTCAGGCCGAGCGCGAGGCTCGCAACCTGCACGGCGTTGCCCCGTGCGTGTCGCCGCAGGTTCGCCAGCCCGTAGCGCAGCGCGGTGCTCCCGGCGCCGAGCCGGCGCGCGACAACCGAGGACGAAACCGCCTGCAGCGCCGCAAACGCAACCGCGACGAATATCGCCGCCGCCGCGCCGAACCCGCCGACGACGTACAGCCCCAGGCGCAGGTCGCCGGCCTGCCAGAGGAGCAGCGCCGTCAGGCAGGTCGCGCCTGCTACGTAGGCTGCGAGCGCATCGGCGCGTGGTGCGCCAGACTCGCGCCGGATCACGCGCACAGCGGGGACGTTGCGCAATTGGACGAGCGGCGGCAGTGCGAAGCCGAGCAGCAGCACCAGTCCCACGAGGAATCCCTGCAAGGCGGGCAGCGGCGTGGGCAGCGGCAGCGTGGTGGCGAGCAAGGCGCCGAGGGCCGCCGAGAGGGCCTCCTGCGCGGCGTAGCCCGCCACGCAGCCGAGGGCGGAGGCCGCCGCGCCGAGCACGAGGAACTCCAGGCCGTACAGCGTGAGCAGCGTTCCCTGCGTCGCCCCCAGGCAGCGCATGACGGCGCAGCCGTCGAGGTGGCGCTCCACGAAGCGTCGTGTGGCGAGCGCGATGGCCACGCCCGCGAGGATTGCCGCAAGGAGTGCGGTCAGGCCGAGGAACCGGTGCGCGCGCTCCAGCGTGGCGCGGAGCTCCGGCCGGCCGTTCTCCAGGGTATCGATGCGCTGGCCGCGTTCCAGCCGCTCGCGCGCCCAGGCCTCGAAGCCGGCGACGGCCGCGGGGTCGCCCGCGGCGTACAGGTGATACCAGACGCGGCTGCCGGTCTGCACCAGCGCGGTTGCCGGCACGTCCTCCATGTTCATCATCAGGCGCGGCGCGAAGTTGAAGAAATTGGCGCCACGCTCGGGCTCGAGCGTGAGAACCGCCGCCACCTTGAACTCTGCGGCGCCCAACCGCAGCTGCGAGCCGACCGGCGCCTTCAGCGCGCTCACCAGCCGCTCCTCCAGCCAGACGGTTCCGCGCGCGGGGCCCGCGCTCGCGGGCGCGTCGCGCGCATTGGGCGCCGGCGCCGTACGCAGGCGCCCTCGCAGCGGATAGTCGTTCGTGACAGCCTTCACGCTCGCGAGCTGGCTTGCCGCGGCGCCGCGCGCCATGCTGATGAAATTGAGCGCCTCGGCACGCCGCAGGCCGCGCCGCGCGATTTCGCCGGCCACCTGCGGCGACCACGCGTGGTCCGACACGAGCACCAGGTCCGCCCCGAGCAGCTGGTGCGAGTCGCGCAGCAGTCCGCGCCTCACGCGATCAGCGAAGAAGGCCACGCTCGTCACGCTCGCGACCGCAACCACCAGCGCCGCGGCGAGCACGCGCAGCTCGCCCGCGCGCCAGTCGCGCCCGAGCATGCGCAGCGCGAGCGCGATCACGCCACGATGCGCCCGGCCGCTAGCCGCAAAACACGCGAGCAGCGCCGCGCGAGGCTTTCATCGTGCGTGACCAGCACCAGCGTGGTGCCGGCCTCGCGGTTCAGCTGGAACAGCAGCTCGATCACCGCCTCGCCCGACTCCGCATCGAGGCTGCCCGTGGGCTCGTCGGCAAGCAGGACCTGCGGCCGCACGACGAAGGCGCGCGCGAGCGCGACGCGCTGCTGCTCGCCGCCCGAAAGGTGTTTGGGGTAGTGGTGCAGGCGCTCGGCGAGGCCTACGCGCGCGAGGATTTCGCGCGCCGCGGCCTCCGCGTCGGCCCGCCCGGCCAGCTCGAGCGGCAGCATCGCGTTCTCCAGCGCCGTCAGCGCGGGCAGCAGCTGGAAGGACTGGAACACGAATCCAACCGAGCGTCCGCGGAGCTCCGCGCGCGCGTCTTCGTCGAGAGCGAACAGGTCGGCGCCGACGAGTTCGACGCGGCCTGCGGTCGGCATATCCAGCCCGGCGAGCAGCGCGAGCAGCGTCGACTTGCCCGAACCCGAAGCGCCGACGATCGCGACCACCTCGCCCGGCATGACGTCGAGGTCGATTTCCCGGAGAATCACCAGGTCCGCCTCGCCGCTCTTCACCGTCTTGCCGATGCCGCGCGCCGCCAGAACGCTCATTGCCTGCCTGTTCATGTGCCTCTCATCGGGGGCCTGGGGCGCGACGATCCTCGTATTCGGCGACAGCCTGTCGGCTGCCTACGGCATTGCCGCGCAGCGCGGCTGGGTGGCGCTGCTCGCCGAGCGGCTGCAGCGCGAGCACCGCGATTATAGCGTCGTCAATGCGAGCGTCTCGGGCGAGACGACCGCGGGCGGGCTCGCGCGGCTTCCGCGCGCGCTCGAGCGGACGCGACCCGCGATCGTCGTGCTCGAGCTCGGCGCGAACGACGGCCTGCGCGGCCTGCCCGTGCAGGAAATGGAGAAGAACCTGTCGGCGATGATCGCGATGGCGCGCAAGGCGCGCGCGAAGGTGCTGGTCGT
>JBOIFE010000124.1:0-9586 GCA_050741015.1 Burkholderiales bacterium | reverse complement strand
GCGCGGTGAAGATCATGGACTTCGGCATCGCGCGCATGCGCTACGGCGACGCCAGCAAGACGAGCACCGGCATGGTGCTCGGCACGCCGCGCTACATGTCGCCCGAGCAGATCGGCGGCCAGCCGGTGGACCAGCGCTCGGACATCTTCAGCCTCGGCACCGTTCTCTACGAGATGCTGACGCAGACCACGCTCTTCGCCGGCCAGGACGTGAGCCAGATCGCGCACAACGTCGCCAACACCGAGCCCGCGCCGCCGTCGCGCGTGCACCCGGCGCTGCCGCAGATGCTCGATTTCATCGTCGCGCGGGCGCTGAAGAAGGACCCTTCGGTGCGTTACCAGGACGCCTACGAGATGGCGGCCGACCTGCGCGACGTGCTGGCCGAGATGCGCGGCAAGGTGCCGCGCGAGCGCGGCGGCGAGGACCACACCGAAAAGACCCAGACGCTGAAGTTCGAATCGGGCGCCGAAAAGCTTCCCGTCGCGCCCGCGGCGAACGCCATCGAGCGCGAGACGCGCCTGCCGCTCTCGCGCGTCTTCGCCACCGAGCCCGCGCTCGGGCGCATCTCGGCGCGCGCCAGGCGCGAGCGCTTCACGATGCCGCCGAAGCGGGTCGGGATGTTCAGGCGCCTGGCCAAGGACCGCTTGCCGCGGCGGCTGCTCGTCCTGGCGCTGATCGCCGCAGCGCTCGGGGGCTGGATCGCGCTGGGGTAGCTAGGCGGCTTGCTTGAGCGCGAGCGCCTTGTCCGTCGCTTCCCAGGTGAATTCGGGCTCTTCGCGGCCGAAGTGGCCGTAGGCGGCGGTCTTCTCGTAGATCGGGCGCAGCAGATCCAGCATCTGGATGATTCCGCGCGGGCGCAGGTCGAAGTTGGCGAGCACGAGCTGCGAGAGCTTGTCGTCGGGAATCTTGCCCGTGCCCTGCGTGGTGACCATGACGCTCGTGGGTTGCGCGACGCCGATGGCGTAGGAGACTTGCACCAGGCACTTGGTGGCGAGACCCGCCGCGACGATGTTCTTCGCGACGTAGCGCGCGGCGTAGGCCGCGGAGCGGTCGACCTTGGACGGGTCCTTGCCCGAGAATGCGCCGCCGCCGTGCGGCGCGGAGCCGCCATAGGTGTCGACGATGATCTTGCGGCCGGTGAGGCCGCAGTCGCCCTTCGGGCCGCCGATCTCGAAGGCACCGGTCGGGTTGACGAGGTAGTTGAGCTTGCCCTTGACCAAATTCTTCGGCAGCACGGGCTTGATGATCTGCTCGATGACCGCCTCTTCCAGCTTCTTGCCGCTCATCTCGGGCGCGTGCTGGGTGGACAGCACCACGGTGTCGATCGAATCGGGCTTGCCGTTCACGTACTTCACGGTGACCTGGGACTTCGCGTCCGGCCGCAGCCAGGGCATGCGCCCGTCGCGGCGCAGCTCCGACTGGCGCTCGACGAGGCGATGCGAGAGGTAGATCGCGAGCGGCATCAGGCCCGGGGTCTCGTCGCAGGCGTAGCCGAACATCAGGCCCTGGTCGCCCGCGCCCTGGTCCATGTCGAGCGCGCGGTTCACGCCCTGCGCGATGTGCGGGGACTGCTCGCCGTAGGCGACCACCACGGTGCAGCCCCGCGCGTCGAAGCCGATTTCGGGGTCGGTGTAGCCGATGCGCCTGATGGTGTTGCGGGCGACTTCCTGGTAGTCGACGTGCGCCTCGCGCTTCTTGGTGATCTCGCCGGCGAGCACCACCAGGTTGTCCTTCACCAGGGTCTCCGCGGCGACGCGGGCGCCGGTGTCCTGGCTTAGAATCGCGTCGAGGACTGCGTCCGAAATCTGGTCGGCGACCTTGTCGGGGTGGCCTTCGGAAACCGATTCGGAAGTGAAAAGAAAATCGCTCATAAGGGGCGCCTGAAAAAAGGCTTGAAGGATAGCAGATGAAAAGCCTGCTGGCGCACCTGCCGCTGCGCTGGTCCCACGCGCTCGGCGCGGTGCTCGCGTGGGTAATTTTCCCCTTCGCGCGCCGCTGGCGGGTGCGCCTCACCGAGAACCTCGCGCGCGCCGGCTACACCGACGCACGCGTGCGCCGAGCCGCGGTCGCCGAGGCTGGCCGCATGATGTTCGAGGCGCCCAAGATCTGGCTGCGCCCGCGCGAGGAAATCCTCGCGCTCATGCGCAACGTGCGCGGCATGGAAGCGGCGGCCGCCGCGCGCGCCGCCGGCAAGGGCATCGTGTACCTCACGCCGCACTACGGATGCTTCGAGGTCGCGGTGCACATCGTGGCCGAGCACGGGCCGATCACGGCGCTGTATCGCGCCGCGCACGACGAGGAACTGCGCGACCTGATGCAGATGGGGCGCGAGCGCCACAACGTAAAGCTCGCCTCTTCGACGCTGGGCGGCGTGCGGCAGCTGCTCGCCGCGCTCAAGCGCGGCGAAGCGGTGGGCATCCTCCCCGACCAGGTGCCCGGCGTGGGCGAGGGCGAGTGGACCGAGTTTTTCGGGCGCCCCGCCTACACGATGACGCTCGCCGGGCGCCTGTGCGAGCGAGCCGACGTGGCGCCGTTCCTGGTCATGTGCACGCGCCTGGCGCACGGCGAGGGCTACGACATGCACGTGCAGCCACTCACGCCGGCGCACCCGGGCGAGAGCGGCGCGCGGCGCGTGAACCGCGCGCTCGAGGAGGCGATCCGCGCCCACCGCCCCGAGCAGTACATGTGGAGCTACAACCGCTACAAGCATCCGGCCGGTGCGCCGCTGCCTCCGCCATGAGCCGGCTCGTCGTCGCGTTGCTGTGGGCCTTGCACCTGCTGCCGCTCGGTGCGCAGGCGGCGCTGGGGCGCGGTCTCGGGAACCTGCTGTACTTCGCGCTGCCGGGACGGCGCCGTGTCACGCGCATCAACCTCGAGAAGTGCTTCCCGGCGATGCCCGAAGTGGAGCGCCGGCGCATCGCGCGCCGGCACTACCAGGTGCTCGTGCGCGCCTTCCTCGAGCACGGGCTGCTGTGGTGGTCGCCCCGCGAGCGCATCGAGCGGCTGATACGCCTCGAGGGCCTGGAGAACGCGCGCGCGCTCGGCGGCCAGGCCGCGATCGTGCTCGTGCCGCACTTCGTGGCGCTCGATGCCTGCGCAACGCGCCTGATCTGCGAGCTCGACATGGTCGGCATCTACGCACGCCAGCGCGACGCGGTGTTCGAGCGGCTGGTCGCGCACGGACGCACGCGCTTCGGCCACCAGAAGCTCGTGTCGCGCCAGGAAGGCGTGCGCGCGGCGATCGCGGCGATGAAAAACGACGGGATGTCGCTCTTCTACCTCCCGGACCAGGACCCGAGCGGGCAGAAGGCGCTGTTCGTGCCGTTCTTCGGCGTGCCCGCGGCGACGCAGCCGGGCCTCGCGCGCATTGCGAAGATCACGGGCGCGAAGGTCCTGCCCTGCATCACGAAGATGCTGCCCGGGGGCGAGGGCTATGTCGTGCGGATCGATCCGGCCTGGGAGAACTTCCCCAGCGGCGACCTCGAGGCCGACACGCGGCGCATGAACGAGTGCATCGAGCGCGCCGTGCTCGAGATGCCCGAGCAATACCTGTGGACGCACAAGCGCTTCAAGCGGCGGCCCGAGGGCGAGGCGCCCTTCTACTGACTAGAATGCGGCCGTGGCTTTGATCGCCTTCACCAAGATGCAGGGCGCGGGCAACGACTTCGTCGTGCTCGACGCGACGCGCGCGCCCTTCGCGCTCTCGCGCGGGCAGCTGCGCCGGCTCGCGGACCGGCACTTCGGCGTCGGCTGCGACCAGGTGCTGGTGGTCGAGAAGGCGAAGCGCGCGGAGAACGACTTCGGCTACCGCATCTTCAACGCCGACGGTGGCGAGGTCGAGCAGTGCGGCAACGGCGCGCGCTGCTTCGTGAAGTACGTGCACGCGAAGGGCCTGACGAAGAAGCAGTCGATCCGCGTCGAGACGCTGGGCGGCATCATCGTCCCGCGGCTCGAAGACGACGGCGAGGTGAGCGTGGACATGGGGCCGCCCGCGCGCGAGTCGCCGCTCGTGCAGCCGCTCGAGGTCGGCGGCGTGCGCGTGGAGCTCGCGATCCTCTCGATGGGCAACCCGCACGCGGTGCAGCTCGTCGCCGACGTCGACGCGGCGCCCGTGGCCACGCAGGGGCCGCTGATCGAGCTCCATCCGCGCTTCCCGAACCGCGTGAACGCGGGCTACCTGCAGGTGCTCGAGCGCCACGCGATCGCCCTGCGCGTGTGGGAGCGCGGCGCGGGCGAGACGCTCGCCTGCGGCACCGGCGCCTGCGCGGCGGCGGTCTCGGGCATCGCGCGCGGGCTGCTCGATTCGCCGGTGCGCGTGCGCACGCGCGGCGGAGCGTTGACCATCGCTTGGGCGGGCGGCGACAATGCCGTCTGGATGAAGGGTCCCGCGACGACGGTGTTCGAGGGATCGATCGAACTCCAGGACGGGGAGAGCGCGAGCGCATGACCGCAGAAGAAGTCGCCCAGTTCTTCAGGACGCACCCGCAGTTCTTCGACCAGCATCCCGAGCTCCTCGAGACGATCTACGTGCCGCACCCCTACGGCGGGCGCGCGATCCCGCTCTCGGAGCGCCAGCTGATGGCGCTGCGCGACAAGGCGCGCGTGCTGGAGGCGAAGCTCGGCGAGTTGATCAAGTTCGGCGAGGACAACGACGCGATCAGCGAGAAGGTGCACCGGCTCGCGGCGGGCCTGCTCGGCGCCAAGGACTTCGCCGCGGCGGCGCAGGCGCTGCAGTTCCACCTGCGCGAGGATTTCTCGGTGCCGCACGTGGTGCTGCGCATCTGGGGCCGCGCGCTGCCCGCGGGTGCGCCCGAGGCCGAGCCCGTCGACGAAGCGCAGCGCTCGCAGGTCGAGGCGATGGGCGCGCCGCAGTGCGGGCCCGCGGGCGGGAGCCCGTTCCTCGCCTGGTTCGGCGCCGCGGCCGAGCACGTGAGGTCGCTTGCGGCCGTGCCGCTCGGGCAGACGCGCGGCTTCGGCCTCCTTGCGCTCGGCAGCGAGGACCCGCAGCGCTTCTATCCCGAGATGGGCACGCTCTACCTGCGCCGGATCGGCGAGCTCACCGCGGCGGCGCTCGCCGCGCGGATCTAGCGCGAAGGGCGGCGCCACGCATCCGGACGCCGCCGCCGTCCGCGAGTACCTGGGCGCGCTCGAGCACCAGCGGCGACTCGCGCCGCGAAGCCTCGACATCTATGGACGCAACCTGGAGGCGCTCCTCGCGCTCCTCGGCGAGCAGCGCCTCGCCGCGCTGGAGACGGTGCAGGTACGCCGCTTCGTCGCGCAGCTGCACTCGCGCGGCCTCGGGCCGCGGTCGCTCGCGAGCCTGCTCTCGGCCTGGCGCGGGCTGTACCGGTGGCTTTCACGCCACAAGCACTTCGCCTCGAACCCGGTGGAGGGCGTGCGTCCGCCCAAGGCGGGCAGGCGCCTGCCGAAGGCGCTCTCGGTGGAGGAAATGCAGCGGCTGCTCGAGCCCCAAGCCGGCGAAGGCGCGCCGATTGCCGTGCGCGACCGCGCGATGTTCGAGCTGATGTACTCCTCGGGCCTGCGGCTCGCCGAGCTCGTGCAGCTCGACCTCGGCGACGGGCGGCTCGACCTGCGCGAGGCCCAGGTCACCGTCACCGGCAAGGGCAGCAAGACGCGCACGGTGCCCGTCGGCGCGCGCGCCAGGGAGGCGCTCGGCGCGTGGATCGCGCTGCGCGCGCAGCTTGCGCGCGAAGGCGAGAAGGCGCTCTTCGTGGGCGCGCGGGGCGAGCGCATCGCGCCGGGCGTGGTCCAGTCGCGGCTTCGGCGCCTTGCGCGGCGGCAGGGCGTCGCCGGGAAGCTGCATCCGCACATGCTGCGGCACTCCTTCGCCTCGCATGTGCTGCAGTCCTCGCAGGACTTGCGCGCGGTGCAGGAGATGCTCGGCCACGCGAGCATCGCGACCACGCAGGTCTACACGCACCTCGACTACCAGGCGCTCGCAAAGGTGTACGACGCCGCGCACCCGCGGGCGAAGAAGAAATGAGCACCCTGGTCCTGAAGCCGGAGCGCGAGAAATCACTGCGACGGCGCCACCCGTGGATCTTCTCAGGCGCCGTGGCGCGCACGACCGGCGAGCCCGCGTCCGGGGACACGGTCGAGGTGAAGACGGCTGCGGGCGCCGCGATCGCGCAGGCCGCCTGGAGTCCCGAATCCCAGATCCGCGCGCGCGTGTGGACGTTCGACGCGGGCGAGCCGGTGGACGCCGCGTTCTTCGCAAGACGAATTCGCGCGGCAGTCGCCATGCGCGACGCGCTCGCGACGGCGAGGCACACGAACGCGCTGCGACTCGTTCACGGCGAGTCCGACGGCCTGCCCGGGCTCGTCGTCGATCGCTACGCGGACGTCCTCGTCGCGCAGTTCCTCGCCGCGGGCGTGGAGCGCTGGCGCGAGGCGATCCTCGACGCGCTGGTCGAGGCGACCGGCTGCGCGGCGGTGTTCGAGCGCTCGGACGCCGAGGTGCGAAAGCTCGAGGGGCTGGAGCCGCGTGTCGGGTTCGCGCGAGGCAATCGCGAAGCGAGGCGCAGCCCGATCATCGAATACGGGCTCAATTTCCGCGTCGACGTGGAGGCGGGCCAGAAAACAGGCTTCTTCCTCGACCAGCGCGAGAACCGCCAGCGCGTGCGAGCGCTCGCCGCGGGCCGCGAGGTGCTGGACGGATTCTCTTATACCGGCGGTTTCGCAATCGCCGCGCTCGCGGGCGGGGCGAAGCGAGTCCTCGCCGTGGAGAGCTCGGTGCCGGCGCTGGAAGTCGCGCGCGAGAACCTGGCGGCGAATCCGCTCGAGGCCTCGCGCGTGGAGTTCGTGAAGGCGGACGTCTTCGCGCACCTGCGGACGCTGCGCGACGCGGGTGCGAAGTTCGGCCTCGTCGTGCTCGACCCGCCGAAGTTCGCGCCGACCGCGGCGCAGGCGAGGAACGCCGCGCGCGCCTACAAGGACGTGAACCTGCTTGCCTTCAAGCTGCTCGCACCGGGCGGCCTGCTCGCGACCTACTCGTGCTCGGGCGGCGTCCCGCCCGAGCTTTTCCAGTCGATCATCGCCGGCGCTGCGCTTGACGCCGGCGCCGATGCAGCGATCCTCGAGCGCTTCCACGCCGCGCCCGACCACCCCGTCGCCCTCGAATTCCCCGAGGGCGACTACCTCAAGGGCCTGCTGGTACTGCGTAAATAGGGACAGTCCCCATTTTTCTCATCTGGCTGTAATGGAACTGTGCGAGGTTCGACGAACATGACAATGAAAGCCCAGCGGCGAAGCTTCCTGACGGGTACCGCGGCGCTTGCCGCGGGGGCGATGCTGCCGCGTCCCGCGGCGGCGCAGCAGACCCTGCGGCAGATCCGGACGCTGCGCGGCGAAGTGCGCGTCAACGGCCGGCCGATTGGGCCCGACGCGGTGATCCGCACCGGCGACCGGATTACGACCGGCCCGGACGGCTATATCGCGTTCGTGGTCGGGGGCGACGCGTTCATGCTGCGCGCGCAGTGCGCGCTCGACATCGAGACGGGGCCGGAGGCCTATCTCATTACCGGGCTGCGGCTGCTGAGCGGCGCGCTCGGCGCGGTGTTCGGCAAGCGCAACCGCGGCAAGGTGCGCGTGGTCGCGCCGACGGTGACCGCGGGCATCCGCGGCACCGGTTGCTACGTCGAGGCGCGGCCGGGCGCGACCTACTTCTGCACCTGCTACGGCACGATCGACATGGCGTCGACGGTCAACTCGCGCGATCGCATCACGGCGACCTGCCGCCACCACGACTCGCCGACCCTGTTCCTGACGAAGCCCCGCGACGGCACGCTGATCCTGCCCGGCGTGATGGAGACCCACACCGACGCCGAGATGGAATTCCTTGCCCACGCCGCTGGCCTGCGCGCCGCCTGGGAAAAATAGGAAAAATAGGGACTGTCCCTATTTGCGGTAGCATGCCGTCTTTGCAACTAAGTTGCATTGACGATGACGCTGGTCCAAATCCTCGCCGCGACCTTCGCCGGCGGCGTACTTTCGGTGTTCGCGGCGGCGGCGCTGTCGCTGACGCTGCTGGCGCGCTGGGCGCCGCGCCTGGTGTCCTACGCCGTGGGCGTGCTCCTCGGCGTCGCCTTTCTCGACCTGCTGCCCGAAGCGGTGGACGGGCTGGGCGCCCGAACCGCGCTGGCGACCTGCCTCGGCGGCCTGCTCGGATTCTTCACGCTGGAGAAGCTCAGCCTCTGGCGCCACGCGCACGCCGAAGCGGAACCTGGCCACGCGGCACACGCGCACAAGCCGGCGGGAATGATGGTCGTGGTGGGCGACGCCATGCACAATTCCGTCGACGGGGTCCTGATCGCGGCGGCCTTCCTGGTCGACGCGAAGCTCGGCTGGGCGGTCGCGCTCGGCGTGATTGCGCACGAGATTCCCCACGAGATCGGCGCCTTCATGGTGCTGCTCGACTCGGGGTACTCGCGGCGCGCGGCGCTCGCCTACAACGCGCTCTCGGGCTGCGCCGCGATCGCGGGCGGCGTGCTGGGCTACGTCACGCTCACCCCGGGCGATCCCATGGTCGCCCGGGTGCTGGCGATTTCGGCCGCGAGCTTCATCTACATCTCCGTCGCGGACCTCATTCCCGGCCTGCACCAGCACTGGAAGCCGCGCGATGCCGCTGTCCAGGGACTGCTGATCGCCGCCGGCGTGGCGGGCGCGGCGCTGCTGACCGTGCACTCGTAATGCAACACAGTTGTATTTGGCAAGGCACCCCCCTAGAATGCGCGCATGCCCCCCAGGCACGATAGCGCGGCCACCCGCGCCCGGCTGGAGACCACCGGCGAGCGCGTCACGTCGGCCCGCGTGCAGGTGCTGGCCGCACTTGAGAAGGCGGACCAGGCGCTGTCGCACCCGGAGCTCGAGTCGCGCCTCGGACCGGAGCGGCCGGACCGCGTGACGCTGTATCGCGTGCTCGACTGGCTGGTCGGCCAGGGCCTCGCGCACCGGGCCTCGGGTGCGGACCGCGTCTGGCGCTTCACGGTGGCCGGCGGCAAGCACGAGAAGCACGGCCACTTCGAGTGCAGCCGCTGCGGCAAGGTGGTCTGCCTCGACGACCTGCGTACCGACAAGCTGGCGCTGAAGGTGCCTCGCGGCTTCCGGCCCGACGAGGTCGGGCTTACCGTGCGCGGCCGCTGCGCGCAGTGCGCGTGAGGGGATTTTGATGCAACAGGAAGGCATGGTTCCCGTCACGATCCTCACCGGCTTTCTCGGCGCGGGAAAGACGACGCTGCTGAACCGCATCCTCAAGGAGGACCACGGACAGCGGATCGCCGTGATCGAGAACGAATTCGGCGAGGTCGGCGTCGACAGCGACATCCTGGAGAAGTCCGACGAGCAGATCGTCGAGATGAACAACGGCTGCATCTGCTGCACCGTGCGCGGCGACCTGATCCGCATCCTCGGTACGCTGAAGGAGAAGCGCGACCAGGGCCAGCTTAAGTTCGATCGGGTGGTGATCGAGACGACCGGCATGGCCGACCCGGGACCGGTGGCGCAGACCTTCTTCACCGACGAGGAGATCGGCAACTACTATCTGCTCGACTCCATCATCACGCTGGTC
>JBOIFE010000123.1:0-19482 GCA_050741015.1 Burkholderiales bacterium | reverse complement strand
CTTTGGGCGCGGGCGGCGGCGCCGCGGGCTTCGGCGCGGCGACCGGCAGCCTGAGGGGCGGCGGCGGCCAGGTGATCGTGCCGTCCTTGATGACCGTCAGGCCACGGAGCGCGTCGTCGTCCATGTTGACATTGATCACCCCGTCCTTGGTCTTGCAAAGCTCTTCGGTCAGGCGGAAGAGGTTGGTCGAATAGAGCGTCGAGGACTGTTTCGCAAGCCGGCTGGGCAGGTCCGTGTAACCGATGATCGTGACGCCGTGCCTGACCACGGACTGGCCGGGCTCGGTCAGCTCGCAGTTGCCGCCCTGTTCCGCGGCCATGTCGACGATGACGCTGCCCGGCCGCATGCTCTTCACCATGTCGGCCGTGATCAGCCGCGGCGCGGGCTTCCCCGGGATCAGCGCAGTGGTGATGATGATGTCCACCTCGCGAGCCTGCTTGGCGTACATCTCACGCTGGGCCTGCTGGAAGCCTTCGCTCATCACCTTGGCATAGCCGCCGCCGCCGGACCCGTCTTCCTGGTATTCGACCTTGACGAATTCACCACCGATCGACACGACCTGGTCGGCCACCTCGGCGCGGGTGTCGTTCGCGCGCACGATGGCGCCCAGTCCGACGGCGGTGCCGATCGCCGCCAGGCCGGCCACGCCGGCGCCGGCGACGAAGACCTTGGCCGGGGGAATCTTTCCGGCGGCGGTGACCTGGCCATTGAAGAAGCGGCCGAAGGCGTGGGCGGCCTCGATGACGGCGCGGTAGCCCGAGACGCTGGCCATCGAGGTCAACGCGTCCATCTTCTGGGCGCGGCTCAGCATGCGCGGAAGCGCGTCAATGGCGAGCACCGTGACCTTGCGTGCTGCAAGGCTTCGCATCAGATCCGGGTTCTGCGCCGGCCAGATGAATGAGATCAGCGTCTGGCCCTCGCGCATCAGCCCGACTTCTTCAGGGGTGGGCGCGCGCACCTTGAAGACGATGTCCGCCGCGGACCACAGTGCTTTGGCGCCCGGCGCGAGCTCCGCGCCCGACGCCTGGTAGGACGCATCGTCGAAGTTCGCCGCCGCACCGGCGCCCGATTCGACCGACACCTTGAAGCCGAGCTTGATGAGGCGCGCGACCACGTCGGGCACCGTCGCGACGCGCTTTTCGTCCGCGGCGATTTCCCGCGGCACGCCGATCACCCGTGCCATGTCACCCCTCGAATGGAAGCTTGGATCATACCTCCGCGCGCGCGGGCCGCCGCCATGCGATACGCCGCTCGGCGAGCTCGAACGCGGCTTGCACGACGAGCGCGAGCGCCGCAGCCGGCACCGCGCCCGCGAGCAGCATCGCGTGATCGTTCAACGCGAGGCCCGCGGCGATGCGCTCGCCGTAGCCGCCTGCGCCGACGAACGCCGCGATCGTGGCAGTGCCGACGTTGATCACCGCGGAGGTCTTCACGCCGGCGAGGATCGTCGGCAACGCGAGCGGCAGCTCGACCTTCCACAACCGCACCGCGCTCGGCAGGCCGAGCGCGTCGGCCGCCTGGCGCATGCCGGCGTCGATGCCGGCGAGCCCCGCGTGCGTGTTGCGCACGATCGGCAGCAACGCATAAAGGAATAGCGCCAGCAGCGCCGGCCAGGTGCCGATCGTGCCGGTGATCGCGATCAGGAACGCGAAGAGCGCCAGCGACGGAATGGTCTGGATCACACCGACCGCGCCGAGGAGCGGCTGCGCGAGCCGCGGCAGCCGGGCCGCGGCCACGCCGAGCGGCACCCCCGCGGCGATGCTCGCCACGAGCGAGACGAAGACCAGCACCAGGTGCTCTCGCGTCAGCCGCCCGAAGTCGGGACCGAACAGCAGGTCGAGAAAGCCGCGCGCGTGCCCCGCCGCCGCGCCGCCCCGGTGCAGCTTCGCCGCGTCGGCGAAGCTCAAGCCCTCGAGCTCGGCGGCCGCGTTCATGCGTCGCATCTCGGTCGCGTCGATCGTGCCCTCGAGCCGCGTGAGCGCGCGCCAGGCCTTCGGAAAGCGCCGCGGCACGTCGAGACGGTGCAGCAGCACCGCATCGTAGGCAGGAAAGAACCCGCGGTCGTCTTCGAGCACCGCGATGCGATCGCGCGCGATTTTCGCGTCGGTCGAGTACAAGTCGATCGCATCCACCTCGCCTGCGGCGAGCGCCTCGTAGGCGAGGCCGTGGTCGAGCCCGCGAGGACTTTGCGGCAGCCCGTAGGCGGCCTGCAGGCCCGGCCAGCCATCGCGCCGCGCGAGGAACTCATGCGCGAACCCCAGGCGCAGCCGCGGGACCGCGGTGAGGTCCGAGATGCGCCGCAGGTGCAGCCGGTCGGCGAGCGCGCGGCGCACGCCGATCGCGTAGGTGTTGTTGAAGCCGAGCGGCACCGAGACCGCGAGTCCCAGCGGCGCGAGCTTCAGGTTGAGCGCGCGCAGCGTCGGCCGCGCGTCGCCCCCGAGCAGCTCGAGCGCGAGCGTCCCCGTGTACTCGGGGTAGAGGTCGATCGCCCCCGTGCGCACGGCCTCGTAGAGAATCGCGGTGCCGCCCATGCCGGGGTGGAGCTCGACCTCGGCGCCCGCGGCGCGCGCGGTCTGCGCGAGCAGCTCGCCAAGGACGTAGGACTCGGTGAAGCGCTTCGAGCCGATTTTCAGCGGCTCGGCCTGCGCCGCGGCGCAGGCCACGGCCACGAGCATGACGGCCCACCTCATGCGGCCCGTGCGGCCCTTTCCTCGGCCCCGCCGAGAAACTGCAGCTGCGCGAGGCTCGCGTACAGGCCGCCCTGGCGCATGAGCTCGGCGTGCGTGCCCTGCGCGACGGTCACGCCGCGATCCATGACGACGATGCGGTCGGCGTGCTGCACGGTGGCCAGGCGGTGCGCGATGACCAGCGTGGTGCGCCCGCGCTCGAGGCGCTCGAGCGCCTGCTGCACCATGCGCTCGCTCTCGGCGTCGAGCGAGCTCGTCGCCTCGTCGAGCAGGAGCAGCGGCCGGTCGGCCAGCAGCGCGCGCGCGATCGACAGGCGCTGGCGCTGGCCGCCCGAGAGCGTGATGCCGCGCTCGCCGAGCGGCGTGTCCAGGCCCTGCGGCAGCCGCGAGAGGAATTCCATCGCGAAGGCCTCGCCGCAGGCGCGTTCGACCTCGGCGCGGCTCGCCGCCGGGCGCCCGTAGCGCACGTTGTCGAGCGCGCTCGCGGCGAAGATCACCGGCTCCTGCGGCACGACTGCGAACAACCGGCGCAGCGCGCGCGGGTCGAGCCGGCGCGCGTCGGTGCCGTCGATGCGCACGGCGCCCGACTGCGGGTCGTAGAATCGCAGCAGCAGCGCGAGGACCGTGCTCTTGCCCGCGCCCGAGGGGCCGACCAGCGCGACGCGCTCGCCCGCGGCCAGGCGCAGCGCGAAGCGCTCGAGCGCCGGCGACTGCGGACGCGAAGGGTAGGCGAAGGTCACCGCGTCGAGCTCGACCCGCCGCGGCGCGGGCGAGGCCGCCACGGGCGCGGCCGGTGCGTCGATCTCGGCGCGAGCGTCGAGCAACTCGAACAGCCGCTCGGTCGCCCCCGCGGCGCGCTGCAGCTCGCCCCAGACCTCGGAGACCGTGCCCGCGCCGGTGGCGACCACGCCGGCGTAAAAGACGAACGCCGAGAGCTCGCCCGCGGTCAGCCGGCCGGCCAGCACGTCGCGCCCGCCGACCCAGAGGATGACGCCCACCGCGCAGAACGCAATCAGCATCACCACCGCGATCAGCGCGGCCTTCTGGCCGATGCTCGCCGCCGCCGCGGCATAGGTGGCCTCGACGCGCGCGCCGAACGCAGCGCGGTCTGCGCCCTCGTGGCCGTAAGCCTGCACGGTGCGCACCTCGTGGATCGACTCGTCGACGTGCGTGGAAACGTCGGCGACGCGGTCCTGGGTCGCGCGCGACAGGCGTCGCACGCGCCGGCCGAGCAGCAGGATCGGCACCAGCGTCGCGGGCACGCCGACCAGCACCAGCGCCGCGAGCTTCGGGCTGGTGACGAACAGCATCACCGTCGCGCCGCTCATCATTACCAGGTTTCGCACGAACATCGACAGGCCGTAGCCGATCACCTGCTGCACGACCGTGGCGTCGCTCGCGAGGCGCGAAATCACCTCGCCCGTGCGCGCGCGCTCGAAAAAGCCCGGCGAGAGCGCGAGCAGGTGATCGAAGACCGCGCGGCGCAGGTCGGCAACGACGCGCTCGCCCGTGCTCATCATCAGGTAGAAGCGGCCGTAGGTCGCCGCCGCGAGCGTCGCCGCGACCGCGATCGCGGCGCCGAGCGCGCGATCGAGCATGCGCGGATCGCCGCTGCCAAAGCCGGCGTCGACGACGAACTTCAGGCCCTGGCCCAGCGCGAGCACGCTGGCCGCGGCCGCCAGCAACGCAACCAGCGCGGCGGCGACACGCCAGCGGTACGGTGCAAGAAAGCGCGCCAGGCGCGCGAGCGGGCTCATGCGCGCACTGTACCGCAGCGCGAGTGCGGCAGCGCTAGCGGCCGTAGTGGCGGTGCTGGCGGCCGCCGGACTGCTTGGCGCGGTACATCGCCGCGTCGGCATTGCGCAGCAACGCTTCGCCGTCTCGCGCGTCGTCGGGATACAGCGAGATGCCTACGCTCGCGCCGATACGCAGCGCCGCGCCGTCGGCCTCGAGCGGCATTTCGAGCGCGCGCAGGATCTTGTCGGCCACGATCCGGCCGTCGGCCTGCGGCGCGAGCTCGGGGATCACCACCACGAACTCGTCCCCGCCCTGGCGCGCCAGCGTGTCGGCCTTGCGCACGCAGGCGGCCAGGCGCCGCGCGGCCTCGCGCAGCACGGCGTCGCCCGTGCGGTGGCCGTAGCGGTCGTTGACGAGCTTGAACTCGTCCAGGTCGACGAGCATGACGGCGAGCCGCACGTCGCGGCGCTGCGCAAGGTGCAGCGCCTGCGCGAGCCGGTCGTCGAGCAGGCGCCGGTTGGGCAGTCCGGTGAGCGTGTCGTGGTAGGCGAGGAAGCGGGCTTCTTCCTCGCGGCGCTTGCGCTCGGTGATGTCCTGCGAGACGCCGATCATTCGCGTCAGGCGACCGGAACCGTCGGGCAGCGCCATGCCGTGAGAGGACACCCACCTCATTCGGCCGTCGCGCCCGGCCAACCGGTATTCGTTCACGCAGGTGCCGCCGCTCTGCCACGCGGTCTCGATCTTGGCGAGGTAGCTCTCGCGGTCATCCGGGTGCACGAGCTCGCGATACTCGGTCCATTGCGCGACGCGCCCGCCCGCGGCGCCCGGCAGCGGATCGCTCCCCCACTGGAGCCTGCCGGTTTCTCGATCCCATTCCCAATACTTGAGCTCGGCAACGTCCACCGCAAGCCGAAGCTTCTCCACGGTTTCCTGGAGCGCCGCAGACGCGGCGCGCTCGGCGGTGATGTCGCGCGCGGTCCCGGTCGCACCGAGCACCGCGCCGGCGCGGTCGCGCAGCGGGACGGCATTGAACGACAGATTGATCCCGGTGCCGTCGCGCCGCTCGTGGCGCGTCTCGTGGTCGAACACCGATTGCCCGGCGAGCACCCGCGCGAGCACTCCGGCGTCGCGCGCGCGAAGCGCCGCGACCGCCGAGTCGTGCATCGGCCGGCCGAGCATTTCCGCGGGATCGCAGCCGTAGATGCGGCGCGCCGCGGCCGGGTTCACGTACGTCCAGCGGCCTTCGAGGTCGACCGACCACAGCAGGTCGTTCGCGGTCTCCGCGAGGCTCGCCCAGAGGGCGTCGCTAGGCGGCGGGTTGTGAATCGGCGCGTTCAACGTGCACCCGGCAATCGTAGAAGGTTGCGCCGCCGCCGAGGTCGGTGATGCGCTGCGCGGTAAGGTTGTTGGCGTTGCCGCCGTCGGGCGCGTATTTCTTCCACCAGACCGAGGGCGCGACCACCACGCCGCGGCGCGGACGGTCGTTGACGCGCGCGCGCAGCCGCAGGCTGCCGCGCGCGTTGTGCACGCGCACCAGGTCGCCGTCGCGGATGCCGCGCGCGGCAGCGTCCTCGGCGTGCATCTCGAGGCGCGGCTCGCCCTCGATGTCGCGGAAGCGCTTCAGGTGCGCGAAGCTCGAATTGAGGAAATTGCGCGCCGGCGGCGACAGGAATTGCAGCATGCCGGGCGCGGGCCCCTCCACCGGCGGGTTGTAGAACGGCAGCGGGTCGATGCCCTGCTGCTCGAGCGCCGCGCTATGGAACTCGCACTTGCCCGAAGACGTGGGAAAGCCGCCCTCGGCGAACGGCGCGAAGCGCTCCGGCACGGCAAGGCGCTGCCAGCCCTTTGCCTTCAGCGCCTCCCACTCGATGCCGCGCATGCGCGGCTTGGACGAGGCGAGCGCGGTACGGCAGATGTCTTCGTCGCTGTCGCGAAAGCACGGCTCGTCGAATCCGAGCCGCGCCGCCAGGCGCCGGAACACTTCCGAGTTGGGCAGCGACTCACCGACCGGCGCGATCGCGGGGCTGTTGGCCACCGCGTAGAGATGGCCATAGGACTTGTGCACGTCATAGTGCTCGAGCTGCGTGGTCGCCGGCAGCACGAGGTCGGCGTAGTCGGCGGTGTCGGTCATGAACGAGTCCATCACCACGCAGAACAGTTCCTCTCGCCGGAAGCCCGCGAGCACTTTTTCCGAGTCGGGGCAGACCGCCACCGGATTGTTGTTGTAGACGATGACCGCCTTCACCGGCGGCGCGGCCGCGGTCAGCGCCTCGCCGATCTGCGAATGGTTGACGATGCGTGGCCGGCGCCCCGCGAGCAGGTCCGGGCGCTCGAGCGCCGCGTGATCGAAGCCGTAGAAATCCGCGGTGGTGAGCACGAGCCCGCCGGCCACCTCGCGCCAGGCGCCGGTGAGCGCCGGCAGGCAGGCGATGTTTCGCGCCGCGATACCGCCCCCGGCGTGCCGCTGCATGCCGTAGTTGAGGCGGATCGCGGCGGGCCGCGTCGTGCCGTACTCGCGTGCGAGCTGGACGATCTCCTCGACCGGGAGGCCGCACACGCCCGCGGCCCATTGCGGCGTGTACTGCCGGACGCGCTCGGCGAGCGCGTCGAAGCCGAGCGTGTGGCGGGCGATGTAGTCGCGGTCGATCAGGTCCTCGGCGATCAGCACGTGCATCATCGCGAGCGCGAGGGCGCCATCGGTGCCGGGCAGCAGCGCGATGTGCTGCGTGCATTTCTCGGCCGACAGGCTGCGATAGGGGTCGATCGCGACGATCTTCGCCCCGCGGCGCTTGGCCTCCTGCACGCGCGACCACAGGTGAAGGTTGGACACGACCGGGTTCGCGCCCCAGAGCAGGATCAGCCGCGCCTCGTCGAAGCGCTCGGGGTCCATGCCGACTGAGCCGCCCAGCGTCGCCTTGATCCCGGCCTTGCCCGCGGTGGAGCACAGCGTACGGTCGAGGAGCGAAGCGCCCAGCCGGTGGAAGAAGCGCCGGTCCATCGAACTGAACTGCACCATGCCCATCGTGCCGGCGTAGCTGAGCGGGAGGATGGTCTGCGGGTCTTCGGCGGCGAGCGCCTGCAGCCGTGTGGCGATCTCGTCCAGCGCCGCATCCCACGAGACGCGCTCGAACCGACCGCTGCCCTTGGGGCCGGCGCGCCTGAGCGGATACTGCAGCCGGTCCGGGGCATACGTGCGCTCGAGATAGTGCGCAACCTTGGTGCAGAGCGTGCCCTGCGTGAACGGCATGTCCGGGTCGCCCTGGATCTTCACGGCGACGCCGTCCTCCACGGTCACCAGCATGCCGCAGGTGTCGGGGCAGTCGTGCGGGCAGGCGGCGCGGACCAGCATCGCGAAATTTTACCCCTGCGTCGCCTCGTCGAGCAGTTCGATCCAGTGCGCGACTGGCACGCGCGAACCCGCCTGCAGGTGCACGAGGCAGCCGATGTTGGCGGTGACGATGCCGACCGGATCCCCCGATTGCAGGGCCTCCAGCTTGCGCCGGCGCAGCTCGCCGGCGAGCGCGGGCTGCAGGATCGAGTAGGTGCCCGCCGAGCCGCAGCACAGGTGCGCGTCGGGCACCGGCGCGAGCTCGAACCCGGCGCGCGCGAGCAGGGCCTCGGCCTTGCCGCGCACCTGCTGTCCGTGCTGGAGGCTGCAAGGTGCGTGACAGGCGATCCGTCCCAGTCCCGCGCGCGCGGGCACGGATTCGGGCGGGACGACCTCGCTCAGGTCGCGCGCGAGCGCAGCAACGCGGGCGGCCTTGTCGCGGTAGTCGGGGTCGTCGGCGAGCAGGTGCCCGTAGTCGCGCACGGTGACGCCGCAGCCGCTCGCGGTGGTGACGATGGCCTCGAAATCGCCGCGCTCGATCGCAGGCCACCAGGCGTCGATCAGCGCGCGCATGTCCGCGCGCCCGCCGGCCTGGTCGTTGAGGTGGAAGCGCAGCGCCCCGCAGCAGCCCGCATCGGGCGCCTCGACGAGCGAGATTCCGGCGCGGTCGAGCAGGCGCGCCGCGGCGGCGTTGATGCGCGGCGCGAGCGCCGGCTGCACGCAGCCGCCGAGCACCAGCATGCGCCGCTCATGGCGCGGCGCGGGCCAGTCGCCCGCCGGCGCGGCGGGCGCGGGCACCACCGAGGGCAGCAGGCGGCGCAGCGGCCGCCCCAGCGCAAGCAATGCCGCGAACAGGGTGCGCCGCGGCAGCACGAATCCGAGAACGGCGCGCTGGGCGCGCGCCCAGCGGCCGCGCGGTACGCGCGCCTCGACCAGCTCGCGGCCGATGTCCGCGAGCCGCCCGTAGCGCACCCCCGACGGGCAGGTGGTCTCGCAGGCCCGGCAGGTGAGGCACCGGTCCAGGTGCAGCTGCGTGCGGGCGGTCGGCGGTTCGCCCTCGAGCACCTGCTTGATCAGGTAGATCCGGCCGCGCGGCCCGTCGAGCTCGTCGCCCAGCAGCTGGTAGGTCGGGCAGGTCGCCGTGCAAAAGCCGCAGTGCACGCACTTGCGCAGGATGGCGTCGGCCTCCTGGCCTTCCGGGGTGTCGCGGATGAAATCGGCGAGCGCGGTCTGCATCGATCGGCCGCTATACTCCCCGCCGCATGCAGACGCTGGTCGCCGTCATCGTCCTCGGCGTGATCGTCGGCGCGATCGCGTGGATTGTCACCATCCTGCGTCGGTTCGGGGCGCGCGCGCGCCTCGAGAACGAGCGCGAGGAGCGCTTCCTCGCCGACATGAAGCGTGTGCCGCCCGTGCCTGCGCCTGCGCCTCCGCCTGCGCCCACGGGCAAAGCGACGTCCGCGGCCAGCCCGTCGGCCGCCGCGCCCGCCGACCCGATCGCCAAGGCGGCCTTCGACATTCGCAACGCACTCGCCGCCGGCCGCGCCGAAGCCGCGGCCAAGGCCTTCCTCGAGGTGGTCAACGAGCGCACGCGGCTCGCACTCGAGCCGCCAGCCTGGGAGGGTCTCGGGCGCGCGCTGCTCGCGCAGAACGCGTTCATGGAAGCGGCCTGGGCGCTGCACGCCGGCGCCGCGCTCGCCGGCGACCTCGCCGCGGCGCAAAAGCGCCTGGTCGAGGTGGCCGCGCGCGCAGGCGACTCCGGGCAGCCGCACAACGCGCTCAAGCTGTATGCGACGCTGCTCTCCAAATATCCGCAGTCGCAGTACGCCGATTTCGTGCGCGCGAACATGAAGGAACAGGAGCGAAAGCTGCCCAAGCCCGGCACCTAGAAGTCCGGATGCAGCCGCCCGGGATTGAGTATCCCGGCGGGATCGAACGCGGCCTTGAGTTCCCGGTGCAGGCGCAGCGCGGCCGCGCCGAGCGGCGCGAAAACACCTGCCGACTTGTCGCCGTCGCGAAACAGCGTTGCGTGCCCGCCTGCGCGCGCGGTCTCTGCCCGCACGCTCGCGACGTCGGCGCCCGTGCGCAGCCAGCGAAGTGCCCCGCCCCACTCGAGCAGCGGTTCACCCTCGAGCGCAAACGGCGCGGCCGTGGACGGAACCGACAGGCGCCACAGCGGCACGTCGCCCGCGAAGAACGCGTCGGTGTGCTCGCGGATGCCGCGCCAGAACGCCTCGGCACCCGCGAGGGGATCACCGCCGATGCGCGCGGCCGCTGCGCGCACCGCGGCCTCGGAGCCTGACAGGCGCACCGAAAGCTCGCCGCCCCGCCAGGCGCTCGCCGTCAACGGCAGCGGCTGTCCGCCCCAGAGGTTGAGCGCTTCGATCGCCTTCGCCTGCGGCATCGCGAGCCGCAGGGTCGCCTCGGCCGCGGGCCGCGGCAGCACCTTGAGCGACACTTCGAGGATCACGCCGAGCGTGCCGAGCGAGCCGGCGAGCAACCGGGCCACGTCGAAGCCCGCGACGTTTTTCATCACACGCCCGCCCACGGCGAGCTCGCGAGCTCGTCCGTCGAGCAGCCGCGCGCCGAGCACGAAGTCGCGCACCGCGCCCGCCGCCGCGCGCCGGGGGCCCGACAGACCCGTCGCCACGCAGCCGCCCAGCGTCGCGCCCGCGCCGAAATGCGGCGGCTCGAACGGCAGCATCTGCCCCCGCTCGGCGAGCGCGGCCTCCAGCGCCGCGAGCGGCGTGCCGCAGCGCGCGGTGACGACGAGTTCGGTCGGCTCGTAGTCGACGATGCCGGCGAGCGAGCGCGTGTCGAGCACCTCGCCACGCGGCGCGCCGCCGTAGAAGTCCTTGCTGCCCCCGCCACGAAGCCGCAGCGGGCTGCGCCGCCCGGCCGCCTCGCGCACGCGCTCGCGCAGCTCGTCGAGCATCAGAAGCGCGGCAGGCCCGCGTGCGCGCCGGCCGTGGCCGCGTGCACGTGGCGGTGGCCGAACTCCGCGCAATGCGCGAGCGTCGGCACGGCCTTGCCGGGATTGAGCAGCCCGGCCGGATCGAACGCGCGCTTCACGGCGTGGAACAGCTCGAGCTCCGCGTCGCCGAACTGCGCGCACATCTGGTTGATCTTTTCCACCCCGACGCCGTGCTCGCCAGTGATGGTGCCGCCCACGGCGATGCATTTCTCCAGCACCTCGGCGGCGAATTCCTCGGTGCGCCGCAGCTGGTCGGCGTCGCAGGCGTCGAACAGGATCAGCGGGTGGAGGTTCCCGTCGCCCGCGTGGAACACGTTCGGGCAGCGCAGGCCGTATTTGCCCTCGAGGACGCCGATGAATCGCAGTACTTCCCCAAGGCGCGCGCGAGGGATGGTGCCGTCCATGCAGTAGTAGTCGGGCGAAATGCGGCCCATCGCCGGGAAGGCGGCCTTGCGCCCGGACCAGAAGCGCAGCCGTTCGGCTTCGCTCGTCGACACGGTGAGCCGCGTCGCGCCGGCGCGCGCGAACACGTCCTCCACTTTCGCGACCTCGGCCTCGACCTCCTCGGGCAGCCCGTCGGACTCGCACAACAGGATCGCAGCCGCGTCCACGTCGTAGCCTGCGCCGACGAACTCCTCGGTCGCGCGCGTCGCCGGCCGATCCATCATTTCCAGGCCCGCCGGGATGATGCCCGCGGCGATCACCGCCGCGACCGCGTCTCCCGCCTTCTGCACGTCGTCGAACGAGGCCATCACCACGCGGGCGGCCGGCGGCCTGGGCAGCAGCTTGACCGTGATCTCGGTGACCACCGCAAGCAGCCCCTCGGAGCCGATCAGCAGCGCGAGCAGGTCAAGGCCGGGGGAATCGAGCGCCTCGGACCCGGCCTCGAGCGGCTCCCCGTCCATCGCGAAGCCGCGCACCCGCAGCACGTTGTGCACGGTCAGGCCGTACTTGAGGCAGTGCACGCCGCCCGAATTCTCGGCGACATTGCCACCGATCGAGCACGCAATCTGGCTCGAAGGGTCGGGCGCGTAGTACAAACCGAGCGGCGCGGCGGCGTCGGAGATCGCGGCGTTCCTCACGCCGGGTTGCACCACCGCCACTCGCGCGACGGGGTCCACGCGCACGATCCGCATGAATTTCGCGAGCGATAGCAGCACGCCGTCCCCGGGCGGCAGCGCGCCGCCCGAGAGTCCCGTGCCCGCGCCGCGCGGCACCACCGGCGCGCCCATCGCGTGGCAGGTGCGCAGCACCTGCTGCACCTCGCCCTCGGTCTCTGGCAGCGCGACGACCATGGGCAGCCGGCGGTACGCGGTCAGGCCGTCGCACTCGTAGGGGCGCGTGTCCTCTTCCTCCCACAGCACGGCGCGCGCCGGCAGGAAGGCGCGCAGCGCCCGCGCCACCGCGCGCTGGCGCGCGGCGTCTATGGCAGGTACCGCCGCGCCCATGCCAGTCCCTCTCGCGTGTCGCCGCGCGGGATGTACTCGCACCCGATCCAGCCGCGGTAGCCCAGCCGGTCGATCTGCGCGAGCAGGAATTCGTAGTTGATCTCGCCGGTGCCCGGCTCGTGCCGGTCGGGAACGTCGGCGAGCTGCACGTGCCCGATGCGCGGCAGCAGCCGCTCGAGAGTCTTCGCCAGGTCGCCTTCCACGATCTGCATGTGGAAGATGTCGTACTGCAGCTGCAGGTTGGACGCGCCCGCCGCGTCGATCGCCTCGATCGCCTGGCGCGAGGTGTTCAGAAAGAAGCCCGGGATCGTGCGCGCATTCGCAGGCTCGGTCAGCAGCGTGAGGCCCGCCGAGGCGAGCCGGCCGGCGGCGAAGCGCAGGTTCTCGACCAGGGTCTCGAACAGCCGCTCCGGCGCGGCGTCCGGCGGCGCGATGCCGGCGAGCGCGTTGAGGCGCGGACAGCCTGCGGCGCGCGCGTACTCGATCGCGCGCTCCACCCCCTCGCGGAATTCGGCCACGCGCGAGGGCTGGCAGGCGATGCCGCGGTAGCCCTTCGCCGCGTCGCCGCCCGGCAGGTTGTGCAGGACTACCTCCACGCCCGCCTCGCGCGCGCGCGACCCGATTTCGTCCGCGCGACCAAAGCCGTAGGGAAACTGGTACTCCACGGCGCGGAACCCGGCGGCGGCGGCGGCGGCAAAGCGCTCGGCAAACGGCAGCTCCGGGAACAGCAACGACAGGTTCGCGGCGAGGCGCGGCATGCGAGCCTATGTTAGCTAAGATTGCGCTCTGCCGAGAGGATTTCCGCGCCGCGTGCCCCTGCCCGCTGTCGTCGCCAAGCTGCTCCCGTTCACCGAATGGTGGCCGCGCCTGGATCGCGCCACGCTCCGCGCCGACGCGATCGCGGGCCTGATCGGCGCGGTGGTCGTGCTGCCGCAGGGCGTGGCCTTCGCCACGCTCGCCGGGCTGCCCCCGGAGATGGGCCTGTACTGCGCGATGGTGCCCGCCGTGGTCGCGGCGCTGTTCGGATCGTCGCTGCACGCGGTGTCGGGGCCGACCAACGCCGTTTCGCTCCTGGTGCTCGCCGCGCTCGCGCCGCTCGCCGTGCCCGGCTCGGCCGCTTACGCGTCGATGGCGCTGACGCTCGCGCTGGTGTGCGGCGTGCTGGTGCTTGCGCTCGGCGTGTTCCGGCTGGGAACGATCGTGCGCTTTGTCTCCGACGCGGTCGTGGTCGGCTTCGCCGCCGGCCTCGGACTGCTGATCGTCGTCAGCCAGCTCGCGCCGATGGTCGGTGCGCCGACGGCGCACGCGACGTCGTTCCTCGGCATGGCACGCGCCGCGTTTGCGAGCCTGGCCGAGACGCGGGCCTGGCCGCTGGCGGTCGGCGCGGTCACGCTCGCCGCGGGGCTCGCCGCGCCGCACTGGCTGCGCCTGGTGCCGCCGGTGCTCGCCGCCACGATCGCCGGCACCGCGTTCGCCGCCGGCGCCAATGCGATGCTGGGCGCGGGCGCCACGGGGATCCGCACGCTGGGCGCGCTGCCCGGCGCCCTGCCCCCGCTGTCGTGGCCGGATTTCAGCCCGGCGACGCTCGCGAGCCTCGCCGGGCCAGCGCTGGGCGTCACGATCCTGTCGATCACGCAGACGCTCGCCATCGTGCGCGCCATCGCGCTGCGCTCGGGCCAGCGCATCGACAACAACCAGGAGCTGATCGGCCAGGGGCTCGCGAACCTGGCCGCCGCGTTCTTCTCGGGCTACCCGACCAGCGCCTCGGTCAACCGGTGCGGCATCAACTACGAGGCCGGCGCGCGCACGCCGCTGTCCACGGTGATTGCGTCGATCGTGCTGGTGCTGCTGCTCGCTGTGTTCGCGCCGCTCGCGGCGCTGCTGCCGTACCCCGCCATTGCCGGCCTGCTGATCCTCGCGGGCTGGGGGCTGATCGACGTGCCGCGCATCCGCAGCTACGTGCGAGCGAGCCGCCAGGAGTCGGCCGTGCTCGGGGCGAGCTTCGTCGCGACGCTCGTGCTGCCGCTGCCCACGGCGATCCTGGCCGGCGTGATCGCGTCGCTGCTGGTGTACCTGAACCGCACTTCGCGGCCGCAGATGCGCGCGATGGCGCCCGACCCGCGCCACAGCCTGCGCCGCTTCGCGCCCGTGGCCCAGGGACTCGCGGAGTGCCCGCAACTGAAGATCCTGGCCGTGGAGGGCTCCATCTACTTCGGCGCGGTGCAGCACGCCGAGGCGCACTTCGCCACCCTGCGCGAGGTCGCGCGCGAGCAGAAGCACCTGCTGATCGTCGCGCGCAACATCAACTTTCTCGACGTCGCCGGCGCCGAGGCGCTGGTGCGCGAGGCGCGCGCGCGCCGCTGGAGCGGGGGACGCCTCTGGCTGCAGGGCCTGCGCGCCGCCGCCGAGGACGTGCTGCGCCGGGGCGGCTTTCTCGAGGAGATCGGGCCGGATGCGGCGTTCCGGGACAAGCGCGAGGCCATCGCCCGGGTGTTCGACGCGCTCGACCCCGGCATCTGCGCCCGTTGCCGGGCGCGAATTTTCGAGGAGTGCGCGTCGCGGCCATTGCGCGACCCGCCGGGCCCGGCATAGACTGCAGCGCACCGTCATCCACCGTTGGGGGTCCCCATGCATGCCCGTCTCGTCCTCGCCGCTTCGCTCGTCTTCGCCAGCGGCGCCCTGCACGCGGAGTCCACGCTCGATGCCGTCAAGGCCAAGGGCTACGTGCAATGCGGGGTCAACACCGGCCTCGCCGGATTCTCGCAGCCGGATTCGAAGGGCGAATGGAAGGGGCTCGACGTCGACATGTGCCGCGCGGTTGCCGCCGCGATCTTTGGTGACGCCAAGAAAGTGCGCTACACGCCGCTTACGGCGCAGCAGCGTTTCACGGCGCTGCAGTCGGGCGAAATCGACATGCTCTCCCGCAACACGACCTGGACGTACACCCGCGACACGAGCCTCGGGCTCAATTTCGTCGGCGTGGACTACTACGACGGCCAGGGCTTCATGGTGCCGAAGAAGCTCGGCGTCAAGAGCGCCAAGGAGTTGAACGGCGCCACGATCTGCGTGCAACCCGGCACCACGACCGAACTCAACCTCGCCGACTACTTCCGCGCCAACAACATGACGTTCAAGCCGGTCGTGATCGAGAAGCTGGAGGAGGTCACCAACGCCTACTTTTCCGGGCGCTGCGACGTCTACACGACCGACGTCTCGGGCCTGGTGTCCACGCGCAGCTCGCGCGCGCCGAACCCGGCCGACCACCTGATCCTGCCCGAGGTCATCTCCAAGGAGCCGCTCGGACCGGTCGTGCGCCACGGCGACGATCGCTGGTTCGACATCGTGAAGTGGTCGCTGTTCGCGATGATCGAGGCCGAGGAGATGGGACTGACCTCGAAGAACATCGACCAGCAGCTGACCAGCACCAACCCGGCCATCCAGCGCTTCGTCGGCGCGAACGGCGATCTCGGCAAGATGCTGGGGCTGGACAACAAGTGGGCCTACAACATCGTCAAGCAGGTGGGCAACTACGGCGAGTCGTTCGAGACCAACCTGAAGCCGCTCGGCTTTGATCGCGGGCTGAACCGGCTCTGGACTCAGGGCGGCCTGATGTACGCGCCGCCAGTCCGCTAGAGCGCGCGGCGTGCGCTGGCGCGCCGTCGCCCTCCAGGCGCTCCTGGTGGCGGCGGTGGTGTACGTCGTGTGGCTGCTCGCGACGAACACCGCCCACAATCTCGAGGTGCGCAAGATCGCGAGCGGGTTCGGCTTCCTGCATCGGGAGGCCGGGTTCGCGATCGGCGAGTCGCCGTTCCTGTCGTACAACGCGGCCAACACCTACGCGCGCGCCCTCACCGTCGGGCTGCTGAACACCTTCCGCGTCGCGGTGGTCGGCATTGTCGCGGCGACGATACTCGGCACCCTGATCGGCCTCGCGCGGCTGTCGCGCAACTGGCTGCTGTCGAGGCTCGCGACCGGCTACGTCGAACTACTGCGAAATGTGCCGCTGCTGGTGCAGCTGTTCTTCCTGTACGCGATCATCACCGAGAACCTGCCGGGGCCGCGGCAGGCGCTGCACCCGCTGCCCGGCGTTTTCGTCAGCAATCGCGGCATCGCGTTTCCCGTGCTGCAGTCGCATCCCGCGCACGCGTGGATGTTCGCCGCATTCGCGCTGGGCCTCGTGCTCGCCTGGATGGCGGCGCGCTGGGGACGGCGGCGCCAGGCGCTCACGGGCCAGCCGTTCCCGGCGCTGGCGGTCGGCGCGGCGCTCGCGCTCGGGCTGCCGCTCGCGGTTTTCTTCGCCGCGGGCGCCCCGAGCGAGCTGTCGCGCCCGGCGTTGCAGGGATTCAATTTCTCCGGCGGCGCGGTGCTCACGCCCGAATTCGCCGCCCTGCTCGGCGGCCTGACGATCTACACGGCCGCGTTCATCGCCGAGATCGTGCGCGCCGGCGTGCTGGCGGTGGACCGCGGGCAGTTCGAGGCGGCCTACGCGCTCGCGCTGCCGCCCCGGCGCGCGATGCGCCTCGTGATCCTGCCGCAGGCGCTGCGCGTGATCGTGCCGCCGCTGACCAGCCAGTTCCTGAACCTGACCAAGAACAGTTCGCTCGCAGTGGCGATCGGCTATCCGGACCTGGTGTCGATCGCCAATACGACGATGAACCAGACCGGCCAGGCGATCGAGGGTATTGCCATCATCATGGGGGTCTACCTCACGATCAGCCTGTCGATCTCGGCGGTGATGAACTGGTACAACAAGCGCATTGCGCTGAAGGGGGCGCGGCGGTGAGGTGGCTGCGCGAGAACCTTTTCTCCAGCTGGCCGAACGCGCTGGCGACGCTCGCCATCCTCTGGCTCGCTTGGCGCCTGGTGCCGCCATTCGTCGACTGGGCGTTCGTGCACGCGATCTGGATCGCACCCAACTCCCAGCCCTGTCACGCCGAGGGGGCGGGCGCCTGCTGGGCCCTGATCACGGAGAAGCACCGCTTCATCCTGTTCGGCACCTATCCGTACGAGCAGCACTGGCGCCCGGCGCTGGGCATCATCATCCTGGTCGGCCTGTACATCGCGAGCGCCATGCGGCGATTCTGGCGGCCCGCGCTCGCGCTGGCCTGGCTTGCGGGACTCGCCGCCATCGGCTTGCTGATGTGGGGCGGCGTACCCGGGTTGCCGTATGTCGAGGACGAACGCTGGGGCGGGCTGATACTGACGCTGCTGCTGGCCACATTCGGCATTGCATTCGCGTTCCCGATCTCGGTCCTGCTCGCGCTGGGGCGCCGCTCCAAGCTGCCCGCCGTGCGCTCGTTGTCGGTGCTGTGGATCGAGCTGGTGCGCGGCGTCCCGCTGATCAGCCTGCTGTTCATGGCCTCGGTGATGCTGCCGCTGTTCCTGCCCGAAGGCGTGACGATCGACAAGCTGCTGCGCGCGCTGATCGCAATGATCATTTTCGCCGCTGCCTACCTTGCCGAAGTGGTGCGGGGCGGGCTGCAGTCGCTGCCGAGCGGACAGGAGGAGGCGGCCGACGCGTTGGGCCTGCCCTACGGGCGCAAGGTGCTGCTCGTGCTGCTGCCGCAGGCGCTTCGCGTCGCGATCCCGCCCCTGGTCAACACCTTCATCGCCTTCTTCAAGGATACGTCGCTGGTGGTGATCATTGGCCTGTTCGACCTGCTCACCTCCATCAAAGTGTCGCTCGAGGATCCCGGGTGGCGGGGGTTCGGCGTGGAGGCCTACGTGTTCGCCTCGCTCGTGTATTTCTGCTTCTGCTTCGCCATGTCGCGCTACAGCCAGAACCTCGAGCGTGAGCTCGCGCGCAGCCGCACGCGCGTCACGTAGGAGAAATGACATGACCTCGGGCCCCATGATCGACATCCGCGGCGTCGGCAAGTGGTACGGCCGCTTCCAGGTCCTGAAGAACATCGACCTCGGGGTCGGCCCGGGCGAGAAGATCGTGCTGTGCGGCCCCTCGGGCTCGGGCAAGTCGACGCTCGTGCGGCTGATCAACGGCCTGGAGCGCTACGAGGCGGGCAAGGTGGTGGTCGACGGCACCGAGCTCGCCAACGACCCCAAGGCGATCGAGGCGGTGCGGCGCGAGGTCGGCATGGTGTTCCAGAGCTTCAACCTCTTTCCGCACCTCACCGCGCTGCAGAACCTCACGCTCGCCCCGATCTGGGTGCGACACACGCCGAAGAAGGACGCCGAGGAAGTCGCGATGCAGCTGCTCAAGCGCGTTCGCATCGCGGAGCAGGCCGACAAGTACCCGGCCCAGCTTTCGGGCGGCCAGCAGCAGCGCGTGGCGATCGCCCGCGCGCTGGCGATGAAGCCCAAGATCATGCTGTTCGACGAGCCGACCTCGGCGCTCGACCCGGAGATGATCAAGGAGGTGCTCGACGTCATGGTCGAGCTCGCCAGGGAGGGCATGACCATGGTGGTCGTGACCCACGAGATGGGATTCGCGCGCACGGTCGCCGACCGCGTCGTGTTCATGGACCGCGGCGAGATCGTGGAGACCGACGAACCGAATGCGTTCTTCCAGTCGCCGAAGACCGACCGGGCGAAGCTGTTCCTGAGCCAGATCCTCGGGCACTAGCCCGTGGTCGGGCTGCCGCGGTTCTTCCCGCGGTAGCGCTGTGCTAGACTTTTTTCGCCCCTACATAACGAGCATTCAAAGGAGACCTCCATGGGCGCCATCCTGCAATCGCTGAGCCGCACCATCATCGCCGGCATCGTGCTGCTGGTCGTGATCATCCTGATCGTCGGTCAGACCACGGGGACGTGGATCGCGATCAACACGCACGAATGGTGGGCGTTCTTCTTCCGCTGGCTGCACGTGATTTCGGGCGTGATGTGGATCGGGCTGCTCTGGTACTTCAACTTCGTGCAGACGCCCGCGATGCCCAAGATCCCGGACGAGCAAAAGCCCGCGGTGAGCAAGGTGATTTCGCCGATGGCGCTGTTCTGGTTCCGCTGGGCGGCCCTGTCGACCGTGGTCACCGGCCTGATCCTCGCCACGATGAACCATTACCTGGTGCAGGCGTTCTCGCTGCAGCGGCCGTTTACGGCCATCGGCATCGGCATGTGGTTCGGCCTGATCATGGCGTTCAACGTCTGGTTCATCATCTGGCCGAACCAGAAGAAGGCGCTCGGCATGGTGCAGGTTGAGGCAGCCGAGAAGGCCAAGGCCGCTCGCACCGCGATGCTCTTCTCGCGAGCCAACACCCTGCTTTCGATTCCGATGCTTTTCTGCATGGTGGCGCAGCAGAACGCCGGCCTGTAAAGGCTTCCTCCTTGGAGGATCCGCAGCGGGGCCCTGAACGG
>JBOIFE010000122.1:0-16655 GCA_050741015.1 Burkholderiales bacterium | reverse complement strand
CCGGCGGCCAAGGCCCCGGCTGCGGTGCCCAAGGCGCACCTCGCGCCGACGCCCGAGCAGATCCGCAAGTTCGACCGCCTGGAGGAAAAGCGCGGCGAGCGCTGAGCGCGTGCGATACCTCAGCACCCGCGGTGGGGCCGCGCCGCAGCGGTTTTCCGACATCCTGCTCGAGGGCCTCGCGCCCGACGGAGGCCTCTACGTGCCCGAGGCGTTCCCGGCGGCCGACCTCGCGGCCTGGCGCGGGCTCGACTATCCGCGGCTGGCGGCCGCCGTGTTGCGTCCGTTCATGGACGACGTGCGCGGGCTTGACGCGCTCGTCGCGCGCACCTACACGAAGGCGGCCTTCGGCAGCGAAGGAATCGTCCCGCTGAAGACGCTCGAGCCGGGGCTGCACCTGCTCGGGCTGTCGCAGGGCCCGACGCTCGCGTTCAAGGACATGGCGCTGCAGTTGCTCGGCAACCTGTTCGAGCAGCTGCTCGAAGCGCGCGGCGCGACGCTGAACGTCCTCGGCGCCACCTCCGGCGACACGGGCTCCGCGGCCGAGCACGCGCTGCGCGGCAAGCGCGCCGTGGCCGTGTTCATGCTCTCGCCGCATGGGCGCATGAGCGCGTTCCAGGCCGCGCAGATGTACAGCGTGCTCGAGGCGAACATCCACAACCTCGCCGTGCGCGGCGCGTTCGACGACTGCCAGGACGTCGTCAAGCGCGTGAACGCCGACGCGGCATTCAAGGCGCGCTACCGCATCGGCGCGGTGAACTCGATCAACTGGGCCCGCATCGCGGCGCAGGTCGTGTACTACTTCTGGGGCTACTTCCGCGCCACCGCCACCAACGCCGAGCGCGTCGACTTTGCCGTGCCCTCGGGCAATTTCGGCAACATCTACGCCGGCCACGTCGCGCGCCGCATGGGGCTGCCGGTGTCGCGGCTGATCCTCGCCAGTAACGAAAACGACGTGCTCGACGAGTTCTTCCGCACCGGGCACTACCGCGTGCGGCGCGCGGCGCAGGCGACCTCGAGCCCGTCGATGGACATCTCGAAGGCGTCGAACTTCGAGCGCTACGCCTACGACCTCGTCGAGCAGGACGGCGCGGCGCTCGCCCGGCTCTGGGCGAAGCTCGACGCCGAGGGCGAGATCGACCTCTCGCTCGTGCCGCGCGCGGGCTTCGCCTCGGGCCGCAGCACGCACGCGGACCGCATCGCGACCATCCGGCGCGTGCATGAGCGCTATGGCGTGATGATCGACCCGCACACCGCCGACGGCGTCAAGGTGGGCCTCACGCTGCGCGACCCGGCCACGCCGCTCGTGTGCCTCGAGACGGCGCTGCCGGCGAAATTCGCCGCGACGATCGTCGAGGCGCTGGGCCTCGAGCCCGAGCGGCCCGCGGGCTACCAGGACCTGGAGCGGCGCCCGCAGCGCGTCGACGTGGTGGACGCCGACGTGCGTACCGTGAAGCGCATCATCGAGGCGCACGCCGCATGAGCGCGGAGCGCAACGTCCTCGGCGGCGAGCTCATGGCCTGCAGCTTCGCGCCGCTCACGGGCTACTTCCGCGACGGCAGCTGCGCGACGCACGGCAGCGAGGGCGTGGCGCACCTGGTTTGCGTCAAGGTAACGCAGGAATTCCTCGAGTTCAGCGTCGCGCGCGGCAACGACCTCGTCACGCCGCGGCCCGAGATGCGCTTTCGCGGCCTCGCGCCTGGGGACCGCTGGTGCCTGCACGTGCTGCGCTGGGTGGAGGCTTGGCGCGCGCGAGCCGCGCCGTGGGTGGTGCTCGAGTCCACGCACGAGAGCGTGCTCGAGTACGTGCCGCTCTCCGCGCTCAAGCAGCACGCGCTCGACCTGAATTAGCGCCACTTTTCGTGATGTCAGGTTGCGCCCCGCGCGGACGCGATTCGGGTTACATTTTCCTCGCCCGTGGCGGCCGCTGAAGAGGGAGTGGGCGTGGCGAGGATCTCCGAAGAACGACTCGAAGCGGTTCGGGAGTACCTGCACCGCGTGTTTCCGGACTGGGCGCTCGCCGAGCGCTGGGATGGCGACCATGAGGCGCACAGTTTCCTGCTGAAGAAGGCGCGCGAGCCGGTGCACCTGCTCAAGGTGAGCCGCACGGTGCTCGACGGCTGCGGGCCGCGCAAGATTGCCGTGCTGCTCGAGGGACACCACGTCGCCGACGAGCTGCGCCGCGCGCAGTCGCACCGGCTGCTGCTGACCGACCACGGGCTGGACATGATCTAGCCGGCCGGCGCCGGGCGCCTCGCCTGATCTGGGCGAGAATAGCGCGTGCTGGAAGCCTCCAATCTCGAATGCCGCCGTGGCGCGCGCACGCTGTTTGGCGGCCTTGCGCTGCAGCTGCGGCGCGGGGAGTTGCTGCGCGTGGCGGGCGAGAACGGCAGCGGCAAGACCACGCTGCTCAAGATCCTCGCCGGGCTCCTGCTGCCCGACGCGGGCGAGGTGCGCTGGGGCGGTGCACCGATCCAGGCCCTGCGAGAAGAATACGCGCGCCAGATCGCCTTCGTCGGCCACGCCCCTGCGCTGAAGGACGAGCTGAGCGCGGCCGAGAACCTGACGGCCGCGTGCGCCATCGCCGGGGCGCCGGCCTCGGCCGGCGCGGTGCGCGACGCGCTCTCTCGCTTCTCGTTGGCCGCCGACCGCGTGCCGGTGCGGCGACTGTCCCAGGGCCAGCGCCGCCGTGTGGCGCTCGCGCGGCTGATGCTCTCGCCGGCCGCGCTGTGGCTGCTCGATGAACCGTTCGGGGCGCTCGACGCGGCCGCCGCGCGTGTCGCCGCCGAGTTGATCGGGCGGCACGTCTCGGCCGGCGGCGCGGTGGCCTACAGCACGCACCAGGAGGCCGACATCCCCGGCACCGTGCAGCGCGTGCTCGCGCTGGCATGAGCGCAGCGCTGCGCGCGCTGCTCTGGCGCGACCTTCTAGCCGCGCTGCGCCGGCCGAGCGACGTCGCCACCGCGCTGCTCTTCTTTGTCGTCGTGGCGAGCCTGTTTCCACTCGGCATCGGCGCCGAGCCGAACCTGCTGCGCGAGGTCGCGCCGGGCGTGATCTGGGTGTCGGCACTGCTGTCTTCGATGCTGTCGCTGCAGCGCCTGTTCGCGGCGGACCACGCCGACGGCACGCTCGAGCAGCTCGTGCTCGGCGTGTCGCCGCTCGGCGTCGCCGCGGCCGTCAAGATTCTCGGACACTGGCTGGTGTCCGGGCTGCCGCTGGTCGCCATCGCACCGGTAATCGCGCTTCAGTATGACCTTTCACCGCGGATTTTCGGCACGCTTGCCTTATCATTGCTGCTCGGCACGCCGGTGCTGAGTCTCATCGGCGCGGTCGGCGCCGCGCTGACGCTGGGCGTGCGCGGTGGCGGCGCGCTGCTCGCGCTGCTGGTGCTGCCGCTGTATGTGCCGGTGCTGATCCTCGGCGCGGGCAGCGTGGCGCAAGCTGCCGCGGGCGCCTCGCCGGATGCCCAGCTGCAGTTGCTCGGCGCGCTGCTCGCGCTTAGCGCCGCGTTCGCGCCCTGGGCGGTGGCGGCAGCCTTGCGGATTGCCATGGAATGAGCGCAACGATCAGGTGGTTCCGGTTCTCGTCCCCGCAGACGTTTTTCCCGCTCGCCGGGTCGATCGCGCGCGCCTGCGGCTGGCTGGCGCTGCCGCTCGCCGCGGCGGGCCTGTATGTCGGGTTCTTCGTCGCGCCGACCGACGCGCAGCAGGGCGAGGCCTACCGCATCATCTTCATCCACGTGGCCGCGGCCTGGATGTCGATGTTCCTCTACGTGGTGATGGCGTTCTGGGCGGCCGTGGGCCTCGCGTTCAACACGCGCCTGTCGGCGATGTTGGCGAGCGCGATCGCGCCCACCGGGGCGCTGTTCACGTTCCTCGCGCTGTGGACGGGGTCGCTCTGGGGCCGGCCGACCTGGGGCACCTACTGGGCGTGGGACGCGCGACTCACCTCGGAACTGATTCTGCTGTTCCTGTATCTGGGGTTTATGGCGTTGCAAGCCTCGATCGAGGACCCGCGCCGCGCCGATCGCGCAGGCGGGCTGCTCGCGATCGTCGGCGTGGTCAACGTGCCGATCATCTACTACTCGGTCCAGTGGTGGAACACGCTGCACCAGGGCGCGTCGGTGAGCCTGACGCGCGCGCCGAGCATGGCCGCCACCATGCTCGCGGGGATGCTGCTGATGGCGCTCGCGTTCTGGATGTACGGCCTGTGGGCGACGATGACGCGCGTGCGCTGCATCATCCGCGAGCGGGAACGCGCATGAGCTGGGGCGGCTGGAGCGGGTTCTGGGCCATGGGCGGCTACGCGTTCTACGTCTGGGGCGCCTATGGCGTCACGCTCGCCGCGCTGGCGATCGAGATCTGGCTGCTGCGCAGGCGCGCGCGTGAAGCCCAGGCATAGGCGCATCGCCGCGATCGTGGTTGGCCTCGCCGCCCTCGGCGGCGCGGCGACGCTCGTGCTCTCGGCGTTCCAGAAGAACCTCGTGTTCTTCTTCACGCCGTCGCAGGTCGCCGCGCACGAAGCGCCCGAGGGGCGGCTGTTCCGTATCGGCGGCATGGTGGAGAAGGGCAGCCTCAAGCGCGAGGGCGTCGATGTGCGCTTCGTCGTCACCGACACGGCGAAGGAGATCCCGGTGGAATACCGCGGCGCACTGCCGGACCTGTTCAGCGAAGGCAAGGGCGTGGTGGCGCAGGGCACGCTGGGCGCGGACGGCGTGTTCCGCGCGCGCGAGGTGCTCGCCAAGCACGACGCGAACTACATGCCGCCCGAGGCCGCCGAGGCCGTGAAGCGGGCGCGCGAAACTGCCGAACGCATGTCGAAGACGCTGCAATGATCCCCGAGCTCGGCCAGCTCGCGCTCTCGCTCGCGTTCGTGGTCGCGCTCGCGCAGGGCGGCTTCGCGCTCGCCGGCGCGCACCGGGGCGACGCAGCGTGGATGGCGGTCGCGCGTCCGGCGGCGCGCACGCAGGCGCTGCTCGTCGCGATCGCCTTCGGCTGCCTCGTGCACGCCTTCATCGTCAACGACTTCACCGTGCAGTACGTGGCGATGAACTCGAACTCGGCGCTGCCGCTGCACTACCGGATCGCGGGCGCCTGGGGCGGGCACGAGGGATCGCTGCTGCTGTGGTGCCTGATGCTTGGCGTGTGGATGACCGCGGTCAGCTTCGCGAGCGCGCACCTGCCCGAGGCGATGGCCGCGCGCGTGCTCGGGATCCTCGGCCTCGTCAGCGCGGGCTTCCTCGCGTTCCTGCTGTTCACCTCCAATCCGTTCGTCCGCGTGTTTCCCGGACCGGCCGACGGGCGCGACCTCAACCCCCTGCTGCAGGACCCGGGCATGGTGATCCACCCGCCGATGCTCTACATGGGTTACGTCGGCTTCTCGGTCGCCTACGCCTTCGCCGTGGCGGCGCTGCTCTCGGGGCGGCTGGATGCCGCCTGGGCGCGCTGGTCGCGCCCCTGGACCACGGTCGCGTGGATGTTCCTCACCATCGGCATCGCGCTCGGCAGCGGCTGGGCCTACTACGAGCTCGGCTGGGGCGGCTGGTGGTTCTGGGATCCGGTCGAGAACGCCTCCTTCATGCCGTGGCTCGTGGGCACCGCGCTGATCCACTCGCTTGCGGTCACCGACAAGCGCGGCGCGTTCCGCAGCTGGACCGTGCTGCTCGCCATCGTCGCCTTCGGGCTTTCGCTGCTCGGCACGTTCCTGGTGCGCTCCGGCGTGCTCACCTCGGTGCACGCGTTCGCCGTCGATCCCAGGCGCGGCATCTTCGTGCTCGGGCTTTTCGCGCTGCTGATCGGCGGTGCACTCGCGCTGTACGTGGCGCGGACCGCGCGCATCGGCCTGGGCGGTGCGTTCGAGGCCGTGTCGCGCGAGACGATGCTGCTCGCGAACAACGTGGTGCTCGGCGCGGCGGCCGGCGCGGTTTTCCTCGGCACGCTGTACCCGCTCGCGCTCGACGCCGTCGGCGGCGGCAAGATCTCGGTCGGGCCGCCGTACTTCGAGACCGTGTTCGTGCCGCTGATGGCACCGGCGCTGTTCCTGATGGGCGTCGGGCCGCTCGCGCGCTGGAAGCACGCGAGCCTGCCCGAGCTGGCCGTGCTGCTGCGCTGGGCGCTGGGCGTGAGCCTCGCGGTCGGGCTGCTGCTGCCATTCGCGTTCGGACAGTGGCATGCGCTGGTCGGCTTCGGCCTCGCCCTCGCGGCCTGGATCGTCGCCACCGCGGCGCTTGCGATGCGCAAGGGCTGGCGCCAGCCCCGCTCGCACTACGGCATGGTGATCGCGCACCTGGGCGTGGCCGTGTTCGTCGTCGGCGTGACGCTGGTCAAGGGCTACGAGAGCGACGTCGATGCGCGCATGCGGCCGGGCGACGCGATCACGCTCGGCGGCTACGCGTTCCGGCTCGATTCGCTGCGCTCGGTGAACGGCCCCAATTACAGCGCGGCGCAGGCGCAGGTAAGCGTGACGCGCGACGGCCGGCCCGTCGCCGTGATGCGCCCCGAGCGGCGCCTGTACACCGTGCAGCAGCAGACCTTGACCGAGGCGGCGATCGACTCGGGGCTTACGCGCGACCTGTACGTCTCGCTCGGCGAACCGCTGGAGGGCGGCGCCTGGCTGGTGAAGGCGCAGATCAAGCCGTTCGTCGACTGGATCTGGGGCGGCTGCCTGATCATGGCGCTCGGGGGGCTGCTCGCGGCCTCCGACCGGCGCTACCGCTTCTCGCTCGCGCCACGCGGCCGGACGGCGGCCACGGAGGCGGCCGCCGCGTGAGGCGCGCCTGGATCGTCGCGGTCTTCGTCGCGCTCGTGCTGCTGCTTGCGGTGGGGCTCACGCTCGATCCGCGCGAGGTGCCCTCGCCGCTGATCGGCAAGCCGGCGCCCGCGTTCGAGCTGCCGCTGCTCACCGAGCCCGGAAAACGCTTCTCCGAGAAAGACATGCTCGGCCAGGTCTGGATCCTCAACGTCTGGGCTTCGTGGTGCGCGCCCTGCCTGCTGGAGCACCCGGTCGTGAGCGAGCTCGCGCGCGAAGTCGCGGTGCCCGTCATCGGCCTGAACTACAAGGACGCGCGCGAGGACGCGAGCGCCTGGCTGCGCCGCAACGGCGACCCGTTCCGGCTCGTCGCCTACGACGGCGACGGGCGCATCGGCATCGACTACGGCGTCTACGGCGTGCCCGAGACCTACGTCATCGACCGGCGCGGCGTGATCCGCTACAAGCAGATCGGGCCGCTGACCGCCGAGATCGCGCACGGCGTGGTAGCGCCGCTGCTCGAGGCGCTCAAGCGTGAGGGCTAGCCTGCTCGCCGCGCTGCTCGCGCTCGCCCCGCTCGCCGCGGCGCAGCCCGAGTCGGCGCTCGATCGCCGCGTGCACGACCTCGCGCTGGAGCTGCGCTGCCTCGTCTGCCAGAACCAGACGCTCGCCGATTCGCACGCCGACCTCGCCGTCGACTTGCGCAACCAGATCCGCGAGCGGCTCGCACGCGGTGCGACCGAGCAGCAGGTGGTCGATTACCTGGTTTCGCGCTACGGCGACTTCGTGCTCTACCGGCCGCCGCTGAAGGCGAAGACGCTGGCGCTCTGGACCGGCCCGTTCGTCCTGCTCGCGCTGGGCGCGCTCGTGCTGTGGCGCCGCGTCGCGCGCCGCGCGCCGCCGGCAGAGCTCTCCGAGGCCGAGCGCGCGCGCGCCGGGCAGCTGCTCGAATGATCGTGTTCGGGACGCTGGGCGCGGCGCTGATCGCGCTCGCCGTGTGGGCGCTGCTGCGGCCGTTCCTCGCCGCGCGCGGTACGAGCGCGGTGTCGCGGCGCGAGGCCAACCTCGCCATTCACCGCGACCAGCGCCGCGAGCTCGAGGCCGATCTCACCGCGGGCAAGCTCGAGCGCAGCGACTACGAGCGCTCGCTCGCCGAGCTCGAGTCGCGCACGCTCGAGGACGCCGACGCGCCCGAGGCGCCGGCGCGCCCCCCGCGCGCGCGGCGGGCGACCGCCTTCGCCCTCATCTTCGCGGTTCCACTTGCGGCGCTTGCCGTCTACTTTGCCGTGGGGACCCCGGGCGCGCTCGCGCCGCGCCCGGCGGGGGCCGAGGTCACGCCGGCGCAGATCCAAGCGATGGTCGAGGGGTTGGCGGCGCGACTGAAGCAGAACCCCGAGGACCCCGAGGGCTGGAAGATGCTGGGCCGGTCCTACGCGGTCCTTGGGCGCTTTGGCGATGCGACGCGCGCCTATGCCGAGGCCGCGCGCCGCCTGCCGCGCGACGCGCAGTTGCTCGCCGACCTCGCCGACGCGCTCGCGATGTCGCGCGGCGCGAACCTGCGCGGCGAGCCCGAGCAGCTGGTGCGGCGCGCGCTCGAGATCGACCCGCAGAACCCGAAGGCGCTCGCGCTTGCCGGCACGGCCGAGTTCGAGCGGCAGGATTTTGCGCGCGCGGCCGACACCTGGGCGCGCATGCTGCCGCTGGTGGCGCCGGACTCGGAGGACGCGCGCACGATCCGCGGCAACGTCGAGGAGGCGCGCCGGCGCGCCGCGGGCGGGGTGCCGGCCGCCGCGGCCGGACCGGCTTTGCGCGGCACGATACGGCTCGACCCGAAGCTTCGGGCTCGAGTCCAGTCCGGAGACACGCTGTTCATCTACGCGCGGGCCGAAAAGGGACCCGCGATGCCGCTCGCCATCCTGAAACGTCAGGCCGGCGAGTTGCCGTTGAAATACGCACTCGACGACTCGATGGCGATGGCGCCCGGCATGGAACTGTCGTCGCAGCCGCGCGTGGTCATCACGGCGCGGGTCTCGCGCTCGGGCAACGCCCGGCCGCAGCCGGGCGACTTGCAGGGCATGAGCGCGCCGGTGGCGCACGACGCGCAGGGTGTCGACATCGTCATCGACACCGAGGTGCGCTGACGCGCTAGGGATCGGCGCTGACGCGAAGGCCGCCGCGGCCGGCGTCAATGCGAAGCCACGACACGAAGGGCGAGCCCCAGGGCTCGATCCGGCGCAGGCCGGGCCGGGGCGTGTCGACGCGGTACCAGTGCGTATCGCCGTGCACGAGGGTCAGCCGGCCGTCGAGCTTCGCAGCGTGCATCGCGAGCATGTCGCGCAGCCGCGCGTAGCCGTCGTCATGGCCTTCGCGCTCGAATCGCAGATCGGCGTGCAGGAACACCACGGCCCCCTTCGCACCATCGCGCGCGGCGCGAGCGAGCGAATCGTCGAGCCAGGCGTCGGCGGCGTCGAGCGTCACGCCCGGCCCCTGGCTGCCGCCGGGGACCCCGAGCGCGACGAAGTCGAAGCCCTGCATGCGCCAGCGCGCGTTCTCGCAGTGCCCGCGCTGGCGCTCGAGCGCGAGGCCCGGCGCATCGCGGCAGAAGCGCTGGCGCCAGGCGTCGAGCCGCGCCGCCGGATCCATGCCGTGGTGGGCGCAGTCGGTCCACTCGTTGTCGCCCGGCACGATGATGAAGGGCGCGCGGATCGCCGCGAACTGGCGCGCGCGCGCGTCGAGCCACGCGTTGCTGCAGCCCTGCGTGGTCGCGCTCGAGCCGAGGTCGCCGACGTGCACCACGAACGCGAGCGGCTGCGCATTGATGCGCGGGATCATCGCGTCGAGCTTCGCGACCTCGGACGTCGAGTAGGGCGTATCGCCGAGCACGCCGAACGCGAAGTCGCCCGGCGAAAGCGACGCGCAACCCCCTAGCGCGAGCGCCAGCAGCCAAATGGGGACTGTCCCCATTTAAATGCCCGCCACCTGGCGGAACACGGGCCGGCCGATGTTCAGAGCGTCGAGGAAAGCTTCGCGGATGGAAAAATCCTACTGAATCCGGGCATCGAGCGCGAGCGTCGCGCGCCGCACCATCGGCCCGTCGGGGCTGTCGCCGAATTCGAAGCCGAGCCGCCGGCACAGCTCGATCATGCCGCGGTTCTCCGCCAGCACGTGCCCGAGCATCACCCGCAGGCCCCGCGCGCGCGCGACCGCGATCAGCGCCTCCATCATGCGCCGCCCGAGGCCGCGCCGCTGCCAGCCGTCGGCGATCACCAGCGCGAACTCGCAGCTCTCGCCGTCGGGGTTGGCGACGTAGCGCGCGACGCCGATCTCGGTCTCGCGACCGTCCTCGGTCACGACGGCGACGAACGCCATCTCGCGGTCGTAGTCGATCTGCGTGAAGCGCACCAGCATCTGCGGCGTGAGTTCCCTCAGCGTGTCCATGAAGCGGAAGTAGCGGCTTTCGCTCGACAGGCCGCGCACGAAGTCCTTCTCCAGCTCCGCGTCCTCGGGCCGGATCGGGCGCAACGTGACGCGCGGGCCCTCGCGTGGCTGCCAGTCGGCGACCAGCTCGGCCGGGTAGGGGTGGATCGCCATGTGCGCGTAGCCCTCGCGGCGCACCACGCCGGGTCTCAGCACCGCGCGCGCATCCACCGCGACCACGCCCGCGGCGTCGGCGATCAGCGGATTGATGTCGAGCTCGTCGAGCTCGGGCAGCTCGCAGGCCATTGCCGAGACGCGCAACAGCACGTCCTCGAGCGCGCCGCGCGCCACCGGCGGCATGCCGCGGAACTCACCGAGCAGGCGCGCCACGCGCGTGCCGCGGATCATGTCCTCCACCAGGTAGCGGTTCAGCGGCGGCAGTGCGACCGCGCGGTCGCGGTGCACCTCGACCGCCGAGCCGCCGGTGCCGAATACGACGGCCGGGCCGAACACGGGGTCGCGAATGACGCCCAGCATCAGCTCGCGGCCGTGCGCGCGCCGCACCATGGGCTCGACCGCAATGCCGTTCATGCGCGCGCCGGGCCGCAGCCTCGCCACGTCGGCGGTGATCTCCTGCCAGGCGGACTGCAGGGCCTGCGCATTGCCGACGTTGAGGCGCACGCCGCCGACGTCGCTCTTGTGCGTCACGTCGGGCGAGTCGATCTTCATCACCACCGGGAAGCCGATCTCGCCGGCGACGACCATCGCCTCGTGCGCCGAGCGCGCGACCACGGTGCGCGCAATCGGGATGTCGAAGGCGGCGAGCAGCGCCTTGGTCTCCATCTCCGAGAGCACGCGGCGCTTCTCGGCGAGCGCGGCGTCCACGATCGCGCGCGCCGTCGCGAGGTCGGGCCGGCGCTGCGCGGCCGCCGGCCCCGGCGTCTGCAGCGCGGCGCGCTGGTTGCGGTAGAAGGACGACACATGCCCGAACATCTCGACCGCGGGATCGGGGGTGCGGAACACCGGGATGCGCGCTTTCGCCAGCAGTCGCCGCGCGGCGGCGGTCTGCGCCTCGCCCATCCAGCACGCGAGCACGGGCTTGGACGAACCGCGCGCGGCGTCGATCACGGCATGCGCGGCGGCGGCGGGCCCGGTCATCGCCTGCGGCGTGAGGATCGCGAGCACGCCGTCCACGCCCTCGTCGGCAAGGCAGGCCTGCATCGCCGCGCGGTAGCGCGCCGCGTCGGCGTCGCCGATCAGGTCCAAGGGGTTGGACTGCGACCAGCTCGGCGGCAGCGCCGCCTTCAGCGACTCGAGTGTCGCCGGCGCGAGCGCCGCGAGCGGAATGCCGAGGTCGGCCGCGCGGTCCGCCGCCATCACGCCGGGGCCGCCGCCGTTGGTCACCACCGCGAGCCGGTCCCCTTGCGGTCGCACGTGCGCGCTGAGCGCCTGCGCGGCGGCGACCATCTGGCCGATCGTGGTCACGCGCACCACGCCCGTTCGCTTGACGACGGCGTCGAACACGTCGTCGAGGCCGACGATGGCGCCCGTGTGCGAGACCGCGGCGCGCGAGCCCGCCGCGTGGCGCCCGACCTTCATCACGATGACGGGCTTGACGCGCGCGGCCGCGCGCAGTGCCGAGACGAAGCGGCGCGCGCTGCGCACGCCCTCGATGTAAAGCAGGATGTGCTCGGTCTTCGGATCCTCGATCAGGAAGTCCACGATCTCGCCGAAGTCGACGTCGGTCGAGCCGCCGAGCGAGACGACGCTCGAGAAGCCCACGCCGTTCGGGCGCGCCCAGTCGAGCATCGCCGTGCACACCGCGCCCGACTGCGCGACGAGCCCGATCGACCCCGAGAGCGGCGTGCCGTGCGCGAAAGTGACGTTGAGGCCGATTTCGGGCCGCATCAGCCCGAGGCAGTTCGGGCCGACCAGCCGCAGCCGGTGCCGGCGGGCGCTCTCGAGCACCGCGCGCTCGAGCTTCGCGCCGGCCGGGCCCGTCTCCGAAAAGCCCGCGCTGATCACCACTGCGGCGCGCACGCCGGCGCGCCCGCACTGCTCGACCACGTCGGGCACCGTCGCCGCCGGCGTGGCGATCACGGCGAGATCCACGCGCCGCGGCACCTGTGCGATCGCGGGCACGCAAGGCACCCCCTGGACGCTGCGGTACTTGGGATTGACGGCGAACAGCGCGCCGCGGTAGCCGGCGGCCAGGCAGTTCGCCACCAGCACCGCGCCCAGTGCCCCGGCACGCTCGGTGGCGCCGACGATCGCGACGCAGTCGGGCTCCAGCAGCGGCCTCAGGTAATGCCGCTCCGACAGGCTTGCCATCGCCTGACTATACAATCCATGCGTTGACCGGAGGTGCGCCGATGGATACCGAGACGACCGACAAGCTGATGTCCGACCTGAAGGCGGTGGTGCGCGACGCCGAAGCGCTGATTTCCGCCGCGGCGGGCGCGGCGGGCGAGCGCCTGAACGAGACGGGTGCCGTCGCCCGCGACGAGGCGCGGGAAGCCGCGCGCGAGATCGAGGCACAGGTGCGCGACCACCCCTGGGCCGCGATCGGCATCGCCGCGGGCGTCGGGCTGGTGCTCGGCCTGCTGCTCGGGAGGAAGTAGCCATGGGCCTGATGCAGTCCGCGCAAAACCTGCTCGCCACTGCGCTCGGCCTGGCGCGCACGCGCCTGGAGCTGCTCAGCGTCGAGCTGCAGGAGGTACTCGCGCGGCTCGTGCTGATCATGGTCGGCGCGGTCGCGGCGATCCTGCTCGGCGCGCTCGCCCTCGGCTTCGCTGCGGTCGCGATCGTGCTCGCGGTCGCGCCCGAGTACCGCCTGGCGGTCACCGCCGGGATCGCTGCCGTGTTCCTCGTCGCCGCTGCGGTGATCGGCTGGAAGGTGCGCCTTGGCGCGCGGCTCAAGCCCTTCGCCGACAGCCTCGCCGAGCTGGCGCGCGACGAGTCCGAGCTGGAGCGCCGCGAATGATTGCGCTGCTCGCGCAGCTCGAGGGCCGGCGCGAGGCGCTGGTCGCGCGCTCGGGACGGGAGCGCCGCGCGATTGCCGAAGGCGCCGCGCGCGTGCGCGCGGGCGTCACCGATCCGATGCTGGTCGGCCTGGGGGTGTTCGCCGCGATCGCGGGCCGCTCGCCTCGGCTGCGCGGCTGGTTCGTGCGCGCCTGGCTCGTCGGGTCGATCCTGCGGCGGCTGCTCGCGCGATGACCGCGCCCGAGGCGGGGGCCGCGCCGGCCGCCGCCGTACTCGCGCGCCTGAAGGCGCAGATCGATCATCGCGAACGCGAGATCGCGGTGGTCTTCTTCACCGGCGGGTTCGTGTTCGACGTCTTCACCACCGGGCGCATCGATTCCTGGATCACGCTCGCCCAGCAGGCGGGCTACCTCACGCTGATCATGGTCGTGCTGATGCACCTGTTCGTCGAGCAGGGCGCACCGACCGCCGCGGCGTCGTCCACGCGAGTCCTGCGCTGGTACCTCGAGTACCGCTCGGCGGCGTTCCACTTCGCGCTCGGGACGCTGCTCAACCTGTACGCGATCTTCTACTTCAAGAGCTCGTCGCTGCTCGTGTCCTTCGGCTTCCTCGCGTTCCTGCTCGTGCTGGTGGTGGCCAACGAGTCGCGGCGCTTCAAGGCGCTCGGCCTGCCGGTCAAGTTCGCGATGCTCGCGCTGTGCTGGTTGTCCTTCGGCGCGATCGCGGTGCCGATCGTGGTGGGTTCGATCGGTCTCGGGGTCTTCCTCGCCTCGATGCTCGTCGGCTCGCTGCCGCTCGCGGCCGCGGTCGCCTGGGTGCAGCGCCGTCAGCCGGCGCTCGCGGCCGCCGCGCGCCGCCAGATCGTGCTGCCGGCGGCCGGCGTGCTGGTCGCGTTCCTCGCCGCCTACCTGCTGCGCGTGATCCCGCCGGTGCCGCTGTCGATTCCGTTCATCGGCGTGTACCACTCGGTCGAGCGCTCGGGCGCCGGCTACACGCTCAGCCACCAGCGGCCCTGGTGGCGCTTCTGGCAGAACGGCGACCAGGAATTCCGCGCGCAGCCGGGCGACCGGCTGTTCGTGTACTTCCGCGTGTTCTCGCCGGCGCGCTTCGCCGACCAGGTTCGCATGCGCTGGTTCTGGGATCCGGGCGGTCGCGGCTGGCTGCTGCAGGACACGATCCCGATCGCGATCGTCGGCGGGCGCGAGGCGGGCTTCCGCGGCTACGGCTACAAGGACAACTTCCAGCCCGGGCGCTGGAAGGTCGAGGTGCAGACCACCGACGGCCGCGAGATCGGGCGCGTCTACTTCACCGTCGAAATGGAGCCGACCGCGCCGCGCGCGTACGAGGTCGACTCCGACTAGCGCCGGCGTACGGTGGGCCGGCGGCCCACCCTACCGCGTCACCAGTACCGGCAGCTTCGAGTGCGCGAGCACGCGCGTCGTCTCGCTGCCGATCAGCACGCCCGCCAGCCCGCCGCGGCCGTGCGAGGCCATTGAAATCGCGTCGCACTTCCCGGCGCGCGCCGCGCGCAGGATGCCGTCATAGGTTTGCGTCGCGGTCAGGAACCGCGTGCGGCAACGCACGCGCTGCCGCTTTGCCTCGGCCTCGACCGCGGCAAGCGCCTTGCGCGCGGCAGCCTCCGAGTGCTTGCGATAGTCCAGCGGCGAGATTGCGGGAACGTACATCGCGGCGTCGCCGTAGGCGATCGGCATGAAGGGCGGAATGACGTAGACCGCAGTGACGCGCGCGCGCAGCGCCTTGGCGAGGCCGATGCCGGCCTTCGCGCCCCTGAAGGCGAGCCTGGAGCCGTCGGTAGCGATGAGGATGTGCTTGAACATGCGTTAAATGGGGACTGTCCCTATTTAGAGAGGTCGAAGCGGTCGAGGTTCATGACCTTGGTCCACGCTGCCGCGAAGTCTTTTGCGAATTTGTCCTTTGCGTCCCCGCTAGCATAGACCTCGGCCAGCGCCCGTAGTTGCGAGTTTGATCCGAAGACGAGGTCGACACGGGTGCCGGTCCACTTGAGCTTGCCCGTCTTGCGCTCGCGGCCCTCGTACACGTCGCCGGCCGACTTCCACTCCGTGCCCATGTCGAGCAGGTTGGCGAAGAAGTCATTGGTAAGCGCGCCCGGCCTCGCGGTGAAAACCCCGTGCTTCGAGCCACCGGCGTTGGCGCCCAGCACGCGAAGGCCGCCGACCAGGACCGTCACCTCGGGCGCCGTGAGTGTCAGCAGCTGTGCCTTGTCGACCAGCATCGCCTCGGCAGGGACCGTGGTCTTGGCCATCACGTAGTTGCGGAAGCCGTCGGCGAACGGCTCGAGCAAGGCGAAGGACTCGACCTCCGTCTGCGCCTGCGAGGCGTCCATGCGGCCCGGACGGAACGGCAGCTTGAGGGCGACGCCGGCCTTCTTCGCGGCTGCTTCCACGCCCGTGCAGCCGGCCAGCACGATCAGGTCGGCGAGCGACACCTTCTTGCCGCCCTTGGGCTTCTTGTTGAAGTCGGCCTGGATGCCCTCGAGCGCCTTCAGCACCTTGGCGAGCTGCGCCGGCTGGTTGACTTCCCAGCTCTTCATCGGCGCGAGCCGGATGCGCGCGCCGTTTGCGCCGCCACGCTTGTCGGAGCCACGGAAAGTGGACGCGGACGCCCAGGCGGTCGAGACCAATTGCGCGACGGAAAGTTTGGAGGCGAGGATCTTCTTCTTCAGATCGGCGATTTCCTTCTCGCCGATCAGCTTGTGATTCACGGCAGGAATCGGGTCTTGCCAGATCAGCGCTTCCTTCGGCACTTCCGGTCCGAGGTAGCGGGCGCGCGGTCCCATGTCGCGGTGCGTCAGCTTGAACCAGGCACGCGCGAAGGCGTCGGCGAAGGCCTGCGGGTCGTCGCGGAACCGGCGCGAGATCTTGCCGAACTCCGGATCGAAGCGAAGCGTCAGGTCGGTGGTCAGCATCGTCGGCCTGTGTTTCTTCGACGGATCGTGCGCGTCGGGGATGATCTCCGGCGCGTTCTTGGCCACCCATTGCTTGGCGCCAGCCGGGGACTTGGTCAGCTCCCATTCGTACTTGAACAGGTTCTCGAAGAAGTTGTTGCTCCACAGCGCCGGGGTCTTGGTCCAGGTCACTTCAATGCCGCTGGAAATCGTGTCGCCGCCGTGCCCCGTGCCGTAGGTGCTCATCCAGCCCAGTCCCTGCGCTTCCAGCGGTGCGCCTTCGGGTTCCGGGCCCTTGTGCGATTCCGGGGCGGCGCCATGGGCCTTGCCGAATGAATGGCCGCCGGCGATGAGGGCGACGGTCTCTTCGTCATTCATCGCCATGCGTCCGAAGGTGGCGCGGATATCCTTCGCGGCGGCCAGGTAGTCGCCGCTGGCATTCGGGCCTTCCGGATTGACGTAGATCAGGCCCATGTGGGTGGCGCCAAACGGCGCAACCAGCTCGCGGTTGCTGCTGAAACGCCTGTCGACGCCCAGCCAGGCTATCTCGGCACCCCAGTTCACGTCCTCGTCCGGCTCCCACACG
>JBOIFE010000121.1:0-14584 GCA_050741015.1 Burkholderiales bacterium | reverse complement strand
GTGGACCGCATCATCCCGGATTTCGCCCGGGCGGGCGCGGCCATCCTCAGCTTCCATCCCGAGGCCTCGCAGCACGTCGATCGCACGATCGGCCTGATCCGGGAGCAGGGCTGCAAGGCCGGGCTGGTGCTCAACCCGGCGACGCCGCTCTCCTGCCTCGACTACACGCTCGACCAGCTCGACCTGGTGCTGCTGATGTCGGTGAATCCGGGATTCGGCGGGCAGCAGTTCATCCGCGCCGTGCTGCCCAAGATCGCCGAGGTGCGCAAGCGCATCGACCGGCTGGGCCGCGAGATCTGGCTGGAGGTGGACGGCGGCGTGAAGCCGGACAACATCGCCGAGATCGCCGCCGCGGGGGCAGACACGTTCGTCGCCGGCTCCGCCATTTTCGGCTCGAAGGACTACGCCGCGACCATCCGCGAGATGCGCCGGCGCTTGGACACTGGTATAGTCCGTACGCCGTGACTCTCGTCACCCCTCTCCGCCGGAACAGCTGGCGCCGCTGGCGCCGCTAGCCCCCCACGCGTCCCGCGCGGCTCGGCGACGCGTCATTCCCAGGCCGCAACGCAGTTCCCCCAAAGCAGCAGGCGGAGATCGTGTCATGAACGAGCTGGAGTTCCAGAAGCTCGCGCAACAGGGCTATACCCGAATCCCGGTGCTCGCCGAAGCGCGCGCCGACCTCTATACGCCGCTGGCGGTGTACTTGCAGCTGGCCGGCGGCCCCTACAGTTACCTGCTCGAGTCGGTGGTCGGCGGCGAGCGCTTCGGGCGCTATTCCTTCATCGGCCTGGCTTGCGCCGAGCGCATCGAGGCCCGAGGCGCCACGGTACGGCGGCTGCTGCGCGACGCGCGCGGCGCCGACGTCTGCCTGGAGCAGGCCGAGGGCGACCCGCTCGAGTTCGTGCGTGCCTACCTCAAGCGCGATCGCGTGGCCCCGGCTCCGGGCGCGCTGAAGTTTCCGGGAGGCCTCGCCGGCTACTTCGGCTACGAGACCGTGCGCCACGTCGAACCGCGCGCGCTCGGCGCCGCGAAGCCCGACGCCCTGGGCACGCCTGACGCGCTGCTGCTCGTGTCCGACGAGCTGGCGGTAGTGGACAACGTCATGGGCAAGCTGCACCTGGTCGTGTACGCCGACCCGCGCCAGCCAGGTGCCTGGCGCGGGGCCTGCGAGCGGCTCGAGCACCTGCGCGCGCGCCTCGCCGCGCCGCTGCCCGAGGGCATGGTGCTGGCGCAGCCGCAGGCGGGACCCGGGGAGGCGCCGCTCAGCCGCTCCATCTCCGAAGCGGAGTTCCTCGCCGCGGTGCGGCGCACCAAGGAGTACATCTTCGCCGGCGACTGCATGCAGGTGCAGGTCTCGCAGCGCACGTCGCGCGAATTCCACGCGCCGCCGATCGCGCTGTACCGCGCGCTGCGCAGCCTGAACCCCTCGCCGTACATGTTCTATTTCGATTTCGGCGACCATCACGTGATCGGCGCCTCGCCGGAGATCCTGGTGCGCGTCGCGGGCGAGCGCATCACCCTGCGGCCGATCGCCGGCACGCGGCCGCGCGGCGCCACGCCGGAGGACGACGCGCGCATCGCCGCGGAGCTGCTCGCCGATCCCAAGGAGCGCGCCGAGCACGTGATGCTCATCGACCTGGGCCGCAACGACGTCGGCCGCGTCGCCGCCACCGGCAGCGTGAAGGTGACGGAAACGATGGTGGTCGAGCGCTACTCGCACGTCATGCACATCGTTTCCAACGTGGAGGGTCGCTGCGCGCCGGGCGTGGACGCGATCGACGTGTTCAAGGCCAGCTTCCCGGCGGGCACCGTGACCGGCGCGCCCAAGGTGCGCGCCATGCAGATCATCGACGAGCTCGAGCCGGTGAAGCGCGGCGTGTACAGCGGCGCGGTCGGCTACCTGGGATTCAACGGCGACATGGACGTGGCGATCGCCATCCGCACCGCCGTGCTGAAGGACGGCCAGCTGCACGTGCAGGCCGCCGCCGGCGTGGTGGCGGACTCCGATCCCCAGTCCGAGTGGCAGGAAACGCTGCACAAGGCGCGTGCCCTGCTGCGCGCCGCCGAAGTGGCGGCGGCGGCGGCGCCATGATCCTGGTACTCGACAACTACGACTCGTTCACCTACAACCTGGTGCAGTACCTGGGCGAGCTCGGCGCCGAGATCAGAGTGGTGCGCAACGACGAGCTGAGCGTCGACGCGGTCGAAGCGCTGGCGCCGGAGCGCCTGGTCATCTCGCCCGGACCCTGCACGCCGAACGAGGCCGGGATTTCGCTCGCCCTGATCGCGCGGCTGGCGGGCAAGGTGCCGATCCTGGGCGTGTGCCTGGGCCACCAGGCGATCGGCCAGGCCTTCGGCGGCAAGGTGGTGCGCGCGGGCCAGGTGATGCACGGCAAGGTGTCCACCATCCGCCATGACGCTCGCGGTGTTTTCGCCGGCGTCCCCAACGACTTCACCGCGACGCGATATCACTCGCTGGTGGTGGAGCAAGGCAGCGTGCCGGACATACTCGAAGTGAGTGCCCGCTCGGAAGACGGCGAAATCATGGGGCTGCGGCACCGGTCGCTCGCCATCGAAGGCGTGCAGTTCCATCCCGAGGCCCTGCTCACGGAGCACGGCCACCGCATGCTGGAGAATTTTCTCAAGGGAGACGCGTCATGAAGCAGATCACGGTCGCCGAGGCGATCCAGAGGACGGTCGAGCATCGCGAGGTGTTCCACGACGAGATGCTGCACGTCATGCGCCAGATCATGCGCGGCGAGCTGACGCCGGCGCAGATCGCCGGCTTCGTCATCGGCCTGCGGGTGAAGAAGGAGACGATCGGCGAGATCGCGGCGGCGGCGCAGGTGATGCGCGAGTTCGCCACGCCGGTCAAGGTCGCCGACCCGCGCCACCTGGTGGACACCTGCGGCACCGGCGGCGACGCCGCGCATACCTTCAACGTCTCCACGGCGGCCGCGTTCGTCGCCGCGGCGGCGGGCGCGCGCGTCGCCAAGCACATGGGCCGCTCGGTGTCGTCGGCCTCGGGCAGCGCCGAGGTGCTGGAGGCGCTCGGCGCGAACATCGCGCTCAGTCCCGCGCAGACCGGGCAGGCGATCGAGCGGCTCGGCCTGGGCTTCATGTTCGCGCCCGCGCACCACGCGGCGATGAAGCACGCGGCGCCGGTGAGGAAGGAACTGGGCGTGCGCACCCTGTTCAACATCCTCGGGCCGCTCACCAACCCGGCCGGGGCGCCCAACCAGGTGATGGGCGTGTTCCATCCCGACCTCGTCGGCATCCAGGTGCGCGCGCTGCAGCGCCTGGGCTCGAAGCACGTGATGATCGTCTACGGCCTCGAGGGGCTCGACGAGATCTCGATCTCGGGCGAGACCCTGGTGGGCGAATTGAAGGGCGGCGAGATCAGCGAGTACACGATCCACCCGCAGCAGTTCGGCATCGAGCTCTACGACCGGCGCGCGATCCAGGTCAACACGGTCGACGAGTCGAAGCAGATGATCCTGGCGGTGCTCGAGGGCCAGCCCGGGCCCGCGCTCAACATCGTGCTGCTCAACGCCGGCGCGGCGATCTACGTGGCGGGTGTCGCCGAGTCGATGCAGGCCGGCATCGACCGCGCGCGGCGCGCCATCGCCAAGGGCGAGGCGCGGCAGAAGCTCGACCAGTTCGTGGCGTTTTCGCAGGGCGTGAAGGGGTAGAATCGCGCCGGGATAGAGGCTTTCAATGAAACCTTCCGAAGCGCTGCGCTTTCACCGGGACGACATCCGCCGCGTCGTCGAGCAGAATGGCACGCGCAATGCCCGGGTGTTTGGATCCGTTTTGCGCGGCGACGACACCGAGAGCAGCGACCTCGACCTGCTGGTCGATCCCATGCCGGATACGACTTTGCTGGACATTGCGCGGATTCAGAATCGGCTGCAAAAGCTGCTCGGCGTGACCGTCGACGTACTGACGCCGAGGGCATTGCCGGAGAAGTCCCGGGAGCGGATACTTTCGGAGGCGGAGCCCGTATGACTCGACGCCGACGCGGGTTTTCCTGATGAGCGGCGGTGCGCTACGCGTACCCGACTACCTCGACCACATGCTGCAGGCCATTCGGCGGATCGGCCGCTATGCCGGCGCGATGGACGAGGCCGCATTTCTGAAGGACGAGTTGGTCCAGGACGCGGTAATCCGCAACATCGAAGTGATCGGCGAGGCGGCCCGCAACATCGAACGCGTTCATCCTGACTTCTCCGCGCAACACCCTGATGTGCCTTGGGCAGATATTTATCTGATGCGTAACCGGGTCGCCCACGGTTACTTTACGGTGGACCTGGAGATCATCTGGAGAACCGTGAAGCGTGACGTTCCGGTTCTGGAACGCCAGATCGCGGGCCTTCTATCGCGTGTCGCGGACCGCGACCAGGGCGAAGGCGGTCCCGGCGCTCCCGGATAGCTCCGCGCCATGAGCTACCGGAACATCATCACCCTCGAGCCGGGGAAACGAAGCGGAAAGCCCTGCATCCGCGGTCTGCGCGTCACCGTGTATGATGTCCTCGGCTACCTCGCCTCCGGCATGTCCCAGGAACAGATCCTGCGGGATTTCTGCTACCTCACCGCGGAGGACATCCGGGCCTGCCTGGAGTACGCGGCCGATCGAGAGCACGGCCTTCTTGCGTCTGACGCTTGAAGCTGGTTCTCGACGAGGACTCCGCAGCTGCTCGTCTTGTTCTGCCATAGGTCCGCGCCGCTTTCCTGGCACAGCGCCTGTGTCTGACACCCTGCAACGAATACTCGGCACCAAACGAGAGGAAATCGCGGCCGCGAAGGGCGAGATCCCTTGGGCGGAGATGGAGCGCCGCGCCCGCTCCGCGCCCCCGGTCCGGGACTTCGTCGGAGCGCTGCGCGCGAAGATCGCCGCCGGCCGGCCGGCCGTGATCGCCGAATCGAAGCGCGCGAGTCCCTCGAAGGGCCTGCTGCGGGAAAACTACGATCCTGCGGCGATCGCGCGCAGCTACGAGCGCGGCGGCGCAGCGTGCCTGTCGGTGCTCACCGACCGCGAGTATTTCCAGGGCGCGCCCGAGCACCTGGCCGCCGCGCGCGGAGCCTGCGCGCTGCCGGTGCTGCGCAAGGATTTCATCATCGACCCCTACCAGGTGTTCGAGGCGCGCGCGCTCGGCGCGGACTGCATCCTGCTCATTGCCGCCGTGCTCGCGCTGCCCGAGATGCGCGCCCTCGAGGACGCCGCGCTCGATCTCGGCATGGCGGTGCTGGCGGAGGTGCACGACGGCGCGGAGCTGGAGCTCGCCCTGCAGTTGCGCACGCCGCTCGTCGGCATCAACAACCGCGACCTGCGCACGTTCGAGACGAAGCTCGATACCACGGTCACGCTTGCCGCGCGCGTGCCGCCGGGCCGGCTCGTCGTGTCCGAAAGCGGGATCTCGACGGCGAGCGACGTGCGCTTTCTCCGGGAGCGGGGTGTGGAGGTCGTTCTCGTGGGGGAGGCGTTCATGCGGGCAGAAGATCCGGGCGAAGCACTGCAGCAAATACTATAATTTTATCTAAAGTATTGATTATAATAATAAATAATACATAATTCCATCTGTTGCATTAATACAACACCCATCCAGTATTCGCAGGTAGTAACGCACACCGCCGTTGCTTGCGCGCAATAGCGCGAGGGAGAATTCGCCTAACTTCTCACGTGAGGGGTTGAAGCCGGGGTGCGAAAGCGCTCCGTTCTTTCCAACTAGTCGGGAGACTTTTTCATGAAGAAGAAACTTCTTGCCGCGGCAGTCGCCGGCGCGCTCGCAGTTCCGGGCGTGGCGATGGCCGTGGAGGTGTTCGGCACAGTCGACACCGGCCTGCGCAGCCAGTCGAAAGTCGTTACGACCGGCACGGAGACGGGCAATTTGATGACCGTGACCGACGGCGAGCGCACGACCAACCGCTGGGGCTTCCGCGGGTCGGAAGATCTGGGCGGCGGGCTGATGACCAACTACTGGTTCGAAGGCCAGTTCGGCTCCGACACCGGTGCGTTGGGCTCGAGCCCAGCTCAGGGCGCTGGGACGAACACCCAAAACCAGGGCCTGTTCCAGCGCAAGATGCTCGTCGGCTTGTCCAAGAGCGGAATGAGCATCGACCTCGGCCGGGACTACACGGTGAACTTCAAGACGCAGGGCATCTATGACCCGATGAGCTACACCTACACGGGCATCACCCCGAGCGCGGGCCTTAACACAGCGGGCGTGCGTTCGTCGAACCTGGTGACGGCTGGCTTCCGCTTCGGCACGGGCGGTATCCGTCTGGATTACGCGCTCGGCGAAGTGACGGACAACACCAGCAGCGGCTCGCGCTACGGCATCAACGGCGATTTCGCGATCGGCTCCCTCACGCTGGCGGCTGCGGTTTCGAGTCAGAAGCAGGTCATTACGCCGGCACTGGGTGACCTGAAGACCGATACGGCCAACTTCGGCGGCGCGTGGGTCCTTGGCGGCTTCACGCTGCGTCTCGGCTACTCGGAGACCACCGTCAAGGCCGACGCCACGGCTGCTGAATTGAAGACCCCGCTGCTGTTGGCGGGCGTGCAGTACGCGTTCTCCCCGACCCTGAACGGCCGTGTCGGCTACTACGACAACAAGTTCAAGGCAAACGGCACGGAAGTCGGCTCGCGCAAGTTGGCGATCGTCGCCCTGGACTACTACCTGTCCAAGCGCACGACGATGTATGTCGCGTTCGATCACACCTCGATCACCGGCCAAACGGGGACCATCAGCGCCAGCACCGGCGCCATCACGATTAGCGGCGTCGCGGATCAAGGCACCGTGCTGGGCGTGAACTCTGCCAGCGGTACGACGGGCGTCAGCGTCGGTCTCGCGCACTCGTTCTAAGTCGACGCTGGCGCCAAGCCAGCGAAGATTCGCATGTCTCAAGCCGCCCCTCCGGGGGCGGCTTTTTTTTTGCCCGGGTGAACGCGTAAGATCGCCGGATGAATCGCAAGCTCCTGACTGCCGGAATCGTAGCCGCCGCACTCGCGGGCTGTGCCGCGCCCGGCGGCACGGAGCGGCCCGCGCCGGGCGCACCCGCCGAATTCCAGGTTCCGCCGGAGGGCGTGCCTCCGCTCGGCCAGTGCCGTATCTGGTACACGGAGCTGCCGCCGCAATGGCAGCCGCCGTCGATGCCCTGTGCGCGCGCGCACTCGCTCGCATCGGCGCATGGCGGGCGCGTGATCAAGGCCATCTCGCCGGCATCCTTCCGTAGCGGGCGCACGCTCGCCGTGGACTACGGGCCGAGCAATTTCGACGGCATCGCGCCGGAGCAGCTGCCGCCGCCCGGCTACTGCCGGCCGTGGTATGCCCGCGTCACGGCGGACCGCCAGCCCGCGCCGATGACCTGCAAGCGCGCCGAAAAGCTCGTGCAGGAGCACGGCGGACGAATCCTCTACATGCCCGGGCCAGCAGGGGAATGAAGATGCAAAGCCCCGAGGCACTTGTCGACACGCTGATCGCCGAATTCGACCGCGCGCTACGCGCCGTGGCCGGTGTGGTACAGGCCGTGCGCCCGGATCCCGCGGCCGGCGTTGAAGAAGGCGAGCTGTCGCCCGAGGAGCGCGCGCACTCGGCAGCGCTGATGCGGGTGAACCACGTGGGCGAAGTCTGCGCGCAGGCGCTCTACCAGGGCCAGGCGTGGACAGCGCGCGAGTCAGGGAACCGCGAAGCGCTGGAGCGCGCGGGGCGGGAGGAAGCCGATCACCTCGCGTGGAGCGCGGCGCGCATCCGCGAGCTCGGCGGGCGCCCCAGCCTGCTCAATCCGCTCTGGTACGCGGGCGCGCTGGCGCTGGGCGTCGGGGCGGGGCTGTTCGGTGACCGCTGGAACCTGGCGTTCCTCGCCGAGACCGAGCGCCAGGTCGAGGACCACCTCGACGGACATCTCGCGAGGCTCGCCCCGGGCGATGCGCGTACCCGTCGCATCGTCGAGGCGATGCGCGACGATGAGGCGCGTCATCGCCAGACCGCGGTCGACCTGGGCGCAGGGGCTATGTCAGCGCCCCTGCGGGACGCAATGCGTGTCGCGGCGAAAGTGATGACGGCCGTCGCCTATCGCCTCTGAGGGCGAGCGACCTTACCCTTCCGCGATCTCGACTTCCCGTGTGATTTCGGCGGTCTTCGCCAGCATGGCGGTCGCGGAGCAGTACTTTTCGTGCGAAAGCCTCACGGCCTGCTCGACGAGATTTCGCTTCAGGCCGCGACCGCGGACCAGGAAGCGCGTGCGGATGCGGGTAAAGACCTTGGGATCGGTATCGGCGCGCTCGGCTTCGAGGCGCACCTCGCAGCCCGTGACGTCCTGGCCGCTCTTCTTGAGGATCACCACCACGTCGTAGGCTGTGCAGCCGCCCGCCCCGGCGAGCACGGTCTCCATCGGGCGTGGCGCAAGGTTGTGGCCCCCGCCTTCAGGCGCGCCGTCCATGACCAGCACATGGTTGCTCCCCGTTTCGGCGATAAATGACATGCCCGAACCAGACCACCTGACGACGCACTCCATCGGGAATCTCCAGAATAATCATCGAATTTTGCACCGCAACAAATGTTTTATTGCATGTTCCTGCGAGAACCAGGATGCCTGGGACGGGACATCGGAGTCATCTGTTGCAAAGATATAAAAATCATGGATATAAGAACGACCCGGATGAACTAGCGAAACCGTGCCGGGAAATGAGGCAGCAAGTATTGCATTGCAGCATCCGTTGCGCCAGAATTCGAGCCGTTGCTGTCGCGCGTTCTGCGCGCCACGCATGTTGTCTCCTCCACCCTCCTCCTTTGGTGGATTCAGCGCAACCTTCGGGCTGCGCTTTTTTTTGTCTGCTCAAGGGTTTGACGCATTGCCCGGGGTCCCCTAAAATCCGCGCCTTTTCTCCACTTCGCAACATGAAGACCTACTCCGCCAAGCCCCACGAAGTCGTGCAAGGATGGTATCTCGTCATCGCCGAGGGCAAGATCCTCGGCCGGCTGGCGACCCAGATCGCCTCGCGGTTGCGCGGCAAGCACAAGCCCGAATATACGCCGCACGTCGACACCGGCGATTTCATCGTCGTGGTGAACGCGTCGAAGATCCGCGTCACCGGTCGCAAGGCGCAGGACAAGATGTACTACCGGCACACGCGCTTTCCCGGCGGGCTGCGCGAGACGAACTTCGCCAAGCTCCAGGCACGGCACCCGGGCCGCGCGCTCCAGCAGGCGGTCAAGGGCATGCTGCCCAAGGGGCCCCTCGGCTACGCGATGCTGAGGAAACTGAAGGTCTACGGGTCGGACACGCACCCGCACGCGGCGCAGCAGCCCCGCGCGCTCGACATCTGAGGACGCACACCATGGTCGGCGACTATTACTACGGCACGGGACGGCGCAAGAGCTCGGTCGCCCGCGTCTTCCTCAAGCCCGGAAAGGGCGTGATCACGGTCAACGGCAAGCCCGTGGACCAGTTCTTCTCCCGCGACACCGGGCGCATGATCGTGCGCCAGCCGCTGGAACTGACGAAGAACGTGTCGAGCTTCGACATCACGGTTAACGTGCAAGGCGGCGGCGAGAACGGCCAGGCCGGTGCCGTGCGGCACGGCATTACCCGCGCGCTGGTCGAATACGACGCGGCGCTCAAGCCCGTGCTCAGCGCCGCCGGGCTGGTGACGCGAGACGCGCGCGAGGTCGAGCGCAAGAAGGTCGGCCTGCACAAGGCTCGCCGGCGCAAGCAGTACTCCAAGCGCTAGTTGGCCGCCGCCACGCGCCAGGACTCCTGAGGCCGCCCGCGGGCGGCCTTTTGTTTTCGGGTCGCGGCAAGGGCATCATCGCACCGTGCACTTCACGAGCCGCTTCTTCAAGCTGCGCCGGCGATTCGGCATCGCGGCGCCGCGTGTGTCGGTCCGTTCCGAGGTCGCGTGGTACCTGCGCTGGGTCGGCCTCATCGTCGTGCTGGCGTGCTCGGCGGCGCTCGCGGCCTGGATGTACGACGCGGGCCGGCGCTTCGCGGGCTTCGACCGCAGCGAGGTCGAGCAGGCGCTCGAGGACGCGCAGCACGACTTGCAGTCGACGCGCGCCGAGCTCGAGCGCCTGCGCGCGATCGCCAACGCTGCCGACAGCCGGCTTGCGATCGAGCGCACCGCGCAGCTCAAGCTCACGCAGCAGATCCGCGGCCTCGAGCAGGAAACCGCGCGGCTGCGCGAGGAGCTCGCGATCTTCGAAAGCATGCTGTCGGCGGAATCGCGGGCCGCGAACCCGCTGTCGATCAACCGCTTCAAGGTCGGACCCGACGTGCTGCCCGGGGAATATCGCTATCGGCTGCTGTTGCTGCTTGCGCCGGGAAGCCGGCGGGATCGCGACTTCCAGGGGCGCATGGAGCTCGTGGTCAGCCTATCGGAGGGGGGCAAAAGTGCTATGATGGTTTTCCCCGAAGCGGGCGACCCGAGCGCGGAGGCTTTTCGGTTGAATTTCAGGCAGTTCCATCGCGTCGAAGGGATCTTCCGCGTGGATCCGAAGGCCAAGGTGGAGAACGTGCAGGTGCGGGTCTACGAGTCCGGGTCGGATCAGATCAAGGCGGCGCAGACGGCGACGCCGGGGTAGCGAGGTACCAGGCCATGTTCAGCAAGAGCCCGAAACCGCAAAGCCGGATCGACAGCCTGATCGGAGCGACGACGCGCATCGAAGGCAACGTGTTCTTCAGCGGAGGCCTGCGCGTCGACGGCGCGGTGCGCGGCAACGTCGCCGCGCTGCCCGACCAGCCCGGCACGCTGGTCGTGTCCGAGCACGCGCGCATCGACGGCGAGGTGGCCGCATCGCACATCGTCGTCAACGGCACCATCAACGGTCCCGTGCACGCGGCCGAGTCGCTTGAACTCCAGGTCGGTTCGCGCGTCAAAGGCGACGTGCACTACAAGAGCCTGGAGATCCAGCAGGGCGCCGTGGTCGAAGGGCGCCTCGTGCATCATGGCGGTGCCGAGGCAAAGGGGGTCGAGCTGAAGCTCGCCTCCGGTGGCGACAAATAGCGAACGGAGCGACGACATGAACGCAGTGACCGAGATGCCCGTGCCGCTGGTCTTTTCCGACAACGCGGCGGGCAAAGTGAAGCAGCTGATCGAGGAAGAAGGCAACACGGAGTTGAAACTCCGGGTCTTCGTGTCCGGCGGCGGCTGCTCGGGCTTCCAGTACGGGTTCACTTTCGACGAGGTGCAGAACGAGGACGACACCGTCATGCAGAAGAACGGCGTGACGCTGCTGATCGACCCGATGAGCTACCAGTACCTCGTTGGCGCGGAGATCGACTACCAGGAAGGGCTGGAGGGCGCGCAGTTCGTGATCAAGAATCCGAACGCGACCTCCACCTGCGGTTGCGGCTCGTCGTTCTCGACCTGAGAACGCCGCGCGGGCGGCCATCGAGCGGGGGACTTCGGTCCCCCGTTTGCATTTCTAGGGCGGATAGATCGCGCCAAGCACGCGCGGACCGCGCGCGCCCGTCACCGACGGCACGTTTCCCGGCCGCCCGGCGAGCGCTTCGCGCGCAAGCCACGCGAAGGCGCTAGCCTCGACTGCGGTCGGCTCGAGCCCGAAGCGCGCGCTCGATTCGACCGGAAGCGGTGCGAGCGCCTCGGCCAGGCTTTGCATCAGATGCGCATTCGCGACGCCACCGCCGCAGGCGATGAGCCGCGCGGCGCCCGCGCAGTGGCGTCGAATCGCTTCAGCGGCGCTGGTCGTGGTCAGCTGCAGAAGGGTCGATTGCACGTCCTTGGGGGCCACGCGCGATGAAAGGTGCCGGTCGAGCCATGCGGCGTTGAACAGATCGCGCCCGGTGCTCTTCGGCGGCGGCTTGGCGAAGTAGGGCTCCGCAAGCATCGCGTCGAGGAGCGCCGCGTCCAGACGCCCGCCCGCGGCCCAGGCGCCGCGATCGTCGAACGGCCGGCCGAGATGGCGCGAGGCCCACAGGTCCATGAGGCAGTTGCCCGGGCCCGTGTCGAATCCGCGCACGTCCCCGGTCGCGGGCAGCCAGCTCAGGTTTGCGATGCCGCCGAGGTTCAGCACGACGCGACTCTCCGAACGGTTGCCGAACACGGCGGCATGGAACGCAGGGACGAGCGGCGCGCCCTGCCCACCCGCGGCGACATCGCGGCTGCGAAAGTCCGAGATGACCCGGTTCCGGGTCAGCTCGGCGAGCAGCGCAGCGTTGCCGAGCTGCAGCGTGTAGCCCGAATCGGGCCGGTGCCGGACCGTCTGGCCGTGGCACCCGATCGCCTGCACCGCGGCGTCGGCCCGCGTCGCTGCGACGGCCCTCGCATAGGCATGGGCGAGCCGATTGGCGCACTCGGCGCCACGTTCAAGCTCGTCGGAGCCCGGGGCCTGAAGCTCGAGCAGCGCCTCGCGCAGCGATGGCTCGAAGCCGTGATGGACGTGCCGCAGCACGACAGGCGAGGCCCCGGAAAAGTCGACCAGCACTGCGTCGATCCCGTCGAGGCTGGTCCCCGACATGAGGCCGACGAAGAGTTCGCCACTCACTCCAGCCGCGCGAGGCGTTCGCCCGAAATCAGGTCGAGCCGTGCCATGAGCGGCGCCGTGCGGGCGCGGAAGGCATCGCGCTCGGTCGCCGGCACGGGCTCGCCGGCCGGCATCGCAATGGCGTAGGGGTTGCGGGCGCGACCCGCGATGCGGAACTCGTAGTGCAGGTGCGGTCCCGTGGCCCAGCCCGTGCTGCCGACATAGCCGACGAGATCGCCCTGGGCGACGCGCTCGCCGCGATGCAGGCCGGCCGCGAACCGCGACAGGTGCCCGTAGAGCGTCGAGACGTCGCCGCGATGCCGCAGGATTACCGCGTTGCCGTATCCGCCCTTGGGTCCGACGAACTCGACCACGCCGTCGCCGGCCGCGAACACCCGGGTACCGCGCGGCGCGGCGTAATCCACGCCGGTGTGCTCGCGCCAGGACTTCAGGAACGGGTGGCGCCGCATGCCGAAGCTGGAACTGATGCGCGTGTACTCGAGCGGCGAGCGCAGGAACGCCTTGCGCAGGTTGCTGCCGTCGGGCGCGTAGTAGCCGGCGCTGCCGCGCGCGGTCTCGTAGCGCACGGCACGCAGCAAGCGACCCTGGTTCACGAATTCGGCCGCGAGCACCCGCCCCGCGTGCACCGCGCGTCCGCCGAGAAAGTACTGCTCGTACACCACGGCGAAGCGGTCGCCACGGCGCAGCTCGCGATGAAAATCCACGTCGCCGGCGAAAATGTCGGCCACCTGGATCGCGACGCTGTCGGGCACGCTGGCTGCGTCCGTGGCGCCGAACAGCGAGGACTCGACCATGCCCGCGCCCATCTGCACCTCGACCCGCAACAGCGCGGGGGCCTCCCGGGCGGTGTAATTCCCGCCCGCGTGCTCGATCACGATCTCGGTTTCGCGCGCGGATAGAAAGCTCAGCCGAAGCAGTCGGCCGGCAGCGTCGGTCTCGGCGTTCACGACCTGCCCGGTGCGCAGGAACCGGAGCGAAGGCAAGCGCACAAGCGCGCGCAGGTCATCGCCTGTCACGCCGAGCCGCGCGAACACGGCCGCCAGCGTGTCGCCGCGCTTGAAGCGCTCCTCGCGCACGTATCGATCCGGGACGGGCAGCACGGCCGCGCCGGCATCGATCGGCAGGGTCTCGACGACTGCATGGCGCAGCAGGGCGGCCTCGGCATCCGGCGAGGGCGCGAGCGTCGCGAACGCGACGACCGCACCCGACAAGGCGAGCACGACGATCAGGGCGGCACGCGTGAGGGGCGCGAATTCGCGCATGGATCGGCTAGAATTCTTTTTTATTCAGATGCCTGCATCAGTCTAGCCAAGAATTGCCCATGCGGCAAACCCCGCCCACTCCCATCGACGACGCCCTCGCGCGCATCAAGCACGGCGCCGAGGAACTGATCGTCGAGGCCGAGCTCGCGCGCAAGCTCGCGCGCGGCGTGCCGCTGCGCGTCAAGCTCGGGCTCGATCCGACTGCGCCCGACCTGCACCTCGGCCACACGGTGGTGATGAACAAGCTGCGCGATTTCCAGCAGCTCGGTCACCAGGTGCAATTCCTGATCGGCGACTTCACCGGCATGATCGGCGACCCCACGGGCAAGAACCAGACGCGCCCGCCGCTGTCGCGCGAGCAGATCCTGGAGAACGCCCGGAGCTACCGGACGCAGGCGTTCAAGATCCTGGACGAGGCGCGCACCCAGGTCCTGTTCAACTCCGAGTGGTCCGACAAGCTCGGCGCCGAGGGCATGATCCGGCTCGCGGCGCGCTATACGCTGGCGCGGCTGCTCGAGCGCGACGATTTCGCCAAGCGCTACCGCGGCGGGCAGCCGATCGCCGTGCACGAGCTGCTCTATCCGCTCATGCAGGGCTACGACTCGGTCGCCATGAAGGCCGATGTCGAGCTCGGCGGCACCGACCAGAAATTCAATCTGCTGATGGGCCGTGAACTGCAACGCCATTACGCTCAGCCGCCGCAGATCGTCCTCACCATGCCGCTGCTGGAAGGCACCGACGGCGTGCAGAAGATGTCGAAATCCTACGGCAATTACATCGGGATCACCGAGCCGCCGCAGCAGATGTTCGGCAAGG
>JBOIFE010000120.1:0-13148 GCA_050741015.1 Burkholderiales bacterium | reverse complement strand
CGTGAGGCGCACCGCGCGCCCGGCGCCGGGCGCGAGCGCCGGTACTTCGGCCTCGGGGCGCGCCTGGGGCGAGCGCCGGTCGATCAGCCAGCGCCAGCGGAAGTACCCCATGTTGCGGTCGAACCAGTTGCGCTTTTCCTCGCCCGGCTCGCGCGCGCGGCGCCACTCATCGTAGCGCGGCCGCGGATCGCGCAGGCGCTCGCGTAGCGTCGCTCCCTTCAGCGCGCGCTTGCTGCGGTTGGCAAGGACGACGCTGTAGGCGAAGGGCTCGCCCGCGGTCGCATAGCGCGGAAGCTCGCGGTGCGCCTCCACGCGGGCGCGGAACGTGAAGCTCGCGCCGTAGGCGATGAGCAGCAGCGCGCCGAGCAAGGTCGCCGCCTGGTAGCTCGCGTTCTGGCTGGTGTCGAGCCCCGCGGCGCCGGCCGCGCCCGCGGCGCCGAGCGCAATCCATCCCGCCGGCGTCAGGCGCTCGCGCAGCCAGTGATCGAGCGCGCTGAACGCGCCCAAGGCCCAGTACAGGGGCCGCTTCACGCCGGGACCTTCACCTCGCGCAGCAGGTCGGCGACGAGCGAAGCGGCCGAGACGCCGGCGAAGCGCGCCTGCGGATCGAGCACCATGCGGTGCGCGAGCGTGGCGACCGCGAGCTCCTGGACGTGCTCGGGGCGCACGTAGGGCTCGCCGTCGAAGAGCGCGAGAGCGCGCGCGGTGTGCGCGAGCGCGATCGAGGCGCGCGGCCCGCAGCCCAGCACGACCTGCGGCGCCGTGCGCGTGCGGCGCACGAGCTCGACCACGTAGTGCCGGATCTCGTCGGCCACGCGCACGCGCCGCGCGGCGTCCTTCAACGCGAGCACCTCCTCGCGCGAGGCCACGGGTCCGATGCGCTCGAGCGGGTGGCCGAGCTCCTGCGCCGAGAGCACTGCGACCTCGGTGTCGGCGTCGACGTAGCCGAGCGCGAGGCACAGCGCGAAGCGGTCCATCTGCGCCTCGGGCAGCGGGTAGGTGCCGCGGAATTCCACCGGGTTCTGCGTCGCCATGACGAAGAAAAGCGGATCCATCACATGCGTGCGGCCTTCGACCGAGACCTGCCCCTCGGCCATGACTTCGAGCAGCGCCGACTGCGTGCGCGGCGAGGCGCGGTTCACCTCGTCGGCGAGCAGGATGCTGGTGAAGACCGGTCCCTCGCGGAATTCGAAGGTCTGGTCGCGCTGGTTGAACACCGACACGCCGAGGATGTCCGAGGGCAGCAGGTCCGGCGTGAATTGCACGCGCGAGAACTTCGCGCCGATCGAGGCCGCGAGGCTCTTGGCGAGCGTGGTCTTGCCGGTGCCGGGGAAGTCGTCCACCAGCACGTGCCCGCCCGCGGCGAACGCGGCGAGGAGCTTTCGCACCTGCGCGTGCTGGCCGCGCATCACCGACTCGACATTGGCGGCAATGCGCGCGAAGAGAGCGTGGGCGGCGGCGGCGTTCACAGGCCTGCTCCCAGCTCCGCGCCCTCGCGCATCGCGCGCTTCGCGTCGAGCTCGGCCGCGAGCTTCGCGCCGCCGATCACGTGCTTCGCCGCGAAAGGCCGGCGCGGCTCCTGGCCCGCGCAGATCACGACCGTGTCCGCGGCAACGACCTGCTCCTTGCCGTCGAGCGCGATGTGCACGCCCGCGTCGTCGATGCGCCGGTACTGCACGCCTTTGAGCTGCGTCACGCCGTTGCGCGCGAGCTCGGCGCGGTGCACCCAGCCCGTCGTGCGCCCGAGCGTCGCGCCGAAGGCGCCGGCCGAGCGCTTGAGCATCGTGATCCGGTGCGCGGGGTGAACCGGCGCGGCGCCCTTGGGCGCCAGCCCGCCCGGCGCCTTGCGCTCGCGCGTGATGCCCCAGTGCGCAGCGAACGCCTGCGCGTCGAGCGTGTCGCGGTCGTTGCGCTCGAGGAGGTAGAGCGCCACGTCGAAGCCGATGCCGCCCGCGCCGATGATCGCGACGTTCGCGCCCGGCTGCGCGCGGCCCGAGAGCAGGTCCGCGTAGCCCACGACGCTGCGGTGGTCGATCCCCGGGATGTCGGGCCGGCGCGCGTCGATCCCGGTTGCAAGTACGACCTCATCGAAGGCGGCGAGCTCGGCCTCGCCCGGCGCGTGATTGAGCCGTAGCTTCACGCCGGCGCGACGCAGCCGCTCGGCGTAGTAGGCGATCGACTCGGCGAACTCCTGCTTTCCGGGGATGTGCTTGGCGAGGTTGAACTGCCCGCCGAGCTCCGCCGATCTTTCGAACAGCGTCACCTCGTGGCCGCACTCGGCGGCGACCGCGGCGCAGGACAGTCCCGCGGGCCCGCCGCCTACCACGGCGACGCGCTTGCGGGCCTTGGCCGGGCGATAGACGAGCTCGGTCTCGCGCCCTGCGCGCGGGTTGACGACGCAGCTCGCGGGCTCGCCGATGAAGTAGTGGTCGAGGCAGGCCTGGTTGCAGGCGATGCACACGTTGATGCCCGCGCGGTCGCCCGCGCGCGCCTTGGCGGCGAAGGCTTCGTCGGCAAGGAAGGCGCGTGCGAGCGAGACCATGTCCGCGTCGCCGCGTGCAAGGATCGCCTCGGCCGTGTCCGGGTCGTTGATGCGGTTCGAGGCGACGACCGGGATCTTCACCGCCTGCTTGAGGTTGCGCGTCGCCCAGGAGAATCCGCCGCGCGGCACGGCCTGCGCGATCGTCGGGATGCGCGCCTCGTGCCAGCCGATCCCGGTGTTGAGCAGCGTCGCGCCGGCCTTTTCGATCGCCTTGGCGACGAGCGCAATCTCCTCGGCCGACAGACCGCCCTCGACCAGCTCGAGCGCGGAAATGCGGTAGACGAGGATGAAATCGTCGCCCGCCGCGGCGCGGCACGCGCGCACCACCTCGACCGGCAGGCGCATGCGGTTCTCGAGGCTTCCGCCCCAGTCGTCCTGCCTCTGGTTCACGCGCGGCGCGAGGAACTGCGTGAGCAGGTATCCCTCGGAGCCCATGACTTCGATGCCGTCGTAGCCCGCTGCGCGCGCGAGCGCCGAGGCCGCGGCGAAGGCGGCAATGATGTCCTGGATGCCCGCCGCGTCGAGCTCGCGCGGCGCGTTCGGGTTGATTCCCGCCTTCACAGCCGAGGGCGCGACGATGTTCTTGTGAAATCCATAGCGGCCCGAATGCAGGAGCTGCAGCGCGATGCGGCCTCCCGCTTCGTGCACCGCACGCGAGATCGGCCGGTGCCGCTCAGCGTCGGCCTTCGTGCTCATCTGCGCGGGATGCGGGCCGAGGTTGCCCTCGGCGTTCGGCGAGAATCCGCCGGTGACGATCAGCGCCGCGCCGCCGCGAGCGCGTTCGGCGTAGAACGCGGCCAGCCGCGCGATGCCGTCCGGCCGCGTCTCGAGGCCCGTATGCATCGAGCCCATGAGGATGCGGTTGGGCAGCGTGACGAAGCCTAGTTCAAGAGGTCGGAAAAGTTGCGTATACATATGGGGACAGTCCCTATTTTTCTCATTTGCGAGTGGATCGCAAATAGGAAAAATAGGGACTGTCCCCAATTCTAGCCGCGCGTCACCAGGAAGGTGCCTGCGAGGATCAACGACCCGCCGGCCAGCGCAGCTGGGGGGGGCGATTCACCGAGGAAGAGCCAGCCCCAGAGCAAGCCGAAGAGCGGAATCAGGTAGGTGACCGTGAGGGCGCGGGTCGCGCCGAGGTCGGCGATCAGGCGGAAGTACAGGACGAAGGCCACGCCGCTTGCGAGCAGCGCAAGCGCGAGCACGTTCGCGAGGACGAGCGGCGAGGGCACGGCGATCGGGGGCAGGAAGGGGAGCAGCGGAATCAGCACCACGGCGGCCGCGAGCTGATTTCCCACGGCGAGCCCTTTCGGGGCCACGCCCTGCGCAAAGCGCTTGATCAGCACCCCGACCATCCCATAGAAACAGCACGCGCCCAGCGCCGCCGCAACCGCCCAGCCGAACATCGGCCCGCTGTCGCCGCCTTCGTGCCGCGCGATCAGCGCGACGCCCGCGACGCCGAGCACGAGCCCCGCCACCTTGCGCAAGGTCACCTTCTCGTCGCGAAACGACGCGTTCCACGCCAGCCCGAAGATGGGCGAGGTGGCGTTCATGATGGAGAGCAGCGATGCCGGGACATGCCCGGCGGCGAACGAGTACAGCGCGAAAGGCGCGGCGATGCCGAACGTGCCGACGACCAGATACGCGCGCCAATGCGCGCTCAGCCCGGGATCGAATCCTCCCAACCGCAGCCAGGCGAGGAGCGCGAGGCCTCCAAGCAGCACGCGCAGCTCCGCGGTCCAGCCCGCGCCGAGCACGGGCGCGGCCACGCGCATGAAGATGAACGCGGCGCCCCAGATCGCGGCGAGGGCGACGAGGCGGGCGAGGTCGGCGGGACGCATGGGGCGCATCTTCTCAGATCGCGGACCGCGCCGGCTCGCCGTTTCCGGACACCGCGCCGCGAGGTCCGAAAACGGCGAGCAGGGCCGGCGGCGGGCGCCCATACTTCGGCCCATGACGCTCGATCCCGCCACCTGCTACCGCGCGCTCCGGGCGCGCGATGCGCGCTTCGACGGCCGTTTCTTCGTCGCGGTGTCCTCGACGCGCATCTATTGCCGCCCGGTGTGCACCGTGAAGCCGCCGCGGCGCGAGAACTGCCGCTACTACCCGAGCGCGGCGGCGGCCGAGACGGCGGGCTACCGGCCGTGCCTGCGCTGCCGGCCCGAGCTCGCGCCGGGCAACGCAAGCGTGGATGCGACAAGCCGCCTCGCGCAGGCCGCCGCGAGCCTCATCGAGGACCGCGCGCTCGAGGTCGACGGCCTGCCGGCGGTCGCGGCGCGCCTCGGCATCACCGATCGGCACCTGCGCCGCGCGTTCGGCGCGGAGTTCGGCGTCTCGCCGGTCGAGTTCGCGCAGACGCAGCGCCTGCTCCTCGCCAAGCGCCTGCTCACCGACACGCCGCTGCCGGTCACCGAGGTCGCGTTCGCAAGCGGCTTCGGCAGCCTGAGGCGTTTCAATGCGCTGTTTCGCGAACGCTATCGCCTGCAGCCCGCGCAGCTCCGCCGGCGGATGCGCGAAGCGGCCACGCCGGGTGCCGACGCGCTCGCTTTCGAGCTCGCCTACCGCCCGCCTTACGACTGGGACGCAGTGAGCGCGTTTCTCGGCGCGCGCGCCGTCGCCGGCGTCGAATCGCTCGAGGGCGGCCGCTATCGCCGCACGGTTCGCGTCGCCCAGGAGGGCAAGGACCACCTCGGCTGGATCGAGGTCGGTCCGTCGGCGAAGAAGCCGGCGCTGCGCATCTCGGTCTCGGCTTCGCTCGCGCGCGTCCTGCCGCCGGTCCTGTCGCGCGTGAAGGCGCTCGCGGACCTCGCCTGCAACCCGGTGGAGGTCTCGGCCGCGCTCGGCGATCTGGCGAAGGCGCGTCCCGGCATGCGCGTGCCGGGCGCCTTCGATGGCTTCGAAGTCGCGGTCCGCGCGATCCTCGGCCAGCAGGTCACGGTGGCCGCGGCGCGCACCGTCGCGGGGCGGCTCGCCGCGGCGCTCGGTGATTCCTTCGCTTCCCCGTTTCCGGAGCTGAGGACCGTCTTCCCCGACGCCGAGCGCGTCGCGGACGCGACCCCCGCGCGCATCGCGCGGCTCGGCATGCCCGGCGCGCGCGCGAAGACGATACTCGCCCTCGCGCGCGCGGTCGCGGACGGCGCGCTCGAGCTGGTGCCGAACGCCGACGTCGAGGCGACGCTCGAGCGCCTGCGCGCGCTGCCCGGCGTCGGCGAGTGGACCGCGCAATACATCGCCATGCGCGCGCTCGCCTGGCCCGACGCCTTCCCGCACAGCGACCTGGGCGTCCTGAAAGCGCTCGGGACAAAGGACCCGAAGCGCGCGCTTGCTGCCGCCGAGGCGTGGCGGCCCTGGCGTGCGTACGCCGTGATGCACCTGTGGAACTCCCTCGAAAAGGATCGCGCATGACCTACTACGAATACACGCCGAGCCCGCAAGGCCGGATCCTCCTCACTGCCGACGACAAGGCGCTCACGAGCGTGAGCTTCGTTGGCCAGAAGTACGCGCCGCACGTCGCGAGCGAATGGAAGCGCGACGGCGCGCACGCACCCATTGCGCGCGCAAAGCGCGAGCTCGCCGAGTATTTCGCGGGCCGTCGCACGCGCTTCACGGTGAAGCTCGCGCCGCGCGGTACGCTCTTCCAGCGCAAGGTTTGGCGGGCGATCGCCGCGGTCGGCTATGGCCGCACGATCCCCTACGCGGAGCTCGCGCGGCGCGCGGGGCACGCGGGGAGCGCGCGCGCCGCGGGCGCGGCGACCGGCCGCAACCCGATCGGCATCATCGTGCCCTGCCATCGCATCGTCGGCTCGAACGGCTCGCTCACCGGCTACGCCGGCGGTCTCGCGAAGAAGCAGGCGCTGCTCAAGCTCGAAGGGCGCGCCTAGCCGCCGTTCATCGCTTCGAGGAACAACTCCCGGTCGACGTTGCCGCCGGAGAGGATGACGCCAAAGCGCGATCCCTTGCGCTCCGGGTCCTTCAGCAGCGCGGCGAGCGGCGCGGCGCCCGCGCCCTCGGCGATGTTGTGCGTGCAGCGGTAGAACTCGCGCATCGCCGATTTCACCTCGTCGTCGGTCACCTGCACGACGCGATCGGCGCCTGCGAGGATCGCCTCGAGCGCCTCGGGCACCGGCACGCGCACGGCGATGCCGTCGGCGAAGGTCTGCGCGGTTGTCGTCTCCACCGGGCGCCCGGTCTCGAACGAGAGCGCGTAGCAAGGCGCGTTCTCGGAGACGACGCCGACGATCTTCGTGCCGAGGCCGAGCGCATCGCGCCAGGCGATCAGGCCGCAGATCCCGGAGCCGCAGCCAATCGGGACGTAGACCTCGTCGAGCGGCGGCGCACCGGCGAACAGCTCCTCGGCGTAGCTGCCCACGCCGACGACCAGCTCCTTGTGGAACGGCCCGATGTAGTAGAGGCCCTGCGACTTCGACATCCCGTGCGCGTGCTCGCGCGCCTCGTCGTAGTCTCGCCCGTGCTCGATCAGCTCCGCGCCCCAGGCGCGCATTGCGGCGTTCTTCTCGCGGCTGTTGCCGTGCGGCACGACGATGACCGAGCGCAGTCCGTGGCGGCGGCCGGCAAAGGCGACGGATTGGCCGTGGTTGCCTCGCGTCGCGGTGATCACGCCCTCGCATTTCGGATCGCGGCGCCTGATCTCGGCGGCGAGCACGAGCCCCCCGCGAATCTTGAACGCGCCGATCGCCGTGTGGTTCTCGTGCTTGACCCAGACCTCGGTGCCCGCGCGCTCGTTGAGCAGCGGCCAGCTGTACTGCGGCGTGGGCGGCACCGCCTCGCGCACGAGTCGCGCGCCGTCCTCGAGGTCCTTCTTTTTCAGTCCCAGGATCACTTCGGCCGCTTGTCGATCACGCGCTTCGCTTTCCCGATGGAGCGCTCGATCGAAGAAATGGGTACGACCTTCACGTTCGCGGTGACCCCAACGTAGGCTTTGATCGCGTGTTCCAACGAGGCCGCCGACCTGGCGGCGGCGGCCCCCGGAGCGAGCTCGACCAGCACCGTCAGGTGGTCGAGCGGCCCTTGCTTCTCCACTTCCATGACGTAGTGGGGACTCAACTCAGCCTGCTTCAGGATCAATTCTTCTATCTGCGTCGGGAACACATTCACCCCCCGAATGATCAGCATGTCATCCGACCGTCCGGTGATCTTCTCCATGCGCCGCATCGGCCGCGCCGTGGGCGGAAGCAGGCGCGTCAGATCGCGCGTGCGGTAGCGAATGACCGGCATTGCCTCCTTGGTGAGCGAGGTGAAGACGAGCTCGCCCGGCTCGCCCTCGGGCAGAACGTCGCCCGTGACCGGGTCGATGATCTCGGGATAGAAGTGGTCCTCCCAGATCGTGAGGCCGTCCTTCGTCTCCACGCACTCCTGCGCCACGCCCGGGCCGATCACCTCCGACAGGCCGTAGATGTCGATCGCGTCGAGCGACGTGCGGCGCTCGATCTGGCGGCGCATTTCGTTGGTCCAGGGCTCGGCGCCGAAGAGGCCGAGCCTGAGCGAGCACTTCTTCGGGTCGATGCCCTGGCGCTCCATTTCATCGGCAATCGCCAGCATGTACGAAGGGGTCACCGTGATGATGTCGGGCTTGAAGTCGCGGATCAGCTGGACCTGCCGCTCGGTCATGCCGCCCGAAAGCGGGATCACCGCGAGGCCGAGCCTTTCCGCGCCGTAGTGGGCGCCGAGGCCCCCGGTGAACAGGCCGTAGCCGTAGGCGTTGTGCACCTTGTCGCCGGGCCGCGCGCCCGCGGCGCGGAACGAGCGCGCCATCACGTGCGACCAGGTGTCGATGTCCTTCTGCGTGTAGCCGACAACGGTGGGCTTGCCCGTCGTGCCCGAGGAAGCGTGGATGCGCACGATGCGATCCATCGGCACCGCGAACATGCCGAACGGGTAGTTCTCGCGCAGGTCGGCCTTGGCCGTGAGCGGAAACTTCGCGAGGTCGGCGAGCGTCTTCAGGTCCTTCGGCTTCACGCCCGCGGCGTCGAACTTCTTGCGGTACGCGGGGACGTGCTCGTAGGCATGCGCGAGCGACCACTTGAGGCGCCGCAACTGCAGCTCGCGGAGCGACTTGCGCGAACCCTTCTCGACCGGCTCGAGCGGAAACTTCTTCGCCTTCGCCATCAGCGCCCCGTGAAGGCGGGCTTTCGCTTCTCCAGGAACGCGGCCACGCCCTCCCGGTAGTCGCCGTGGCGGCCGACTTCGCGCTGGAAATCGCGCTCGAGGTCGAGCTGCGCCTCGAGCGTGTTGGCGGGCGAAGCGTAGAGCGCCTGCTTGATCATCCCGTAGGTATGCGTGGGGCCTGCGGCCAGGGACTGTGCGAGCGCATTCGCTTCGTCCATGAGCTTCGCGTCGTCGACCACTTTCCAGGCCATGCCCCAGCGCTCCGCGTCTTCGGCCGAGACGCGGTCGGCGAGCAGCGCCATGCCCATCGCGCGCTGCATGCCCGCGAGGCGCGGCAGCCAGTAGGTGCCGCCGCAGTCGGGCACGAGCGCGATCTTCGAGAACGCCTGGATGAACGAGGCCGAGCGCGCGGCGAGCACGAGGTCGCAAGCGAGCGCCACGTTCGCGCCCGCGCCCGCGGCGACGCCGTTGACCGCGGCGATCACCGGCTTCGGCAGCGCGCGCATGCGCCGGATGAAGGGGTTGTAGTTCGACTCCAGCCCGCCGCCGATGTCGAGCCTCGGATCGTTCATGTCGCGCTCGGACAGGTCCTGCCCGGCGCAGAATCCCCGTCCCGCGCCGGTCAGGAGCACCGCGCGGATCGACGGGTCGCTCTCGGCCTGCGTCATCGCCTCGCGCAGCAACCCGTGCATCGCGGAGACGAACGCATTGAGCTTGTCGGGGCGGTTCAGCGTGATCGAGAGCACGCCGTTCGCAGTCGAAACGAGCACCGGGAGCATGGCGAAAGCTTACACCCGCCGGGCTAGAATCCTCCATGACCTACGAATTCATCCTGGCGGAAAAGAGGGGCCGCGTCGGCGTCGCGACGCTGAATCGGCCGAAGCAGCTCAACGCGCTCAACGCGCAGCTCATGCAGGAGCTCGCCAAGGCGCTGTACGAATTCGACGCCGACGACGGCGTGGGCTGCATCGTGCTCACCGGCAGCGAAAAGGCCTTCGCCGCGGGCGCCGACATCGCGGCAATGAAGGACTTCAGCTACATGGACGCTTTCCGCTCGAACTACATCTCGCGCGACTGGGAGCACATCCGGAACGTGAGGAAGCCCGTGCTCGCCGCGGTGGCGGGCTACGCGCTCGGCGGCGGCTGCGAGCTCGCGATGATGTGCGACCTCGCGATCGCGGCCGACACCGCGAAGTTCGGCCAGCCCGAGATCAACCTCGGCGTCATGCCCGGCTCGGGCGGCACGCAGCGGCTGCCGCGCTTCACCTCGAAGGCGCTGGCGATGGACATGATTCTCACGGCGCGCACGATCGACGCCGGGGAGGCGCTTCGCGCCGGGCTCGTCTCGCGCGTCGTGCCGGCGGCGAAGCTGATGGAGGAGGCAATGGCGATCGCGGAGAAAATCGCCGGCTGCTCGCTCCCCGTGGTGATGATGGCCAAGGAATCGATCAACCGCGCCTACGAGGGGCCGCTCGCCGAAGGCGTGCTCTTCGAGCGGCGGCTCTTCCACTCGCAGTTCGCGCTCGAGGACCAGAAGGAAGGCATGGCCGCCTTCGTCGCCAAGCGCAAGCCCGGATTCAAAAATAAATAATCGCATCCCCGTCATACTCATTTGTGCCCACATCTTCTCGATGCTGGGCTTCTCGACCTATCCGGCGCTGCTGCCGAACCTGCAGGCCGAGTGGGGGTTGTCGAACTCGGAGGCGGGGATCGTCGGGAGCCTGTTCTTTACAGGCTACATCTCGACCGTTTCGTTCTGGACGGCGCTCACCGATCGCGTCGACGGCCGCCACGTGTACATCGCGGGCAGCCTGCTCGCGCTGGCGGCCTGCGCGGGTTTCGGCATCGCGGCCCACGGGTTTCTAAGCGCCTGCGTGCTGCAGGCGATCCTCGGCGCGGGGATTGCCGGTACCTACATGCCGGGGCTGAGGCTGCTATCCGACGCGGCGCACGGCCCTTCGCAGAGCCGCTACATCGCCTTCTACACGGCGTTCTTTGGCGTCGGCGCGGCGCTCTCGTTCGCACTTGCCGGCTGGATCCAGCCGGTCGCGGGCTGGCGGCAGGCGTTCATCTGGAGCGCGGGAGGGTCGCTCGTGTCGGGCGCGATGGTGTTCTTCAGCCTCGCGCCAAAGAAACCCGCGGGCACGACGCACTCGATCCTCTTTCCGGTGGCGGCGTGGCGCAAGGTGATCGCCAACCGCGCGGCGACGGGCTACATCCTGGGCTACTGCGCGCACTGCCTGGAGCTCTTCGGCTCGCGCGGCTGGATGGTGGCCTTCCTTGCCTTCGTCGGCGGCCTGGGCGCCTCGGGCGCGGCACCCTGGAGCGCGACGTCGATCGCCGCCTTCGTCAATCTCGCCGCTGTGCCTGCTTCGATCCTTGGAAACGAGATGGCGATGCGGCTGGGGCGCCGGCGCTGGATCCTGATCGTCATGTCGTCCTCGGGCCTCGTCGGCGTCGCGATGGCGTTCTCGGCGCCACTGCAGTGGGCGATCGTCGTGCCGATCCTCGTCGTCTACGCGATGCTCGTCATGGCCGAGTCCGCGACGCTCACCGCAGGGCTCATCGCGGCCGCGCCGCCCGAATTGCGCGGTGCGGCAATGGGGCTGTACTCGCTGGTCGGCTTCGCCGGCGGCATGCTCGGGCCGGCGGTCTTCGGCGCGGCGCTCGACCTCGCCGGGGGCCAGGCGCGCGTCGCTGCGTGGGCCTGCGGCTACGCGGCGATCGGCGCCGCGTGCTTCCTCGCGCCGCTCGCCGTGCGGCTTTTCGGCGCGCCCCGCTAGTATCATCCGCTCCAAGGAGGAGGGACGATGGAACGCATCTGGCTGAAGAGCTATCCCCCGGGCATGCCCGCCGAAGTCACCTGGGACGAATTCAAGTCGATCGGGGAGCTCTTCGAGAAATGCGCCGCGAAGTTCGCCGACCGCCCGGCCTACCACTGCATGGGCCGCACGCTGACCTTCGCCGAAGTCGATCGCATGAGCCGCGCCTTCGCCGCGTGGCTGCAGGCGAAGGGCCTCGCCAAGGGCACGCGCATCGCGATCATGATGCCGAACTGCCTGCAGTACCCGGTCGCACTTTTCGGCACCTTGCGCGCCGGATACATCGTGGTGAACGTCAACCCGCTCTACACCGCGCGCGAGCTCGAGCACCAGCTGAAGGACTCCGGCGCCGAGGCGATCGTCATCCTGGAGAACTTCGCGCACACGCTGGAGGAGGTGCTGCCGAGGACGCCCGTGAAGCACATCGCGGTGGCCTCGCTCGGGGACCTGCTCGGCCCGAAGGGGCTGATCGTCAATTTCGTGGTGAGGAACCTGAAGAAGATGGTGCCGGCGTTCGAGCTCCCGGGCGCCGAGCGCTTCAACGCGGTGATCGCGGCGGGTTCCGCGATGACGCTGAAGCCGGTCGCCGTGGGCCAGGACGACCTCGCGTTCCTGCAGTACACCGGGGGCACCACGGGGATCTCCAAGGGCGCGATGCTCACGCACCGGAACATCCTCGCCAACATCGCGCAGTCCTCGTTCAACCTGACCGCGCTGCTCGAGGGCGCGACGCCGGTGATCATCACCGCGCTGCCGCTCTATCACATCTACTCGCTCACCGTGAACTGCCTGATGATGGCGCGCGAGGGCGGCTTCAACATCCTGATCACGAACCCGCGCGACATCCCGGGCTTCATCAAGGAGCTCGGCAAGCATCGCTACAACATGATGACGGGCGTGAACACGCTCTACAACGCGCTCATGCACGACCCGGACTTCACCAAGCTGGATTTCTCGCACGTGAAGGTGTTCGGCGCGGGCGGCATGGCGATGCAAAAGGCCGTGGCCGACAAGTGGAAGCAGCTCACGGGCAAGGTGATCCTCGAGGGCTATGGACTGACCGAGACGAGCCCCGTGGCCACCACGAACCCGCCGAACGTCACCGAATTCAACGGCTCGATCGGGCTGCCGGTCCCCTCGACCGACCTCGAGATCCGCGACGACGACAACAAGCCCGTCGCGCTCGGCCAGCCGGGCGAGATCTGCATCAAGGGCCCGCAGGTGATGAAGGGCTACTGGCAGCGCCCGGACGAAACCGCGAAGGTGATCGATGCGGGCGGGTACCTGCACACGGGCGACGTCGGCGTGATGGACGAGACGGGCTTCATCCGCATCGTCGATCGCAAGAAGGACATGATCCTCGTCTCGGGCTTCAACGTGTACCCGAACGAGATCGAGCAGGTCGTCGCCATGCACCCGGGCGTGCTGGAGGTGGCGGCGATCGGCGTGCCCGATGAGCACTCGGGCGAGGTGCCCAAGCTCTTCATCGTGAAGAAGGACCCTTCGCTCACGGCCGAGGCGATCTTCGCTTTCTGCAAGGAACAGCTCACCGGCTACAAGCGGCCGAAGTACGTCGAGTTCCGCGCCGAACTGCCGAAAACCAACGTCGGCAAGATCCTGCGCCGCGCCCTGCGCGACGAGATACCCGGCGCGAAGAA
>JBOIFE010000119.1:0-3117 GCA_050741015.1 Burkholderiales bacterium | reverse complement strand
GGCACCTCGAGCTCGAACAGCTTCATGATGAACTGCGGCGCCGTCCGCGACAGGATCAGCTGCGGTCCGCGCGCGCTGCGGTCGATCTTCATGACCCAGGCGCGCACGCGGTCACCGACGCGCAGGTTCTCCTTCGGGATCATCTGCTCGCGCGGCAGCAGTGCCTCGAGCCGCCCCGACTCGACGATCGCATTGCCGCGCTCCATGCGCTTGACCGAGCCGGTCACCAGCTCGTCGCCGCGCCCCAGGAAATCGTTCAGGATCTGCTCGCGCTCGGCGTCGCGGATGCGCTGCAGGATCACCTGCTTGGCCGTCTGCGCGCCGATGCGCCCGAACGGGACGTGCTCGATCGGCGCCTCGAGGTACTCGTCCATCACCGCATCGGGCTTGCGGTCCTGCGCCTCCTCGAGCGAGAGCATCTGCGCGGTGTTCCACTCCGGCGTCTCGTCCGGCAGGACATGCCAGCGCCGGAACGCCTTGTAGTCGCCCGTGTTCTTGTCGATCTCGACCCGCACGTCGACGTCCTCGGTGAAGCGCTTCTTGGTGGCCGAGGCGAGCGCCAGCTCGAGCGCGCCGAAGACCACGTCCCGATTGACGTTCTTCTCGCGCGCCAGCGCGTCCACCAGCAGCAGAATCTCTCGGCTCATCGCCTGGGCTCCAATGTCCTTGCCTGCAATTCCGGAACGAGCCGCGCCCGCTCCACGCCATCCAGCGGCAGCGCCACCGCCGTGCCGTCCACTTCGACCGTCGCAGTGGTCTCGTCTGCGCCCTGCAGCCGGCCGACGTAACGCCGCCTTCCCTGCGGGTCGGCGGCGCGCATCTTCACGTCGACCGTCCTGCCGGCAAAGCGCGCGAAATCCGCGGCCCGGCGCAGGGGTCGGTCCAGTCCCGGCGACGACACCTCCAGTTGGTCGTAGTCGATCCCCTCGACCTCGAACAGCCGGGAGAGGTGACGGCTGACGGCGGCGCAGTCGTCCACCGTGATTCCCCCGGGCTTGTCCATGAATACGCGCACGTGACGACCCCGGTTGGACACCTGAGCGTCCACCAGCTCGAACCCCAATCCCGACAGGGTCAGTTCCAGGAGGCCTTCGAGTGCGCTCGCCACAAACAAAAAATGGGCCGAAGCCCATCTACGAAACGGCTTGAAGTTTAACCGCTTTTCGACGCGTTCACAATCTTCGAGACGGCCCCCGCGTCCAGTTCGCGCCATTGTCCGGGGCTCAGGTCGGGCGGCAGCTCGACCGGCCCGTAGCGCTCGCGCCGCAGCCGGCTCACCTGGCGCCCCGTCGCCTCGAACAGGCGGCGCACCTCGCGGTTGCGCCCTTCGCGCAGCGACACCCGGTACCAACGGTTGGCGCCTTCGGCCGATCCGAAGGGCTCGATCCGCTCGAAGCGCCCGGTGCCGTCCTCCAGCGTCACGCCCTTCAGCAAATGGGTTCGTTCCCGGGCATCCAAGGCCCCGAGGACACGCACTGCGTAGACCCGCTCGACTTCGAATCGCGGGTGCATCAGGTGGTGGGCGAGTTCCCCCGAGTCGGTGAGTAAAAGCAGGCCCGAGGTGTTGATGTCGAGCCGCCCTACCGCAATCCACTTTCGTCCCGGAATCGGCGGCAACCGCTCGAACACCGTCGGCCGGCCGCCCGGGTCCGAGCGGGTCACCATCTCGCCCTCGGGCTTGTGATAGACCAGGACCCGGGGATTCAGGGGCGCCTCCCCGATCGCCACGCACCGCCCGTCGAGCTCGATCAAATCCGTTGCCGACGCGCGCGCGCCCAGGATTGCGACTTGGCCGTTGACGCTGAGGCGCCCGGCCTCGATCCAGCCCTCGATTTCCCGGCGGGACCCGAGTCCCGCGGCGGCCAGGAGCTTCTGCAGCCGCTCAGCCGGCCGCGGGCTCGTTGGCGGCTTCGGGGATGGCGGGGGACGGTGCGGGTCCAAGCTGCAGGGTCTTCGCGATCTCCTCGAGCGGCGGCAGCTCCTGCAGCGAGCGCAGCCCGAGGTCGTCCAGGAACGTCTTCGTCGTCGCGTAAAGCGCGGGCCGGCCGGGCGTTTCCCGATGGCCGACGATGTCGATCCAGCCCCGGCTCTCCAGCGTCTGGATGATTTGCGTCGAGACCGTGACGCCTCGGACGTCCTCGATGTCGCCGCGCGTCACCGGCTGGCGATAGGCGACGATGGCGAGCGTCTCCATCACGGCGCGCGAGTAGCGCGGCGGCTTTTCCGGCTGCAGCCGCTCGATGAAGGGACGGAACTCGGGCCGCGTCCGGAAACGCCAGCCGCTCGCCACGCTGGCCAGTTCCACGGCGCGGTCGCGCCAGTCCTCGCGCAGCTCGGCCAGCAGGTTCTTCAGGGTCTCGGCGCCCAGTTCGTCGTCGAACAGCCGCCGCAGGTCCGCCAGCGACAGCGGCTCGGGCGCGGCCAGCAGCGCGGCCTCGAGGATGCGCTTGGCTTCAGCGGGATTCGGCATGCGCCAGTTTTACGTAGATCGGGGCGAAGCCCTCCGACTGCGTCAGCTCAAGCAGCGACTCGCGCGCGAGCTCGAGCACCGCGAGCAGCGTCACCACCAGGACCGCTACGCCGCGCGCGGGGTCGAACAGCTCGCCGAACTCGACCACGCGGCGCTCCTGCAGTCGGCGCAGCACGGCGCTCATGTGCTCGCGGACCGAGAGCTCCTCCCGCGACACGCGGTGGTGCGCCGACAGGCGCGCACGGTAAAGCAGCGTCCGCCACGCTTCCGCGAGATCCTGCACGCTCACTTCCGGCAGCCGCTCGGCGATCGTGCGCTCGACCCAGACCGACACCGCGAGCACGTCGCGCCCGAGTTGCGGCAGCGCCTCCAGCGCCTGCGCCGCCTTCCTCATGCGCTCGTACTCGAGCAGTCGCCGCACCAGCTCGGCGCGCGGATCCGCCTCTTCCGCCGCGGCGGACGGCGGCCGCGGCAGCAGCAGCCGCGACTTGATTTCCATCAGCGTGGCCGCCATGACCAGGTACTCCGCGGCCAGCTCGAGGTTCCTGGTCCGCATCGCATCGACGTACTCCAGGTACTGGCGCGTCAGCGGCGCCATCGGGATGTCGAGGATGTCGAGGTTCTCCCGGCGGATCAAGTAGAGCAGC
>JBOIFE010000118.1:0-35663 GCA_050741015.1 Burkholderiales bacterium | reverse complement strand
GCGTGAAGGTGGATCGCTCCTTCGTCGAGGAGATTCCGGAGGACGTGGACAGCATGGCGATCGCCCAGGCGGTGATCGCCATGGCGCATAGCCTGCGCCTCAAGGTGGTCGCGGAGGGAGTGGAAAGCGCGGCACAGCTCGGCTTCCTGCACGGCGAGGGCTGCGACGAGATACAGGGGTACTACTTCAGCGCGGCGCGCGCCGCAAGCGAAATTCCCGCGATCATGCAAAGGACCTTGCGGCGCGGCACGACTGTCTTCCTCACGGAGCGTCGTCGCCGCGCATCGGCCTAGCCACCGAGGAAGAGCTTCCCGACCTCCGGGTTCTCCAGCAGCTCGTCGCCGCGCCCGGCGAGCGCGAGCTCGCCCGACACCAGCACGTAGCCGAGGTCGGCGAATTCCAGGCCCTTCTTTGCGTTCTGCTCGACCATGATGATGGTCTTGCCGTCCTTCTTCTGCAGGTCGGCGAGGATCTCGAACACCATGTCGATGAACCGCGGCTCGAGGCCGATCGAGGGCTCGTCGACCAGCAGCACGTCGGGCCCCATGACGAGCGCGCGAGAGATCTCGAGCAGCCGCCGCTCGCCGCCGGAGAGCACGCGCGCCTTGTGCTTGCGCCGGGCCGCAAGGCGATCGTACTTGGCGAACACCTTTTCCGTGGCGTCCCTCGCCGCGGCGCGCGACGGCAAGAGGTACCCGCCCATCAGCAGGTTCTCCTCCACGGTCATGTCGGGGAACACCGACTTGTCCTGCAGGATATAGCCGATCCGCGCGTCCTTCAGCTTGCGGTCCGCGGGCAGGCGCGTGACGTCCCGCGCGGCGCCGCCCTCGCCCACCTTGATCGTGCCGCCGAAGATTCGCGTGAAGCCGAAGATCGAGTGCAGCACCGTCGACTTGCCCGCGCCGTTGGGGCCGATCAGGCACAGCGACTGGCCCTTGGCCACGTGCAGCGTGAAGTCGTGCAGGATTTCCATGTTGCCGTAGCCTGCGCGCAGCGCCTCGATGGAGACGAACGGGCGGCCCTGCGCCAGTTTGCGCAGCTGCCCGTCATCGATCGCGACCCGCAGGCGCTCGGCCTGGCGCGCGATTTCTTCGACCGAGATGATCGTGTCGACCGAGCCGACGTGGTAGCCGCCCGCGCGTGTGTCCGGCGCCGCTGCCATCAGTGCGCTCCCAGGTAGGCGTCGATCACGCGCCGGTCGTTCTGGATCGACGCCGGCGGCCCCTCGGCCAGCAACTCGCCGCGCGACATGCAGTAGATGTGGTCGGCGAGGTTCATGATCACGCGCATGTTGTGCTCGATCACGAACAGCGTGATGCCGAAGTCCTTGTTCGCGCGCTTGAGCCGCTCGATCAGCGCGTTGATCAGCGTCGGATTGATGCCCGCGGTCGGCTCGTCAAGCAGCAGTACCTTGGGCTCGTTCATCAGTGCCATGGCGAACTCGAGCAGGCGCTGCTGCCCGAACGAGAGCGAGCCCGCCAGCAGCAACCGCTTGCCGTACAGGCCGACGAACTCGAGCAGGCGCTCGGCGCGCTCGATCAGCGGCGCCGGGTAGGGCCGGAACATGTCGAGCCATGCGCTCGAGCGATGCGGCAGCGAGATCAGCATGTTCTGGATACAGTCCATCTTGCCGAATACGCGCGTCTGCTGGAACGTGCGCAGCATTCCCAGCCGCGCGATTTTCGGCACGCTGAGCTTGGAGATCTCGCGGCCCTCGAATCGGATCGAGCCGTGGTCGATCGGGTGGTAGCCGACGATGGAATTGAACAGCGTGGTCTTGCCCGAGCCGTTGGGTCCGATCAGCCCGGTGATGCCGCCACGCGCGACGCGGAGCGACACATCGTTGTTCGCGATCACGCCACCGAACGCCTTGCTGACGCCCGAGACCTCGATGATCCTATCGCTCACGTGCCGCTTTCCGCCTTCGCGTCGCGGGCGGTGTCGGCTTCGACGCGCACGCCGAACCACGCCGGCCGGCGCGCGCGCAGCCAGCCCATGATGCCCTGCTGGAAGAACACGACGTTGACGATGATGAGCAGGCCGAGCACGACGTACTGCCACCCGAGCAGGTAGGTCCAGGTCACCTCGCGCAGAGCATAGAACAGCGTTGCGCCGACCACCGGGCCCCAGAGCGTGCCTTTGCCGCCGAGCAGCGTCATCGCCACCATGAAGATGCCGAAGGTCAGCGTCGGAAACGCCGTGTCGATCGGCTCGATGAAGCCGGTCATGTTGCCGAACAGCGCGCCCGCGATGCCGAGGAAAAATGCCGAGATCGACCAGGCGACCATCTTGTAGCGCCCCGTGTGCAGTCCGAGCGCCTCGGCCTTGTCCTCGTCGTCGCGGATCGCGTTGATCGCCAGGCTGAAGCGCGTCCGATAGACCCAGCGCAAGGTGGCAAAGCACAGCATCGCGAGGATCATGCACGCCGCATAGAAGAAGCGCTCGCGCACGCCCGGCCCGCCCGGATACACCGGCATCGCGATGCCCATGCCGCCGCCCACGTAGTTCCAGGCGTTCGTCAGCTCCGCGGCGGCGATCGCCACGCCCAGGGTGCCGATGGCGAAATACGGCCCGCGCAGCCCGAACAGGACCCAGCTCAGCACCGCCGCCACGATGACCGGCAGGATTCCGGCCCACACCAGGCCGAGCGCGAGGCCTTCGAAGTACTGGTGCGGCGCGAAGTCCACCTTGATCGCGCCGCTGGCCGCGGTGTACTCGGCGACGTCGTAGACGATCGATATCTGCGTGACCGCGCAGACGTACATGCCCAGCCCGAAGAACAGGATGTTGCCGAGCGAGTTGTAGCCCATCTGCCCGCCCATCATGTCCCAGGTCTGCGCGAACAGGACGAAGATCCAGAACACGGCGAACTGCACCGTGTGTCCGGGGAACACGAACGGTGCCGCAATGCCCGCCGCCAGCAGCGCGGCGTACAGGATGCCCATGCGGCGGGACGACACGGCCGCGGGGATCATTGCAGGGCCTTGCGGTGGCGACTCAGCGCGAGCTGGCGCCAGATCAGGATGGCGAGCAGCAGCCCGACGATGGTCGCCTGCTGGAACTGCGCACCGAGGATGAAGCCGCTGTACTGCTCGACCACGCCGAGGCCGAGCGCGGCGAGGATCACGCCCGGCAGGTTGCCGAGCCCGGCGGCGGTGACGATCACGAACGCGCGCACCGAATAGGCGATGCCATAGAAAGGCTGGATCACCCAGATCATCGCGATCAGCACGCCAGCCACCCCGCAGATGGCGGCGTTGATCGAATAGGTCATGGCATAGACGAGGTCCGTGTCCACGCCCAATACGCGCGCCGCGCGTGGATCCTGCGCCGTCGCCCGGATCGCCTGGCCCAGGCGGCTGCGGCTCAGGAACAGCACCATGCCGAGCGCGAGCAGCACGCACAGCCCGAACGCGATCACGCGGGTCTGGGTGATCTCCACCTTGCCGCCGAAGAAATGCAAGATGCCGAGCCCCGACTTCAGCGCCCTCACGTCCGGTCCGAACGCGAGATTGAGCGACTGCTGGATCGTGATGGCGAGGCCGAAGGTCGCGAGCAGCGACGTAAAGAGGTCGAGCTGGATCACGCGCCGGATGATCAATCGGTACAGTACCCAGCCGAACGCGAACATGATCGGCGGCACCACGAGCAGCGCGAACACCGGGCTCAGGCCGTGGCGCGAGATCTCCCAGGCGCCGTAGCCGCCCATCATGACCAGGTCGCCCTGGCAGAGGTTCTTGACGCTGGTCACGCCCCACACCAGCGCGAGGCCGTAGGCGGAGAGCGCGAAGATCGCGCCGACCGCCAGACCGTTCAGCAGCAGCTGGACGTTGAAGACCGGCGCCGTGCCGAGGATTTGTAGGCTATCCCACATGCGCGAAAGCGCGCCGGCCCCCGAGGGCCGGCGCCTTGGCTGCGTTCAGGACCGGAGGCCCGGCTACTGCGCGGCGACCACGCGCGGATAGATAATCGGATCCGAGGCGTACTGGGTCGGCGCCACGACCCGGTACTTGTCGCCCTGGATCTGGCGCAGCACCATGGGCTTGGCGATGTTGTTCCCTTCCGGCCCGAATTTGATATGGCCGTAGAACGTCTCCATGTCGGTCGCCGCCAGCGTGTCGCGCAATTTTTCGGTGTCGAAGCTCTGGGCGCGCTTGAAGGCGTCGGCCCAGATCTGGATCACCGCGCTCGCCTGTGCCGTCTGGTACGGGACGATCTTGTACTCGGGGTGCGCCTGCAGGAATGCCGTGTTGTACTCCATCGCAGTCCCGAACACGCCATCCTTGTACTTCAGGGTCTCGGCCCACTGCGTCGGGCAGAGGATCCCCTCGCTCGCGGCCGGGAAGGTCGTCGTCAGCTTCGCCGACTCGCAGTGCGTCATGGCGACGATCGGCGCGCTGACCCCCATTTCCTTCATCTGGCGGGTTGCGGTGGTCGCGCCCTTGGTGTGGCCCGAGACGACGATAATGTCGGGCTTCACGGCCTTGATCTTGGTCAGCGTCGCCGAGATGTCGCTCAGGTCGCGCGGCATCTTGTCGTCGACGACGATCTTCATGCCATGCTCCTTGACCTTGTCGACCACGCCCGCGCGCACGTCTAGCGAGAACGGGTCGTTCTCGAAGGACATGGCCACGGTCAAGTCGCTCGGGTTCTTGCCGTTCTTCTTGGCCAGCTCCGCCGCCAGGTCGATCACGGGCGAGAGGTACTGGTCCGACGTCGACAGCGCCGCGAACACGTACTTGTAGCCCTGTGTGAACAGCGACCGCGAGGCACCCTCGGCCTCGACCATCGGGATCTTGTATTTCTCGATCACCGGCAGCGCGGCCTTGGTCGGTCCGGAGGCGTACGGTCCCAGCGTGTACTTGATGCCGTCCTGGTTGATGATCCGCTCGAGCAGCTGGGCGGTGCGCGCCGGCGTCGATTCGTCGTCGTAGTACTTTATCTCGAACTTGTAGGACTTGCCGTTGACCTTGACGCCGCCCATCTCGTTGATCCGCTTCACGGCGAAGTTGTACCCGTCCATCGCGTTCTTGCCTTCCGGCGAGTACTTGCCGGTGATCGAGATCGCGGCGCCGAGGATGATCTTGTCGCCCTCGACCTTGGCCAGCGCGGGACTCGCGAATGCCAGCGCCAGCGCGGACGCGCACGCGGCACGGGTGAACTGCTTCATGACGAACGGATGCATCGTCTCCTCCTCCAGTAAGTGATCTTCGGAGGCGCCCGCGGTGCCCTCTTGCGGGGGCTGCTTGAGGCCGGCGCCACTCGTAATTCGACCCGGGTCTTGTGCCCGGGTTCATGGATTCTGCGCGAATTCCGGGCCGATGTCTTGTCTTTGCCGAAGGATGCTGCGCCGCGTCATGTCGATTCCGCGGGCCGGGCCCTTGCGCCAAAATAAGTTTTATATATAATTTATACATGGCCCGGGCCAAGGTGAGCACGTTTTCGGCAACGCCGCGCGACCTCTCGATGCTCGATGCGGTCGCGCGCTACCACGGCCTCAACAAGAGCGCGACGCTGGCGAGCCTGGTCCGCAGGGAGTTCTGGCGCATCTTTCCGGGCGGGACCGACAAGATCCGCCCCGACCGCGGCGCAAAGATCGAAGGAGAGCGATGAAAACCCCATTCTGGTTCGCCGCGGCCGCCCTGCTCCTCGCGGGCGCCGCACACGCGCAGACGCCGATCAAGATCGGCGAGCTCAACAGCTACAAGACTTTCCCGGCCTTCCTCGAACCCTACCGCAAGGGTTGGCAGCTCGCGCTCGAGCAGGTGAACGCCGCCGGCGGCGTGAACGGACATCCGCTGCAGGTCGTCTCGCGCGAGGACGGCGGCAATCCGGGCGAGGCGGTGCGCGTGGCCGAAGAGCTCATCGTGCGCGACAACGTCGTCATGCTGATGGGCACGTTCGCCTCGCACGTCGGGCTTGCGGTGTCCAATCTCGCCGCACGGCGCAAGATTCCCTTCCTCGCCGCCGAACCGCTCACCGACAAGCTCGTGTGGGAGGACGGCAACCGCTACACGTTCCGGCTGCGGCCCTCGACCTACATGCAGGTCGCGATGCTTGTGCCCGAGGCCGCAAAGCTCGGCAAGAAGCGCTGGGCGCTGGTCATCCCGAACTACGAGTACGGCCAGTCGGCGGCGGCGTCGTTCCGCAAGCTCCTGTCGGCGGCGCAGCCCGGCGTCGAGTTCGTCACCGAGCAGGCGCCACCGCTTGGGAAGATCGACGCCGGCGCGGTCGTGCAGGCGCTCGCCGACGCGCATCCCGACGCGATCTTCAGCGCGCTCTTCGGCGCCGACCTGCAGAAATTCGTCCGCGAAGGCAACTTGCGCGGGCTGTTCCGTGATCGGCCCGTGGTCGATCTGCTCGGCGGCGAGCCCGAGTACCTGGACACGCTGAAGGATGAAACGCCCGAAGGCTGGTGGGTCACGGGTTATCCCTGGGACCAGCTGCAGGCGCGCGAGCACCGGGACTTCCTCGAGGCCTACCGGGCGCGATGGAACGACTATCCGCGCCTGGGCTCCGTGGTGGGCTATAGCGCGCTGTACAGCGTCGCGGATGCGCTGGAGGCGGCGGGCGGCACCGATCCGGAGCGCATCGTCGAGGCGTTCAAGGGACTCAAGGTGCGCACGCCCTTCGGCGTCATCGAATACCGGGCGATTGACCACCAGTCGACGATGGGCGCGTTCGTCGGGCAGCTCGCGCGCCGCGACGGGCGCGGCGTGATGGTTCACTGGCGCTACGTCGACGGCGCCCAGGTCCAGCCGACTGACGACGCGGTGCGGGCGCTGCGCAAGGATTGACCGCCAGCACCGTACTGCTGCAGTTCCTGAACGGGCTCGCGGGAGCCTCCGCGCTGTTCCTGGTCGCCGCGGGGCTGTCGCTGATCTTCGGCGTCACGCGCGTCGTGAATTTCGCGCACGGCTCGCTGTTCATGCTGGGAATGTACGTCGCGGTCGCGCTCGCGCCGCGGCTGGGCTTCTGGGCGAGCGTGCCGGTTGCCGCGCTTGCGGTCGCCGTGATGGGCGTTGCGATCGAGGTGCTCCTGCTGCGGCGCCTGTACGCCGCCCCCGAGCTCCTGCAGCTGCTCGCGACATTCGCCCTCGTGCTGGTAATGCGCGACGCGGCGCTCTGGCTCTGGGGTCCCGCCGACCTGCTGGGGCCTCGTGCACCGGGGCTGGACGGCGCAATCGCGGTAACGGGCGGCCGCGTGCCGACCTACGACTTCTTCCTGATCCTCGTAGGGCCCGCCGTTCTCGCCGCGCTGTGGCTGCTGCTCAATCGAACGCGCTGGGGCAGGCTCGTGCGCGCCGCTGCCCAGGACCGGGACATGGCCGCGGCGCTCGGGATCGACGCGCGCGTCCTGTATACGTCGGTCTTCGTGGCCGGCGCGTTCCTCGCGGGACTGGGCGGCGCCCTGCAGATCCCCCGCGAGCCCGCCAGTCTCGCGCTCGACCTGCCGACAGTCGCGGACGCATTCGTCATCGTCGTCGTGGGCGGCCTCGGCTCCATTCCCGGCGCGTTTCTGGCGGCCCTGCTCATCTCGGAGCTGAAGAGCTTCTGCGTCGCCTTCGACCTCGCCGGCCTCGAGCTCGCCGTCGAGTTCATCGTGATGGCGGCGGTGCTGATCGTGCGTCCCTGGGGGTTGATGGGACGGCCACCGGCGATAACAGCCGCTTCGCCGGGCGCCCTTGCACCCCAGATGCCGCCGCCCGGCTTCGGTCTGCGCGCGGCGCTCTGCGCTGTAGCGGTCGCGCTGGCAATCATTCCCGTGTTCACCACCGGATACCCGCTCGTGCTGCTTACGGACATTCTTGCGTTCGCGTTGTTCGCGGTGAGCCTGCATGTCCTCATCGGTCCGGGTGGGCTCCTTTCGTTCGGCCACGCGGCCTATTTCGGCATCGGCGCCTACGCGGCCGGCATGCTGATGCTCAAGGTCGGCGCGCCCATGGGATTCGCGCTGCTCGGGGGCCCGCTGGCGGCAGCCGCGGCGGCGGCTCTTTTCGGCGGCTTCTGCGTGCGCCTTTCGGGCGTCTATCTCGCCATGCTGACGCTCGCGTTCGCGCAGATCGCGTGGTCGATCGTGTACCAGGCCGATGCGATCACCGGAGGTTCGAACGGCCTGATCGGCGTCTGGCCCGCCGAGCTGTTGTCCGGCCGAGTCGCGTATTACTACTTCTCGCTGGCGATCGTCGCCGCGGCGATCGCCGGCACCTGGATCGTCCTCTTTTCGCCCGCCGGGTATGCGCTTCGAGCCACGCGCGACTCTCCGCGCCGGGCCGAGGCGATCGGCATCCGCGTACGCGCGCACCAGTGGGTCGCCTTCGTGTTTGCCGGACTACTCGCGGGCCTGGCGGGCGCGTTGTATGTCTTCTCCAAGGGGTCGGTGTCGCCCGAGTCGCTCGCCGTGCCGCGCTCGGTGGACGGACTCGTCATGGTCCTGCTCGGCGGCCTGAACACGCTCACCGGGCCAGTCTGGGGCGCCGCGCTCTTCACCTGGCTGCAGGATGCCGCGTCGCGCAGTTTCGAGTACTGGCGCGCGGCACTCGGCGTGGCGATCCTGCTGATCGTGCTCGCCTTCCCGCGTGGCCTCGCCTCGTTCGAGCGGCGCACGAGTCCGGCATGACGGTGCTCTCCGTTCGTGGCATCGGCAAGTCCTATGGCGGCGTGCGCGCGCTGCGCGCCCTGAGCTTCGACGTCTCCGCGGGCGAGGTCGTTGCGATGATCGGCCCGAACGGCGCCGGCAAGACGACCTGCTTCGACATTCTCGGGGGGCAGCTGCGTCCCGACCGGGGCACTGTCGCCCTCGAAGGCAGGCCGGTGACGGCGCTCGCGCCGCACCGCCTCTGGCGGCTGGGGGTCGGACGCACGTTCCAGGTCGCAACCACCTTCGGTTCGATGACGGTGCGCGAGAACGTGCAGGTCGCGCTGCTGTCGTTCGCGCGCCGCCTTTGGTCGATGCGCCCGTCCTCTGTACGCGCGCAGGCCAGGCCCGCGGATGCGCTGCTCGCGCGCGTCGGCATCTCGGCGCTGGCCGATCGCGCGTGCGGCGAGCTCGCCTACGGCGACCTCAAGCGCGTCGATCTTGCGCTCGCGCTTGCCAATCAGCCGCGGCTGCTGCTGATGGACGAACCGACGGCGGGAATGGCTCTTGAGGAGCGCGGCGAGCTGATGCGATTGGTCACGCGCCTCGCGCGCGACGACGGTGTTGCACTGCTGTTCACCGAGCACGACATGGACATCGTGTTCGGCCACGCGGACCGCGTCCTCGTACTTGCAGGTGGCGAATCAATCGCCGAGGGTCCGCCGGCGCTCATCCGCGACGACGCGCGCGTCAGGGCGCTGTATCTCGGAGAGGTCGATGCTTGAGGTCCGTGGACTGAACGCCGGCTATGGCCGGGCGCGCGTGCTCTTCGACGTCGCGTTCGAAGTGGGCGCGGGCGAAGTGCTGGCGCTGCTCGGGCGCAATGGCGCGGGAAAGTCCACGACGTTGAAGAGCCTGGTCGGCTTGACTGCCGAGAGGCGCCTCGAGGCAACGCTGGACGGCGAGCGCATCGACCGACTCCCGACGCACCGCATCGCGCGGCTCGGCCTCGCCTACGTTCCCGAGGAGCGGCGCATCTTCACCGAACTGACCGTGCTCGAGAACCTGAACCTTGGACGCCGCCCGGCACAGGCCGGAGCGCCACCCTGGACGGCCGAGCGCGTGATGCGGCTCTTTCCGGAGCTCGCCTCGCTTCAAGACAGGCCCGGCGGCCGCCTGTCCGGGGGCGAGCAGCAGATGCTCGCACTGTCCCGCGCGCTGATGGGCAATCCGCGGGTGCTGCTGCTCGATGAGCCGGCGGAGGGCCTGGCGCCAGTCGTCGTTTCGCGGCTGCTCGGGACCTTGCGCGAGTTGAAGGCGCAAGGGCTGGGCATCGTGCTCGCGGAGCAGGGTCTGGCATTTGCCAGCCGGATCGCGGATCGCGCCTGCCTCCTGGAACGCGGACGCATCCGCGCCACCGGCGCGTTTGCAAGCGTTCGATCACAATATGCGTCGGGGTGAAACCAACTTGAGACGCGGACTGCTGCTCACCATGACCGAGCCGCCGCCGGGCATGGAAGATGAATTCAACGCCTGGTACGACCAGGAGCACTTTCCCGAGCGACTCGCCATACCGGGATTCCGATCCGCGCGCCGCTGGGTCGGCGACGGTCCGCCGGGCGCGGGCCGCTACCTGGCGACCTACGAGCTGGACTCGGCGGACGTGCTCGAATCGCCCGCGTATCTCGCCCGCCTGAACTCACCGACGCCCTGGTCGCGGCGCTGCCTCGCCTCCTGTGTCCTGTTCCGGCGCTGGGCACGCGAGCAGCGCTCCCCAGGCGATGCCGATCCCCGGGCCGACGCCGGCGCGCTTCTGCTCGGACTCGGACCCGTCGAGCCGGCGGCGGGACCGGCAGGCGTGCTTCAGTCGAGGAAGTTTTTCGATCCCAAGGGTGAACCCGCTTGGGCAGTCCTGCACGAAGTCGCGGGCGCTGCGCCGACGGCGACCGCCGGCCTGCTGCTCTACAAGGCCTATTGACGCCTGCTTAGTAGCGGTAAGGCTCCGCGCACTTAACGATTTCGGCCGTGCTCGGCAGGTCGAGGCAGTGCCGGGCATCGTCGTTGATGTGGATCGGGTGCTTGCCGCCGGCCGAAGCCGTCTTCATCGGCTTGGCGTCCGGCTTTTGCGCCGACGCCTTGCCCTGCTCCAGCTTCATGGCAGGGGCCTTGGACGCCTCCGACTGGGCGTGCAGCAGCGCCGCCGGCAAAACCCCAAGTGCCGCAATAAGAGCAGTCGCTAACGCCTTGTTTGTCATGGCCCAGACCTCGCGCCGAAACCCCTGGCCCCCATGCTAGAACCAACCGCGGCCGGACGCAAATCCCCTGCTACGCTCTCATCCATGTCCGATCTCACGCGATTTGCGTGGCTTTCGGTCGCCGCCGCCCTTTTGACCATGGCACTCAAGGGCTACGCCGCCTGGCTGACCGGCTCCCTGGGGCTGCTGTCCGACGCGCTGGAGTCGCTCGTCAACCTGGGGGCCGCGCTGATTGCGCTCGTGACGCTTCGAGTCTCGGTGCGCGAGCCCGATGACGAGCACCCCTTCGGCTACAGCAAGGCCGAGTATTTCTCGTCGGCGGTCGAGGGGTCTCTCATCCTGCTCGCCGCCGCCGCCATCGTGGTCACGGCGCTGCCGCGATTGGTGGCGCCCCGGGCGATCGTATCGATCGACGTCGGCATCGTCGTTACGCTGCTCGCTGCAGCGATCAACCTGGGGACGGCGCTGGTGCTGCTGCGGGCCGGGCGGCGCTACGACTCGATCGCCCTCGAGGCCGACGGCCATCACCTGCTGACCGACGTGTGGACGTCGATCGGCATCGTGGTCGGCATCGGCGCGACGGTGCTCACGGGCTGGCTCGTGCTCGACCCCCTGATCGCGATCGCAGTAGCGCTGAACATCGTATGGATGGGGGGCGGCATCCTGCGCCGATCCCTTCTCGGCCTGCTGGATCGGTCGCTCCCCGAGCCCGACCTGGAGCGCATCCGCGCCATCCTCGAGCCCTACCGGGCCCGCGGACTGGACTACCACGCCCTGCGCACGCGCCGCGCGGGGCGGTTGCGGATGGTGGAAATGCACCTGCTCGTACCCGGCGACATGTCGGTGCGAGAGGGCCACCGGATCGCCGACGACGTCGAGGCGGAGATTCGCCGGGCGCTGCCCGGCAGCGCGGTGCTCACGCACCTCGAGCCGATCGAAGATCCGCGCTCCTACGATGACCAGGCGCTGATCCGGTAGCGAGGCTCATGCCCCATCTTCCGTTCAAGCAGATCGACGTTTTCACCGCGACCCCGTTCCAGGGCAACCCGGTCGCCGTCGTGCTGGGCGCAGACCCCATGGGCGCGGAGCAGATGCAGCGCATCGCGGCGTGGACCAACCTGTCAGAAACGACGTTCGTGCTGGCGCCAACGCAGGCTGGCGCCGACTACCGGCTGCGCATTTTCACGCCGCGCCAGGAGCTTCCCTTCGCGGGCCATCCCACGATCGGCAGCGCGCATGCCGCGCTCGAGGCTGCGCGCATCGCCCCGCGCGCGGGCGCGCTCGTCCAGGAATGCGCCGCCGGGCTGCTCGCCCTTCGCGTCGAAACCGAAGCCGGCCGCCGGCGGATCTTCGTGCGCGCGCCGGCCGCGAAGCTTGCGCCGGCCCGAGTGCCGTTGTTCGGTTCCTCGCGCGCGATCCGCGTGGATGTCGGGCCGGTGTGGATTGTGGTCGACCTCGGCCAGGCCGACGCAGTGGACGCGCTGGCGCCCGACCTGCCCGCGATCGCGAAGCTGAGCGACTCCCTGCGCGCGACCGGCGTTACGGTGTTCGGCCGCACAGGCGATCCGCGCCTGCCGCTGCACGTGCGCTCGTTCGCGCCCGCGCACGGCATCGCCGAGGATCCCGTTTGCGGCAGCGGCAATATCTCGGTCGCCGCCTTCCTGCGCGAGACCGGGCTACTGCGCGAGTTTGGCCCCGACTACACCGCGCGACAGGGAATGCAGGTCGGCCGCGACGGCCGCGTCGCCGTGCGCGTGCGCGACGAGGGCATCGAGATCGGGGGCGAGGCCGTCACCTGCGTCGAAGGAACGATTCGAACCTAGGGTGGGCCAAGGCCCACCCTACTCAATGCGGCACGCCTCGTCGAACGAAAGGCGCGGATTGCGCGGGAACACCTTTGCGGGATCTGCTTTGCCGAGATTGATCAGGAAATTGGATTTCCAGCGGCCGTCGGGAAAGAAGGCCGCGTCCACCTTGGCGTTGTCGAAGCCGGACATCGGCCCGCAGTCGAGACCCAGCGCGCGCGCGGCGACGATGAAGTAGGCGCCCTGCAGAGTGCCATTGCGCAAGGCCACGCGATCGTTCGCCGCCTGCTTGCCCTCGCCTTCGAAGCCGTCTTTGGCCTTCGGACTGTTCGGAAAGATGCGCGGCAGCAGTTCGTAGAAGCGCGAGTCGTAGGCGATGATCGCCGTGACCTGCGCCTTCATCGTCTTGTCCAGGTTGCCGGGACTCAGCGCGGGCGCGAGCTTGTCTTTGGCCACTTTCGAGCGCACGAACACGATCCGCATGGGTTGCGAGTTCATCGTGGTCGGGGCCCATTTCATCAGGTCGTAGACTTGGCGCAGCTTCTCGTCCGGCACCGGCGCATCAAGGAAGCCCTGCGGCGTGTGGGCGTCGCGGAAAATCAGGTCCTGGGATCGTTCGTCCAGCATGGGCACCTCCGGACACGATGTTAGCATCGGCTTCGCATGGATCTCGCGCGCTGGATTCGGCCCGGGGACGGCGTGATATTCGGCCAGGCCTGCGCCGAGCCGCAAACGCTGGTCGAGCAGCTCGTCGCGCAGCGCGAGCAATTCTCCGGCGCGACCCTGTTCATGGGGGTCAATTGGTCGGGGACCGTGCGGCCCGAGCACGCCGACCACCTCCGGCTGTCGGCCTATTGCGGGTCGGGCCACAACCGCCGCCTTGCCGACGCGGGCGTCCTCGATATCCATCCTCATCCGTACTCCCTGCTCGGCGCGCTCATCCGGGCGCGCCACATCCGCGCCGACGTTCTGCTGCTTCAGCTCAGCCCGCCCAACGCGCAGGGGGAATACAGCCTGGGTCTGGCTGCCGAGTACCTCGTGCCGGCGCTCGAGTCCTGCCGCACCGTCGTCGCCGAGGTCAACGACTGCGTGCCCTGGACCTACAGCGAACGGCGGCTGCGGCGCAGCGACCTCGCGGCCGTGATCGAGACGTCGCGCGAGCCGGTCACCCTCCCCTACGACCCGCCGGGCCCGCCCGAGCAGGCGATCGCGCGCCATGCGCTCGAGTTCATTGCCGACGGCGCCGTGATCGAGACCGGCCTGGGTGCGCTGCCCGATGCGGTCTTGCGCCAGCTCGGCGATCGCCGGAACTTGCGGCTGCACTCGGGGTCGATCGGCGACGGCGTGGTCGGCCTGATGGAATCCGGCGCGATGCGCGAAGCCGATGGCGGCTCGCTGATGGGGACGAGGCGCTTGTTCGAGCACGCGCGCGAAAATCCGGCGCTGCGGCTGCGCTCGTCCGAATATACGCACGATCCGCGCGTGCTGGGCGCGATCGAGCGCTTCGTCGCGATCAACTCGGCGGTGGAAGTGGATTTCACCGGCCAGGTCAATGCCGAAGTGGCGCGGGGCAGCTACCTCGGGGCCGTCGGCGGCGCGCTGGATTTCGTGCGTGCGGCAAATCACTCCCCGGGCGGCGTCTCGCTGATGCTGGTCCCGGCCGCGCGCATCGTGGAGTCGCTGCAGGGACCCGTCGCCACGCCGCGCAGCGAAGCCGGCGTGATCGTCACCGAGAACGGCGCGGCCGACCTGCGCGGGCTGACGCTGCGCGAGCGCGCCGAGCGCCTGCGCGCGCTCGCTAGCGGAAGTTCCTGAGCTCCTTCACGGTCCAGAACGGCGCCACCGCCATCGCGACCGAGGCGAGCGAGAGCAGGAAGCCCGCGCGATAGCCGCCGGTGAGGTCGTGCAGCACGCCGCTCATCAGCGAGCCGAAGGCCGCGCCCACCGCGTTGGCCGCGAAGATCAGCCCGTAGATGCTCGCCACTTTCGGCCCCGTGAACTTGCGCGTCGCGATCGCCGAGATGATCGGCCCGCGCACGCCCATGCACAGCCCGAACACCGCGACGAAGGCCGCGAGCAGCACGCCCGAGTGCAGATACGAAAGCACGAGCAGCAGCGCGACGCCGGCGGCGGTCCCGGCGAAGCTCGCGCTCACGGTGTTGCGGAAGCCGAAGCGCTCGGCGGCGAGGCCGCTGGAGGACACCGAGACTACCGACAGCATGCCCGTGACGCCGTAGGCCATAGCCGCGGCGAGGGGCGAGAAGCCGAGGTCGATGAAGTACGCCACCGCCTGCACCAGCACCGCGAACATGCCCGTCGCGGTAAAGAAGAACACCTGCGACAAGGACCAGAACATGCGCGTGCGGACCGCCTCGCGCACGGTCCAGCCCGGCGTGGCGCCGCGCTCGCGTTGCCCGCTCACGCTGTCCTGCCAGCCCGCGACGTAAGTGCGCCAGGGCACGACGAAGAGCGCGACCGGCACCGCCAGGAACATGAGCGCGGCAAGCACGCGGTAGGTGTCCCGCCAGCCGATGTGGTCGATCAGCACCTGCGCCACGGGCACGAAGACGAGCGCGCCGGTCCCGGTCGCCGCGAACGCGATGCCGATCGCAGTCGACAGCCGCGCGCGGTACCAGCGCGTGAGCAGCGCCGAGGCGGGGACCATGCCGACCAGCCCGACGCCCAAGCCTATCGTCACGCCGATGAAGAGGTAGAACTGCCACAGATTGCCGAGCGACGAGGCGAGCAGGAATGCCGCGGACAGGCAAAGCAGCCCCGTGCTGTAGGTGGCGCGCGGGCCAAAGCGGTCGAACAGGGTCCCCGCGAGCGGCGCCATGAAGGCGCCCACGACCAGGTACATGGAGTACACGCTCGTCAGCTGCGAGCGCGCCCACCCGAACTCGTGCTGGAGCGGCAGCAGGAAAACCGCATACGTCTCGCCGCTGCCGCGGCCGAGCAGGTTGAACAGAAACACCGTCGCCAGGACGGCGACCGCGGTGCGCTCTTGCGCCTTCAATGCTGTGCCGGCTCCAGGCCGTAGACCTGGCGCAGGTACGCCAGGTACCGGACATCGCGGCTGACGACCTTGCCCGGGGCGTCGGACACCTTGGCGACGGGCTGGCCATCGCACTCGATCATCTTGATCACGATGTTGATCGGCTCGAATCCGACGTCGTTGGTCAGGTTGGTGCCGATGCCGAACGCCGTGCGCGCCCGCCCATGGAAGCGCCGCGAGATCTCGATCGCGAGCGGGAACGAAAGCTGGTCCGAGAAGATGAGCGTCTTGGTGCGCGGATCGACGCGATTCTTCTGGTAGTGGGCGATCATCTTCTCGCCCCATTCGAACGGATCGCCCGAATCGTGCCGCGCGCCGTCGAACAGCTTGCAGAAGTACATGTCGAAGTCGCGCAGGAACGCGTCCATCCCGTAGGTGTCCGACAGCGCGATGCCGAGGTCGCCGCGATATTCCTTTGCCCAGCTGTCCATCGCGAAGACCTGAGCGTCGCGCAGCCGCGGTCCAAGCGCCTGGCAGGCCTGCATGTACTCGTGCCCGAGCGTGCCGAGCGGTATCACGCCATGCTGCATCGCGAGCAGCACGTTCGAGGTGCCCGCGAAGCGGTCGCCGGCTTCGGCCTTCATCGTGCGCACGATCTCCTCATGCCAGGCGAGCGAGTATCGCCGCCGGGTGCCGAAGTCCGAGACCTTGAAGTCGAGCGCCGGCTCGACCCCGCGCAGCATGCCGATCTTCGCGTGCAGTCGCCGCCGCCCCTCGGCGAGGTCGGCGCCCGGCTGCGTGCGGCGGAAGTAGACCTCCGACACGATCGCAAGCACCGGAATCTCGAGCAGCGTGGTGTGCAGCCAGGGCCCGCGGATGACGATCTCGATCTCCCCCGCGCGCTCGCCGCGCGCCAGCTGGATGTACTTCGGATTGAAGTGGAACAGCGCAAGGAAATCGACGAAATCCGATTTCATGAAGCGCAGCCCGCGCAGGTACTTGAGCTCCTCGTCGCGGAAGCGCAGCTGCGAAAGGTCGGCGATCTCGGCCGCGATGGCCTCGAGGTGCGAGGCAAGGTCGACGCCCGGCGTGCGGCAGGTGAAGCGGTACTCGACCTGCGCGCCCGGAAAGTGATGCAGCACGACCTGCATCATCGTGAACTTGTACAGGTCGGTGTCGAGCAGCGACCGGACGATCATGCGGCGATTCTACCGGCCGAGAATCGCGCCGTGACCGCAGGTTCGCCGCTGCGGCGCCATGCGTGCGGCATCGCCGGCGTGCCGTGCACGACGCCCAGCGCACCGTGCGCGTCCAGCGCGATCGCGCCGATCGGCTCGCCGAAGCGGCGCGCCATGTCGTCGAGCGCGTCCTGCAGTGCGCGCGCCGGGTCGTCGCCGCGCGCGATGCGCGACGCCACGTCCTTCGCGGTCGCATAGCGCAGCATGAATTCCCCCCACCCGGTCGCAGACACTGCCGCATGGTCGTTGGCATAGTTGCCGGCGCCCGGGATGGGCGCGTCGCCGACTCGCCCTGGGTGCTTGCCGCCGCGCCCACCGGTCGAGGTTGCGGCCGCGAGCCGCCCGGCCACATCGAGCGCAACCGCGCCGACCGTGCCGCCGGCGTCGCCGCGCCGCGCAGGACGCGGCAGCCCGGGGTCGTGCTCTGCGAATCCCTGCTCGCGCGCAAACGCGGTGGCCGCCGGGCCGGCGAGGAGCACGCAGTCGGTGGCGTCCATCACTCGGCGGGCGACCTGCACGGGATTGCGCACGCGGCGCACGCAGGCCACGCCGCCCGCGGCAAGGCGCTCGCCCGCCATGACGCTCGCATCCATCTCGACTTCGCCGTCGGCGTTGAGCACCGATCCGGTGCCGGCATTGAACACCGGGTCGTCCTCGAGGGCGCTCACGGCTTCGACGACGGCGTCGAGCGCGGCGCCCCCGGCGTCGAGGATGCGCCAGGCCACCGCCGCCGCGCGCGCGACGCCGGCGACCGCGAGCGCCTCGTCGTCGCGGTGCCACAACCCCGCCCCGCCGTGTACCAGGATCGCAGGCATGGGGCATTCTACTTGCGCGCGTTCAGATACTGGATATACTTCCACCACTGGATGCACCCACAGTAAGCCACGCGCCCGCAAGGAGCCCCCGATGCCCGCCGTCGTGCCGCTGACCGACCGACAGAGCGAGATCCTGAAGCTGATCCGCGAGCTCACCGAATCCTCCGGCTTCCCGCCCACGCGCGCCGAGATCGCGCAGAAGATGGGCTTTCGCTCGGTCAACGCCGCCGAGCAGCATCTGCGAGCGCTCGAGAAGAAGGGCGCGCTCGAGATCCTCCAGGGCGCCTCGCGCGGCCTGCGCATCAAGGACCGGCCCGGCACGCGCGCCGGCCGGCTGATGGAGCTTCCCGTGGTCGGCCGCGTGGCCGCGGGCAGCCCGATCCTCGCCGAGCAGCACCTGCAAGGCCACTACCAGGTGGACCCGAACCTGTTCACGCCCCGCGCCGACTACCTGCTCCGGGTGCGCGGCATGTCGATGCGCGACGCGGGCATCCTCGAAGGCGACCTGCTCGCCGTGCACCGCACGCCCGAGGCGCGCAGCGGCCAGGTTGTGGTGGCGCGGCTCGCTGACGAAGTCACGGTCAAGCGCTACCGCCGCCGCGGCTATACCGTGCAGCTGCTGCCAGAGAATCCGGAGTTCGAGCCGATCGAGGTCGACCTGCGCCGCGATCCGCTGACCATCGAGGGCGTGGCCGTGGGCGTCATCCGCAGCGGCAGGAGTCTCTAGGCTCTCGCTATAATGGGGGTGGACCTCCACCCCAAAGATGAATTTTCGTAGCACCGCGCCCGAGGCAGGGTCGCCCGCGCCGCAGGACGTCGCACAGCGCGCCGCCGACGCGGCAAGTCGCGCCGACCCGCAGCGCGTCCTCGCCGACCGCGTCGACCAGCTCTACGGCCAATTGCCGCTGGGCATCCTGGCGACCCTGGTCATCGGCGGTATCGCCACGTATGAGCTCTGGGACGATCGGTCGCGCGACCTGGTCCTGTTCTGGTGGGGCCTCGTGCTTCTCGTCACCGCGGCGCGCGTGGTTCTGTATGTGGGCTATCGCGCAAGCGCCGCCAAGTTCACCGAGGCGGCGCAATGGCTGCGCTGGCTCGCGATCAGCGCGCTCGCCAACGGTTCCGCCTGGGGCTTCGCGGCGGCGGTATTTTTCCCGTCGCACACCGATGAGCAGCAGGTGTTCCTCGCGTTTCTCCTTGCGGGCATCGCTGCGTCCGGCATACCGATCTACGCCGCGTCGTGGCCGATGTTCGCCGTGCACTCGGGTGCCATCGCCCTGCCCTTCGCCTACGTCCTGGCGAACTTCGGCAACCGGCTGTTCACGGAGATCGCCGTGCTGGTGCCCGTGTTCTACCTGGTCAACGTGGGCATCGCGTATCGCCTCAACCAGGTGTTCTTTTCCGCCTACCGCCTGCGCCACGCCTACGACAAGCTGACCGAGGACTACACCAAGCTCAACCGGCAGCTCGAGCACCAGATCGAGGACCTGCTCGAAGCCCGGCAGGAGGTGGAAGCGTCCGGCCGCAAGCTCGCGCTATTCGCCGAGCGCGCGCCGATCGCGGTGTTCGAGATGGATGCCAATTCCACCATCCTGGAGATCAACCCGGCGGCGGAGCACTTGATGGGGTATTCGTCGCTGGAGTTGGTGGGGCGCAGCGCGATTCACTCCCTGTTCGCCCCCGACGACGCTACCGTTTCCCCCGCCTGGTGGACGCAGTTTGTCGCCGAGAAGCAACCCGTGAGCCTGGTGCGCGCTCGCTGCCTGCGGCGCGACGGGCTGGAGCTGCAATGCGAGTTCAATTTCACGCCGCTGGTGAACGAGGCGGGCGACCTCGTCTCGATCATCGCGCAATGCCAGGACGTGACGCAGCAACTCGAAGCGGAACGGCTGAAGAAGGAGTTCACCTCCACGCTGTCGCACGAACTGCGCACCCCGCTCACCTCGATCATCGGCTCCCTGCAGCTGGTCACCGGCGGGGTGGTCGGCGACGCCAACGCCGAGATCGCGGAGCTGGCGACGATCGCCGAGCGCAATGCCGAGCGCCTGCTCGATCTGATCAACGATCTGCTGGATATCGACAAGATCGAGTCGGGCAAGTTCACGCTCTATGTCGAGGACGTCAGCGTCGATGAGCTGGTGAGTGAGTCGCTCGTGCTCAACAAGGCGTTTGCCGACCGCTATCGGGTGTCGCTGGAATTGCGCGAGCCGCTCGCCGACACGCACGTGAGCGCTGACCGCAAGCGCCTGATGCAGGTGATGACAAATCTTCTGTCCAATGCCGCCAAGTTCTCTCCGGAGGGCGCGGCCGTCGACGTCAGCGGACGCCGGCTCGACGGCATGGTGAGGGTCGAGGTGAGCGATCGCGGCCCAGGCATTCCCGAGGACTTCCGCGGGCGGATGTTCACTCGCTTTGCCCAGGCCGACTCGACGGCCACGCGCGCCAAGGGCGGCACCGGGCTCGGGCTCGCGATCTGCCGGCGCTTGATCGAGTTGATGGAGGGGCGAATCGGCTTCGAAGATCGCCCCGGGGGCGGCACGACGTTCTATTTTGAATTGCCCGTGCTCGCCCGAGCGCCTATTCCCTGACGACGAGGTGCGCATGCCGGATCGGCCATTGTTGAAGGTTTGCTACGTCGAGGACGACGAGGATATACAGCGCATCGCGCGCATGGCGCTCGAGCGCGTGGGCAAATTGCAGGTGTCCATCGTAGGCGACCCGACGGCCGCGATCGAGACCATCCTGGCCTTTCGGCCGGATATCGTGCTGCTCGATTGGATGATGCCGGTGATCGACGGACCCACGCTGTTCAAGAAGATGCGCGAAACCACCGCCCTGCGCGAGCTTCCCGTGGTCTTCATCACCGCAAAGGCGTCGCAGCGCGAGCTGGACGAGCTAAGGGCCATGGGGGCGGCGGGCGTCCTGTCCAAGCCGTTCTCGCCCAAGGAACTGCCTGAGCAGTTGCGGGCCATCTGGCGCACCCTTCCCTGACGCGCCGGGATCGCCCTCTCAACCGCCGGCCAGCGCCTCTCGTATCGAGACGTCAGTCCGCCCTTGCTCCAGCGTGCGCCGGATCCGATAGGGTTCGTCGGCCGTCGCCTTGGGACGTCGGGCGAGGTTGAGAAATTTCTGCGGTCGCTGCCGCTGCCCCTGCGCATCGCGCACGACCATGACCTTCGGCTGTAGCCGTTGCTCCTCATTTTGCGCGATCACCACGCCGATCTCGCCCGTGTTGAGCTCGACGACGCTGCCGACCGGAAAGTAGCCGATGCAGCGGATGAACTGCTCGACCAGCAGCGAATCAAAGGTCCTGCCGCGCATTCGAAAAAGCAGGTTGAGCGCGTTCGAGGGCGACATGGCTTCGGCATAGGGGCGTTTGACCGTCAGTGCGTCGAACGTGTCCACAATTCCCGCCATCGCCCCGATCACGCCCAGGGCGTCGCCCTTGATGCCGCGGGGGTAGCCCGAGCCGTCATGCCGTTCATGGTGAACGGCGGCCAGGTCGGCGACCACCGATGGCAAGCCCTGCGTACTCGCGAGAATCGCCCGGCCTCGCTCGACATGGCCGCGCACGATCTTGTACTCGGCGGGTTCGAGGCGCCCCGGCTTTTGCAGCATGCCCAGCGGCACATCGAGCATGCCGACATCCTGCAGGAGCCCGGTCATCCCGGCGTGCTCGATATTCTCCTCGCTCATGCCGAGAAACCGGGCGAAGGCGATCATGTAGACCGATACGTCCAGCGCCCGCTCCAGCTGGTAGCCGCCGCGCTCGCGCATGGCCGCGAACAGCATCAGCGCATCCGGATTGCGCAGCATGCTCGCGGTCATGTTGCCTACGGCCGCCCGCGCCTGGCCGGCTTCCAGCATGCTGCCGGCCTGGACGGTCTTGAACATGTCGTCGACGGCGAATTGCCCGGCGCGCAACGATTCTTTCGCCTTCGGCCACTCCTGCTCCGCCTCCAGGGTCGGAAGATGCCTTACCCGACCTGTGCCCGGAAGTGACGCGCGGATCGCCTCGCCGCCCGCTCCTTGCGTCGGGCGCGGTGCATCAGGATCCGCGCGATCGGTGTCGATGAAGACGTCGCGGCAAAAGCGCTTGAGCCCGTCGAGCTCCTGCTGTGTGCGCAGCACAAAGCCCTGGTAGACGAATGGGGTGCCCAGCCAGGGCCGATCGAGGCCCCCGACGAACATGCCGAATTCCAGCTCGTCGACCGGTATGCGCCGCTTCATGCGACTTCCGGCGCGCCTATTGGCCCTGGTAGAACTTGCGCGACAGGTAGCCGATCACCTCGTCGGCATTGCGAAAGCGCGCGTCGCGGTCCTTCTCCAGCAGCTTGTCGAACAGCCGCTGGTAGCGCTGCAGCCGCTCGGGCAGCGCCGGCGGCGGCGTGTTGAGGTGGTGCAGCGCGACTTCGACCGCCGTTTCGCCTTCGAACAGGTGCGTGCCGAGCATCATCTGGTACAGCAACACGCCCGCGCTGTAGATGTCGGTGCGCAGGTCGAGCGCGCGACCCTGCACCTGCTCGGGGCTCATGTAGCGCGGCGTGCCGAGGATCTCGCCCTTGTTCGTCTGGTCGATCGAGTCGATATGCTTGGCGATGCCGAAATCCACGATCGCCAGACTGCCGTCGGAGCGGAACATCAGGTTTTGCGGCTTGAGGTCGCGGTGCAGGATGCCTGTCTCGTGGATGTCGCCGAGCGCGAACATCAGCTCGCGGAAGATGCGCAGCGCCTCCTCGGGTGCTATGGCCTTGTTGCCGAGCCGCTTGTTGAGGTCGCCGCCGTCGAAGAACTCCATGACGAGGTAGGCGTTGCCCTCGGAAACACCGTGGCCGTGGATGCACGCGACGTGGCGGGTGCGGATGCGCTCGACCAGGTTGTACTCCTCGATGAAGCGCGCGAGGGCGCGCTTGTCCTCGGTGATTTCGCTGCGAAGGATCTTGACCACGAGCGGCTCGTCGTCGGATTCGCGCGAGGCGAGGTAGACGCGCGACATCCCGCCCTCGCCGATCAGTCGCAGCACCTTGATGCCCGGTATCTTGACGCGCGCGCCGAGCACGTGGCCTTCCATGCGCGCGGCGATGTCGGGCGGCACGGTCTTCTCGATCTTGTCGTGCGCAACGTCGCGGATCGCAGTGATCAGGCGCTCCTTGCTGAGCTCCTGCTTGCGCTGGTACTCGTCGGCGCCGGCCTTCATGGCACGCACCGCGATGATCTCGTTGCCCGCGCCCGTGAGGAAGATGACCGGCGGGCAATCGCTTCGCTTCTTCAGCTCGGCCAGCCATTGCAGGCCGTCGCCGCGGCCGAGCATGTAATCGAGGATGATCACGTCGAACGACGACAGCGGGAACGCCGCGTCCGGCAACTCGCGCTCGAGCGGGTCGTACTCCTCGATGTCCCCGGCGGGCCACTGCTGCCGGATGTAGTGCACCAGCAGGTTGCGCAGGTCGGGGTCGTCGTCGATGATCAACACCCTCACGCCGCGACTCCGTCCGCGACCTGCACGGCGTAGACCGGGATCGGCTCGGACCGTCCGCGCAGGGTTACGTCGCCGCGTCCATCGACGCGTTGGCCCGTGATGTGGTGGCGAATGCGTTCGTAGACCGGTCCGCAGAGCAGCACCTCGCCCGCGGCGGCCATCTGCATCAGGCGGGCGGCGGTGTTGACCGGGTTGCCGATGATCGTATAGCTCGCGTAGTGCTCCGAGCCGACGTTGCCGATGATGGCCTCGCCGGCGCAGATGCCGATGCCCACGCCGAGCTCGAGCGCATGCCGGCTTCGCCAGGCGGCCGCCACGGGCGCGAACCGGCGCATCATCTCGAGCGCAGTGCGCCAGGCGCGCTCCGCGGCATCGGGCTGCGGAAACGGCACGTTGAACCCGACGAGCAGGCTGTCGCCGGCCATGTTGAAGATCGTGCCGTCGTGCTGGTAGGTGGCCTCGGTGAGGACGCGGAAGTACTCGTTCAGCATGCCCACTACCGATCCCACTTCCGTCTTCTCGGTCATGCGCGTGAAGCCTCGCAGGTCGGCAAACAGGGCCACGAGGTTGGTGCGCAGCGCACGGCCCTGGAACGGGTCGCCCTGCTCGCCGGCGTCCGCGATCTGGTCGGCGAGCCGCGGGGAGATGTAGCGCGAGAAGGCGCGCCGGACCGCGTCCTTGCGCTGCACTTCGGCCGCCAGCCGCCGGCTCTCGAGCTCCTTGCGCGTCTCGTGCAGCCGCCGCAGCGTCTTCACGCGTGCGATCAACTCCTCGCGCTTGACCGGCTTGGACAGGAAATCGTCCGCGCCGGCTTCGATGCCGCGCACGCGGCTCTCGGAGTCCTCCAGCGACGTCACCAGCACCACGGGAATGAGCGCCGTGACCTCGTCGCTCTTCAGGCGCCGGCACACCTCGAAACCGCTGGCGCCCGGCATCATTACGTCGAGCAGCACGAGGTCCGGCAGTGAAGACTGCATGCGCTTCAGGGCGGAGTCGCCATCCGACGCGGTCTCTACCGCCATGCCCTCACGCTGCAGCAGCAGGGCGAGGAAAGCCACCATATCGGGGTCGTCGTCCACCACCAGCACGCGAAACGTCGCGTCCGCCAGGGGCGCTGCGGGAGCGCCTGCGGCATCAGTCATAGACGACCTGGACTCTGGAGAGGTATTCAGCGTACTCGCCGATGCAGGCGTCGATCGCGGTGGGGTCCGCCGCGCGGGCGCCGTCCTCGATGAGCTTGCCGATCTCCGAGACGCGGGCGAACCCGTAGGAGTTGCCCACGCCCTTCATGCGGTGGCCCAGGTGGCGCAGCTGGTCGTAGTCCTTGGTCGCCAGCGCGGTTCGCAAGGTGTCGACTTCCTTCTGGCGGTTCTTGAAGAAGACGGGAATGAGGTCGGCCAGGTCCTTGTCGACCGTGACGGTAAGCGCGGATTCGGTCATTTGGCTCGCGATTATACGGGCTTGCGCGCATCCCCCTTACGCGGAATGTCAAAGCCGGTCAGGGGGTTAGCGGCCTCACCGGAAATCGCGCGAGCGGGCAAGCAGCGCCCCGAGCAGGGCACTGCGATCGTGCAGGCGGCGGGCGATCAGATGCACGACTTCGCCGTCGCGCTCGATCGCGCCTTCCACGGCGAGCAGGCGCGCGCCGAGCAGCTCGCGCCGCTGGCGCTCGACGAGATCGCGCCACACCACGACGTTGACGCAGCCGGTCTCGTCCTCAAGGGTCACGAAGATGACGCCGCTGGCGGTGTCCGGCCGCTGGCGGCAGGTAACGAGGCCTGCCGCGCGGGCCGGCCGGCCGTGCGGCCGGGACTGCACCGCCGAGGCCGGCAGCAGCCCCAGGCGGCTGAGCTGCGGCCGCAGCAGGGCGAGTGGATGGCGCCCGAGGCTCAGGCCCAGGCTGGCGTAGTCCGCCACGATCTCCTCCCCTTCGGGCGGCGCCGGCAGCTGCAGGCCCGGCTCGTTGAGGCGCGCTTCGCGGAGCACCCCCGTCGCCTGCGGCACCCCCGCCGCCGCCCAATGCGCCTGGCGCCGGTGGCCGGCCAGCGACGCCAGCGCCCCGCCCGCCGCGAGGCACCGCAGATCGCGCTGATCGAGCTCGGCGCGACGGGCGAGGTCCTCCACCGAGGCGAATGCCCCGGCGGCCCGGGCCGCGACAACCCGCTCGGCCGATGCCTGCGACAGCCCGCCGATCATGCGCAGCCCGAGACGCAGCGCGCCGCCTTCCAGCGTGCAGTCCCACTCGCTTGCGCCGGCCTCCGGCGGGCGCACTTCGACGCCGTGGCGCCGGGCGTCCTGCGTCAGTTGCGCCGGCGCGTAGAAACCCATCGGCTGGCTGTTGAGCAGCGCGGCGCAGAACACCGCTGGGTGGTGGCACTTGAGCCAGGCCGAGACATACACCAGTAGCGCGAAGCTGGCCGAGTGCGATTCGGGAAAGCCGTACTCACCGAAGCCGAGGATCTGGCGGTAGACCCCTTCCGCGAATTCGCGCCGGTACCCGCGTTCGGTCATCCCCTGCACCAGCTTGCGTTCGAAAGGCTCGAGTCCGCCTTTCCTCTTCCATGCCGCCATCGAGCGGCGCAGCTGGTCGGCCTCCCCCGGCGTGAATCCGGCCGCGACCACCGCGAGCTGCATCACCTGCTCCTGGAAGATCGGCACGCCGAGCGTTCGCTCCAACACGCCCCGTACCGCATCGCTTGGATACACGACCGGCTCCTGCCCGCGGCGCCGGCGCAGGTACGGATGCACCATGCCGCCCTGGATCGGCCCCGGACGCACGATCGCCACCTCGATCACCAGGTCGTAGAAATTTTCCGGCCGCAGGCGCGGCAGCATGCTCATCTGCGCGCGCGACTCGATCTGGAACACGCCCACGGTGTCGGCCTGCTGGATCATGGCGTAGACCGCGGGATCCTCCGCGGGCACGTCCTGCATGCGCAGGCCGAGCAGGTCGAGCGCGCGCCGGATCGCGGACAGCATGCCGAGCGCCAGGACATCGACCTTGAGCAGCCCCAGCGCCTCGAGATCGTCCTTGTCCCACTGGATCACGGTGCGCTCGGGCATCGCCGCGTTTTCGATCGGCACCAGCTCGGCGAGCGGCCCGCGCGAGATGACGAAACCGCCGACGTGCTGCGACAGGTGGCGCGGGAAGCCGCTCAGCTCACCCGCGAGCGCCACCAGCCGGCGCAGCGCCGGATCCGCGGGGTCCAGGCCGCCTTCGGCGAGGCGTTCCGGCAGGACCCGCCCTGCGTCCCACCACGAAAGCGAGCGCGCCGCGCGCTCGACCTGCTCGGCGGGAAGGCCGAGCGCCTTGCCGAGGTCGCGCACCGCGCTGCGCGGCCGGTAGCAGATCACGGTCGCGGCGAGCGCCGCGCGCTCCCGCCCGTACTTGCCGTAGATGTACTGGATCACCTCCTCGCGGCGCTGGTGCTCGAAGTCGACGTCGATGTCGGGCGGCTCGTCGCGCTCGCGCGAGACGAAGCGCTCGAACAGCGTCTGCAGCCGTCCCGGGTCCACTTCCGTGATGCCGAGCGCATAGCAGACCGCCGAGTTCGCGGCCGAGCCCCGCCCCTGGCACAGGATGCCGCGCGAGCGCGCGAAGCGCACGACGTCGTGCACGGTCAGGAAGAACGGCTCGTAGCCGAGCTCGGCGATCAGCTGCAGCTCGTAGTCGACGAGCGAGCGCACCTTCTGCGGCACGCCCGCCGGGAAGCGCCAGGCGAGGCCCTCGGCCGCGAGCTGCGCGAGCTGGCTCGCGGCCGTATGCCCCGCCGGTACCAGCTCCTCGGGATACTCGTAGCGCAGCTCGTCGAGCGAGAAAGCGCAGCGCTCGGCGATGCGCAGCGTCTCGGCGAGCAGCTCGGGCGGATGCAGCTGCGCCAGGCGCACCCGGGCGCGCAGATGGCGCTCGCCGTTCGGGTGCAACGCCTGCCCGCAGTGCCCGACCGGCCGTCCGAGGCGGATCGCGGTCAGCGCGTCCTGCAGGGGCCGCCGCGAACGCCGGTGCATGTGCACGTCGCCGGCGGCGACGAGCGGCAGCCCGCTCGCGCGCGCGAGCTCGCGCAGCCGCTCGAGGCGCGCGCGATCGTCCGGGCCGCAATGCAGCTCGGCCGCGATCCAGGCGCGGCCCGGGAAAAGCGCCGCAAGCCAGTGCGCGTCGCCTTCGAGGCGCAGCGCGAGAAGCCCGCTCCCGGCGTGCGTTTCGATGTCCGCCTTCGCCAGGCGGTAGCTTCCCTTGACCGCGCGCCGGCGTCCGGTGGTGATCAGCCCGGAGAGCGCGCCGTAGGCGCGGCGATCGGGCGCCCACAGCACGAGCCGGGTGCCGTCCTCGAGTCGCAACTCCGAGCCGAGCACGAGCTTGAGCTTATGCTCGCGCGCTGCGACGTGCGCCCGCGCCACGCCGGCGAGCGAGCAGTCGTCGGTCAGCGCGAGCGCCGCGTAGCCGAGCGCTGCCGCGCGCTCCACCAGCTCCGCGGGATGCGAGGCCCCGCGCAGGAAGCTGAAGTTCGACAGGCAGTGCAGCTCGGCGTACTCAGGCAAACAGTCCATGCAGGAACCAGCCCTCGGATGCGCGGAAGATCCAGGACAGCGACGTCCCCCGCAGGGCGATGAAGTAGTCGCGCGCCACGTCGTCGCCGTCCCACCAGCCGGATTCGATGCGCTCGGGTCCGCAGAGCAGCGTGAAGCCGCCCTCCTCCAGGCGCCGCGGCGGCTCGAGCAGCCACAGCGGACGCGCTCCCGCCGGCAACGTCAGGTTCAGGCCCACGGTTGCCGACCCCGGGTCCGCAGCGTGCCACGCACGCTCGGGCCGGTGATCGGCGCGGGTGGCGAGACCGTACACGCCCGCAGCGCCCAGCCTCGCCTGCAGGCGCTCGAGGAGACGCTCCCAGGTCTCGGCCTCGCCCTGCGCGTCTCCGAACAGGCCGGGTGCATCGGCGAGCAGTGGCTCGGGAGCCGCGGCTTCGAGCTCGAGGGCTTCCGCCGGGCTGCCAAGCGCGGTGACGTCGAGGCGCTCCCGCAGCAGCCGCAGGCTGTGCTCGACCTCCCGGCGCGGCGAGGCGAATCCGATCCGGATCTCCGCCGGCGGCGCGCCACGGCGTTCCAGCCGCAGTACGAAGCCGCGCACGCCGGCCTGGCGCGCGGCAAGAAAACCTTCGAGCTGCACGAGCAGGCGCCGCGCGGCGAACAGGACGCGCTCGGCCTGCGCCGCCGGCGCCGGGAGCTCGAGCCGCGCGAGAAAGCGCTCGGGCGGCACGAAGAATCGGCGGGGCTCGGGCGCCGCCCCGGTGGCGCGATCCAGCTCATCGAGCAGGCCCTGGCCGAAGCGCAGCGCGACGGCGGTCCGCGGCAATCGCATCAACTCCCCGAGCGTGCGCAACCCGACCCGGCGCAGCAGGTCGAGGGCCCCGGGCTCCGGATCGAGCGCCTCGATCGGCAAGGCCGACAGGGTCTCGCCGCGCCCGCGGGCGAGCCAGAGCGCCGAGCGCGCGGTCGGCCCGCTTGCCAGCAGCGCGTCGAAGCCGAGCCCGGCCAGGCCGCTGCGCAGGCGGGCCATGAGGCGCGCCGCGCCGCCGAATAGCCGAAGGCTGCCTTGGACTTCGAGGAGTACGCCCTGGGGCGGCTCCAGCGACACTTTCGCAGTGAATTGCATCGCCCAGGCGGCCACCGCTTCGAGCGCCCGGGCCTCTGCGGCAGTGTCCCGGGGCACGACGCGCAGCCCCGGTGCCAGGGCCCAGGCGTTCGCGAGCGCGCTGCCCGGCCGTATGCCCGCGCCCCGCGCCGCGGCATTGCACGCGAGGACCTGCCGGTTCTCCGCAACTGCCCAGGGCTCGCGCACCGTCTCAGACGGCGCACAACCGCGCAGCCTGGACTCGAGGCAGAGATGCGGAAAACAGAGCGCGACCCACAGCATGAACAGGTCTCGGAATCGGGATGCGCAGCGCCGCCGCGAGGGGCGCACCGCGACGCTTGAGGATGCGTACGGCCAGCCGGCCCCCCTCCGGCTCGAGCGCCAGGCGCAGCGGCGCGGGCGAAGGCTCGCGCCCCGCAGCCAGCGGCCGGAACAGCGCGGTCACGGCCGCACTTGCTTCCGCCGCCAGTGCCAGCCGTCGCAGCTCGCCATATCCGGCACGGGGCAGCCACAGCAGCAGCGCCCGGCAAGCCCCGGTGCGCAACACCTGCTCGGCTGCCCATAGCGTGTCGCGTCGCCCGGGGGCGCGGACCACGGTCAGGAACTCAAGGCGCAGGCCCGCCGCAGCCAGCGCCGGGGGATAGGGCAAGTGCGGCGGCGCGAGCCAGGCAATGCGGCCGGCTGCGCCGGACAAGGCGGCCAGCGCGGGCAGCAGGAGCTGGAGCTCGCCGATGCCCTGGCTTGCGCACAGGATCTCGGTCAGCGCGCCGGCGGGCCAGCCTCCCCCGGGCAACTCGCGATCGAGGCCGGGATGGCCGCTCGACACCGCCCGCGCGAGCGGCGCCAGACCCGCTCCACGCCAGACGGGGTGACGATGAAGGACGGCTTCCAGTGCCGGAGTCGGGGCTGCCATGGGGAGGGACCAGGACTGTATTTATATACAGTATCGGGGGCGCCGGCAAGCACCCCGCCCTTCCCCGGGGAATTCAGTTCCGCAGGCAGCGATAGGCCTCGAACGTTTGCTTGCCCTCTTCGACCTTCGAGGCCGGCACGATCGTGTCGGCTCCCATGTCCGCTGCGGCGTTCCGCGCCGTCACCTTGAGGTTATCCGCCACCGCGTCGGCGTCGCGCGGAACGAATGCAACCTTGTCCATGACGTTGGCCGTGACCTTGCCGAGTGGCTTGCAGCTTGAAACGGTTTCGGCCCCTGCAAAGCGTACGCCAGCGCCGGCCTGGGTGAGTTCGACCATGGCGCAGCCGCCGGCCAGGAGCGCCGTCCCCGCGAGCGCAAACAGGCGAAAGAAATTCGAGACGCGTTTTGGCGCATGCATGGCAATTCCTTTCCACAGAGGTTGGAGAGGCGATTGATTCTACGTCGGCCCGCTCGGGCCCGATGCTGCCCACTCCATGAAGATGCGGTATCCAAGTGCGAGCAGAGTCGCGCCCACGAACATCCCGAGAATTCCGGCGCTCGCCAGCCCGCCGAGCGCTCCGATGAAGATGACCGGCATCGGCGCATCCACGCCGCGGCCCAGCATCAGCGGCTTGAGAACGTTGTCGAGCATGCCGGCAACCACGAAGACGATCGTATGCACGGTCGCCATGCCGGCACCGTGCTCTCCGCTGGACCAGACATAGGCGATGGCGGGCAAGGTCACGAGGATGTTGGGCACTTGCGCAATGCCAAACACGAGCGAGATGACCCCGATGACGCCGGCGCCGGGGATGCCGGCCACCAGCGCGGCCAGGCCGATGACCGCCGACTGAATGAACGCCACGCCCAGGACGCCTGCGGCGACGGCGCGAATCGTGGATGTCGACAGTGCCGCCAACGCTTCGCCGCGCGATGCTCCGGACACACGCGCGAAGATCGCACGGCTTGCTCGGGCGCCCGATTCTCCGTATGCCATGACGATTCCCGCGATCACGAACGAGGCCAAGAATACCAACAGGCCGCCGCCGATGCTGCCGACCAAGCCCAGCGCTTGCCGCGCGATCTCGCCGATCTTCGGCTGCATGGCCTGTACCAGCGCCGGAAGATCCTCATGCGCCATGGACCAGATCGCGTACGCGCGTTCGCCGACAATCGGCCATGCCTTGACGCTGTCCTTCGGCGCGCCGACCTGCAGCGTGTTGTTCTGCACGCCATGGATAAACGCGCTGACCGAATCGCCGAGCGAGTTCATCAGCAACGCGGCGGGCGTAACGAAGACCAGCATGCCGATGATTACCAGCAGGGTCGCCGCCAGGCCCTGCCTGCCGCGCACGCGTCGCACCAATGATTGATGAAGCGGATGCATCGTGACCGCCAGGATCACGGCCCACACCATCAGCGTCAGGAACGGAGCGAATACGCGGTAGCACAGCGCCGCCATCGCGATGAGGAGTGCGGCCCGAATCAACACATCGAGCAGCCGCGCGGAAATGCGCTCGACGAGCTCCGAATCGGGCGCCGGGGGTTCGTTCATTGGCGGGATCCTTTGGCGAAGCAATTCGCCGCAGGGAGTGGCTACCGGCGACCGGCTCCGAAGCGGCCGATCTGAGGACCTGGCAACCGGTCGTTCGCCGGCTCGAGCTTCAGCCCCGAGCGGTGGTAGGCGGGGTGAAGTGCCCGGCCGTACCGAGCGCGGATCGCCCCGCCGTAATGGGCCGGATAGCCGGCATAGCCGTAGCCGGGATAGGCGTACGCATCGTCGCCATCGCCGCATTCGGCCCGGTAGGGGCACGCGGGCAGCGTCATCGCCAGCATCTCCTTCTCCGCCGAAAGGCGCTGGCGCTGCAGGTATTCCTGCTCGACGTAATCCTGGCGCCGCAGAGCCTGGGCACGCATGTCGGCGATGGCGGTCTGCAGCGACGGATCGGAGGGCACGACCGATACGCGCTCCTCGACCAACTTGACCTTCGTGGCCCCGGCGGGCGGCGTAGACGAGTAATGCGTTACGCCCTTTTCGTCCACCCACTTGTAGGTCTCCGCATGCAGCGGAAGTGCCAGGGCAAGAGCGGCGGCGAGGAGGAGCCTCACGCGGTCATCTTATCGCAGGCAGTCCGCGTGGGGGAAGCCACCCTGCAAAGGCAGGTCCGGCGACCAGCGGCGCGAGGCGCGGAGCGAGCCGCCTCATTCCGGCCTCGCGGCCATGGCGCGGATCAGGGTTTCAAGCTGCGGGCTCATCGGCAGGTCGAGGCTCTGTCCCGACGGCAGGCGTTGCAGGAACCAGCGCTTGTACTGGCGCTCGATCTCGCCGTCTGCGGCCAGGTCGTGGAAAGCGCGCGTCACCAGCTCGGCGAGCTGCGTGTCCCCCCTGCGGAACATGATGCCGTAAGGGTCGTAGGACAAAAACTCGCCTACGACCCGGTATTGCTTCTGCGCCTTGTGCTGCGCGACCAGTCCGTAGAGGAGCACGTCATCGGTAGCGAAGGCGTCGGCCTTGTCCGATTCGAGCTGCGCGTAGGACTCGGCGTGGTCGCGTGCCGCAACCTGGCGGAAGTCGATCTTGAAGCGCCGCGCGATTTCGTGCATCGCCTTCTCATTGGTGGTGCCGGCGGTGACGACCACGGTTTTGCCGGCGAGGTCGCGATACGAGCGGATCGGCGAGCCGCGCTTCACCAGCAGCCTGGTGCCGGCGACGAAGATCACGGGGGAGAAGGCCACCTGCTTCTGCCGCTCGAGGTTGTTGGTGGTGGAGCCGCACTCGAGGTCGGCCTTGCCCGAGACGATCGCTTCGATGCGGCTCTCGGCGGTTACCGCCAGCCATTTGAGCGCCAGCTCCCGGCCGATGGCCTCGCCGACCGCTTCCGCCAGCTTCCTGCACAGCTCGATCGAATAGCCGATCGGCTGATGGCGCGCCGACAGGTAGGAAAACGGCACCGACGATTCGCGGTAGGCGATGGTGAGCGCGCCCTCGGCGCGCGCCTTCGCCAGCGTGCCAGTAAGCACGATCGGCGCGTCTTCACTCTGGGCGAACGCAGCCCCTGCCGAAAATAGGAGGACCCAGAACAGCTTCATTCCGTGCTACGCCGGAACGACCGCGCCCGACTCGATGCGCCGCTCGTTTGCTTCGGCCTCCTTTGGCGGCAGCAGCTCGCCTTCCCACTTCGCCACCACGGCGGAGGCAATCGAGTTGCCCACCGCGTTGGTCGCCGAGCGACCCATATCGAGGAAGGTGTCGACGCCGAGGATCAGCAGCAGGCCCGCCTCCGGGATATTGAACTGGTTGAGCGTCGCGGCGATCACCACCAGCGAGGCGCGCGGCACGCCCGCCATGCCCTTCGAGGTGAGCATCAGGATCAGCAGCATGGTGATCTGGGTTCCCAGCGGCAGGTGGATGTCGTAGGCCTGCGCGATGAACAGCGTGGCGAAGGTGCAGTACATCATCGAGCCGTCGAGGTTGAACGAATAACCCATCGGCATGACGAAGCTGGAGATTTTCCGCTTCACGCCGAAGCGGTCGAGCGCGTCGAGGATCTTGGGGTAGGCCGCCTCCGAGCTTGCGGTGGCGAACGAGAGCATGAACGGCTCCTTGATCAGCGATAGCAGCTTGAGTACGCGCGGCCCGAGGACCAGGAAGCCGGCGCCAATCAGAACACCCCAGAGGATGATCAGCCCGACATAGAAGTCGCCCATGAAGACCGCGAATCTGAGCAGGATCGCGAGACCGTTGACGGCGACCGTGGCGGCCATCGCCGCGAATACCGCAATCGGCGCGAGCTTCATCACGTAGCCGGTGATCTTGAGCATGACGTGCGCCAACTCCTCGATGGCGGCGACCAGCGTCTTGCCCTTCTCCCCCAGCGCGGCGAGCGCAACGCCGAAGAACATCGAGAACACCACGATCTGCAGGATCTCGTTGTTCGCCATCGACTCGGCGAAGGACTTGGGCACCGCGTGGTTGACGAAGTCCTTGAGCGTGAACTTGGCGGTGGCGAGGTTGGCCGAGCTGCCGATGTCGGGCAGCGGCAGGCCGAGGTTGTGTCCCGGCTGCAGGAGGTTGGCGAGGACCAGGCCGAGCACCAGCGAAACGAGCGAGGCGGTGACGAACCAGCCGAGCGCCTTGGCGAACACGCGGCCGACCGAGGCGGCGTCGCCCATGTGCGCGATGCCGACCACCAGGGTGGAGAACACCAGCGGCCCGATCAGCATCTTGATCAGGCGCAGGAACACGTCCGACATGATCGAGACGTAGCCGGCGATCTGCGTCGCGCTCTTCCTGTCCGGGAAGGACACGAAAATCATATAGCCGAAGATGATGCCGAGCACGAGGGCGACCAGGATCCAGACCGCCGCGGGCATTTTCTTCTTCATTGCTGCTCCCTTGCCGGATGTTCCCCCGGCCCGACTATCCTACTCTTGGGTTGGTGCGGAAGGACGAGGAGGGTATCGAACCGCCGGGAGTCTGGCGAAGACCGAGGAGTCGACGGATAGGTAAATCAATTCGGCCAATTCGAAGATGGCGAAGGATAGCGACGGCCTCAGGCCTCGTGATCCGCACGCCGGCTCCATCCGGCGTGAGCTCCACGACGGCGCAACCGCCCGTCAGGGCGTTCGTCAAGGCAAGGAGCGCCGAGGTCCGCTTGCGTGCCCAACCGGGGATTCACATGTGCATGAAGAGATCCTTTCCATGCCAGGTGGACAAGCACCGGAATTCTACGTGCCCGCATGCCAAACTATCGACACCGCCACAATCGAACATGTCCTCAAATCCGTCGCCTCAGGACCACATTCGCAAGGCGCCCTGCCCGACCTGCATCGTCTGCGGCAGCGGCGGCGTCGAACTTTACGACGGACTGACGGACTATCTCGCGGGGACGCAGGGCGACTGGCGCATAGTTCGCTGCGCCGACGTCGCCTGCGGCATGCTCTGGCTCGATCCGATGCCGCTCGCAGCCGATCTGATCAAGGCCTACGCTAGCTATCATACGCACGGCAGCGTCCGTGCGGGCGGCGTCCGTCGACTTGCGCTGAGCGCGCTCAATTCCTTCTGCAGGATCGTGAGCCGCGTTTTGGAATCGGGCAGCGGTCTGGCGCGCCAGCGGCGCCAGTTGCGCACGATGTTCATCTGCAAGGCGCCCGCAGGAAGTCTGCTTGAAGTCGGCTGCGGCGCCGGCCGCTTCCTCAACCGGATGCGCGCCGCAGGCTGGCGCGTCCAGGGCACCGACTTCGACACCGCGGCGGCAGCACATGTGATGCAGAGATACGGATTGCAGGTGGATGTCGGGCACCTGGCCGATCTGCGCTATCCCTCGGAGGCATTCGACGTCGTGGCGATGAGTCAGGTGATCGAGCACGTCCACAACCCGCAGGCGCTGCTGATGGAATGCTTGCGCCTATTGCGGCCCGGTGGACGCATGGTTCTGACGACACCCAATGCGCTCGCGTTGGCGCATCTCGACTACGGCAGGTACTGGAGGGGTCTCGAGCCCCCACGCCATTTGCATGTGTTCACGCCGATAGCGCTGGAGAGGTGTGCGAGCAGCGCTGGCTTTGTCTCGGCCGAACTGCGCACGCTGTCCGCCGAATCGGCGGGCATCTATCGCGCAAGCGGCGAGCTGCGCGATGCACGACATGCGAAGCGCTCTTGGCTATCGGAGGCGGCTGCCATCGTAGGGGCGTGGCGAATGCGTTACTTCGAGTACCGCCAGACTCTCCTGCTGCCATACGTGGGGCAAGACATTCTTTACGTGGGAATCAAGAAATTCTGAGATTGCAGACCCAGAAAAGAAAAAGCCCCGGAGATGATGTCTCCGGGGCTTTCCTCCTGCATATGGCCTGGCGGTGACCTACTTTCGCATGCGACTGCACACTATCATCGGCGCGAGCCCGTTTCACGGTCCGGTTCGGGATGGGACGGCGTGGGTCCAGGCTGCTATGGCCG
>JBOIFE010000117.1:0-28208 GCA_050741015.1 Burkholderiales bacterium | reverse complement strand
GTAGAGGCTCGCGAACACCACGCACGCCGCGAGGTACGTCCCGTACATATTGGGGTGGCTGCCGTCGTAGTCCTTTTGAATTCGAAAATCCGGCCGCCGGCGGTAGGACTCCTCGAACGCGAGGCCGACGGGGATGACGTAGGCGCCGACCTCGTTCCCGACCGAGACGTACATGTCCTCGACCTTGCGCATCATGTCGGGACTCGCCTGCTTGTTGGGCGTGACGTAGGCGTGGGTCATGTAGAGGACGGTCTTCGCGCCCGCGGCATGGATGTCGGCGTTGAATTCGACGACCTTGTCGTGGAAGGACTGGCGGCGCTTGTCGGTGAGCGCGGCGCCGCTGTTGCCCTGCAGGATGACGATCTGGAACGGTTCCTTGCCCAGGCGCCCCGGCGTGAGGAGACCCTTCACGTCCTGCTCGGCGAGCGGCGCGCCGCCGATGGTGGCCGACTTGTAGTGCATCTCCTTTTCCTTGAGGATGCCGGCCGCGTCGACCATGCGCCGCACGTGGTTGTGCAGGCTGTCGTTGTAGTAGAGGTAGCTGTTGCCGACGAAGAGGATGTTCTTCGGCGTGTCGACCGGCGGCTTCTTGACCGACGGGACGGGCTCCGCAACGGCCAGGGCGGCGAAGCCCGCGAGAACAAAGGCGAGGGACAGTCTCTTCAGCAGGTTCACGGCGTTCCTCCTGGTTCGAATTCCATCAGGACCTTGCCCGGCGCCACCTGCGCGCCGCGCGCGACGTGTACGGCGGTCACCCGAAGGTCGGCGGGTGCCGCGAGCGTGTGCTCCATTTTCATCGCTTCCAGCACGACGAGTGCGCTGCCCTGCGAAACGGCGTCGCCCGGTTTCGCATGCACCGCGACCACGCGCGCGTTCATCGGTGCTGAGAGGCTGCGGCCGTCGAAGCCCGCGGCGCGCTTTACCGGCGGATCCATCGTGGGGTCGCGCCAGGTGAAGGACTGGCCGTCGCGGGCGAAGTGCAGGGTGGCGCCGTCGAGCGCGTGGGGCAAATCGGGTAGATCGACGCGGCCCATGTTGGACCAGCCGCTCCACTCGCCGTAGCCCGCCGCTGAAGCGCAGGCCGCTGCGTAGAGGCGGCGTGCAAAGGCCTCGTCGACGATGAGAGGTTTCCATCCGGAGAAGCGCTCGAGGAGTAGATCGGTCGTCGCCTTGCCCTTCGCAAAAATCGGATCGCGCAGGACTGCGGCGAGGTAGGCTTTGTTGGTCGTAAAGCCGAGTGCGAGCGTGTCGTCCAGTGTCTGCGCAAGCTTTTCGCGCGCCGCGTCGCGCGTGGGCGCGTGAGCGATCAGCTTGGCGAGGAGCGAATCGTAGTGCGGCGTGATTTCCATTCCGGATTCGAGCGCATGGTCGACGCGGACGCTGGAAGCGGGTCGCCAGAGCGCGAAGCGTCCAGTCTGTGGCAGGAAGTCGCGCGCCGGGTCCTCGGCGCAGAGCCGCGCCTCGATCGCGTGGCCCTCGAAACGGATATCCGATTGAGCGAGCGGCAACGATTCGCCCGCGGCTACGCGCAGCTGCCACTCGACGAGGTCGAGCCCGGTGACGGCCTCGGTGACGGGGTGCTCGACCTGCAGCCGCGCGTTCGCTTCGATGAACCAGAAGGCCCCGGACTCATCCAACAGGAATTCGACCGTGCCGGCGCCGGTGTAGCTCGCAGCGCGTGCGACGGCGATGGCGGCTTCAGCGAGCCTTGCGCGCAGCTTCGCGTCCACGCCGGGCGCGGGGGATTCCTCGATCAGCTTCTGGTGCCGGCGCTGCACCGAGCAGTCGCGCTCGCCGAAGTGCACGACGCCGCCGTGCGTATCCGCGAAGACCTGGACTTCGACGTGCCGCGGCGCGAGCACCGCCTTTTCCAGAAGCAGCCGCCCGTCGCCGAAGGCGTGCTCGGCTTCGGACTTTGCGCTTGCGAGCGCCGCGTCGAGTTCCTTCGCGGAGCGCACGAGACGCATGCCGCGCCCGCCGCCGCCCGCGAGCGCCTTGATGACGAGCGGGAACTCGGGCTTGCCTTCGAACGTGGGCAGCACCGGCACGCCCGCCTTCGCGGCGAGGCGCTTCGCGTTTGCTTTGTCGCCGAAGGCGCGCATCGCGGCGGGCGAAGGCCCGATCCAAGCGCGGCCCGCGGCGATCACCGCCTCGGCGAAGGCCGGATTCTCGGCGAGGAAGCCGTAGCCAGGGTGCACGGCCTCGCCCGGCGCTCGGAGGATCGAGGCGATGTCGAGATAGGAGACAACGCCGACTGCGTCGTCGCAGGCGCGCACATGCGGTGCGTGGCGATCGTGCTCGGTGAATACGGCGATCGTGCGCAGCCCCAGGCGCTTCGCCGCGCGCGCGACACGCGCAGCGATCTCGCCGCGGTTGGCGATTAGCAGGCTCTTGAACATCGTACGGTGGGCCGTTGTCGTACGGTGGGCCGTTGGCCCACCCTACGGGCGCTTGTTGGGCAGGATGCCCATGTACTTGCAGATGATGCCGAGCATCACCTCATCGGCGCCGCCGCCGATCGATCCGAGGCGCCCGTCGCGGTAGGCGCGCGAGACCGGATTGTCCCAGGTGAAGCCCATGCCGCCCCAGTACTGCAGGCAGGCGTCGGACACCTCGCGGCGCAGGCGCCCGCACTTGAGTTTCGCCATCGAGGCGAGCTCGGTCACGTCCTCGCCCGCGATGTATTTTTCGCAGGCGCGATAGGTGAGCGCGCGCAGCGCCTCGATCTCGGTCTTCAGTTCGGCGAGCCGGTAGTGCACGTACTGGAAGTCGAGCACGGTCTGGCCGAACATCTTGCGCTCGCGGATGTACTCGATCGTGTCATTCAGCGTGCGCGTGAGGCCCTGCACCGAGCTTGCCGCGGCCCACAGGCGCTCCTCCTGGAACTGCTGCATCTGATAGGTGAATCCCAGGCCCTCCTCGCCGATGCGGTAGCGCTGCGGCACGCGCACGTCGTCGAAGTGGATGAGCCCGGTGTCGGAGGACATCATGCCGATCTTGCGGATCTTCTTCGCCTTGATGACGCCTTTGGTCTTCATCGGCAGGCAGATGAGCGTCTTGTTCTTGTGCGCTGCGCCCTCCGACGTATTGGCGAGCAGGCACATCCAGTCGGCCTGCAGGCTGTTCGTGATCCACATCTTCGCGCCATTGATGACGTAGTCGCCGCCGTCCTTGCGAGCGGTGGTCTTGATCGAGGCGACATCCGACCCCGCGCCGGGCTCGGACACGCCGATGCAGGCGACGTAGTCGCCGGCGATGGAAGGGGCGAGGAATTCCTTGCGCAGCTCGTCCGAGCCGAAGCGCGCGAGCGCGGGCGTCGCCATGTCGGTCTGCACGCCGATCGCCATCGGCACACCGCCGCAGCGGATGTGGCCGAGCGACTCGGCCATCACCATGGCGTAGCTCCAATCCAGGCCCGCGCCGCCGTAGGCCTCGGGCTTGGTGAGCCCGAGCAAGCCGAGGTTCCCCAGCTTCTTGAACACCTCGTGCGCGGGAAACTGCTCGGCCTCCTCCCACGCGTCGACGTGCGGATTGATCTCGGCGTCGATCAGGCGCTTCAGGTTGCGCCGGATTTCGTCGTGCTCTTGGGTGAATTTCATTGTCTCCCCTTGTACGGTGGGCCGCTGGCCCACCCTACGGCCTCGCGACTCCGAATTGAAGCGGTCTCACCGTTCTGGCGTCCCCGTCTTTGCAAATCGAGAGCACGAAGCCGAGGGTGTTGCGCGTGTCGCGCGGATCGATGACGCCGTCGTCGAGCACGTAGGCCGAGGTGACGAAGGCGCTTTGCTGGCGCTCGAAGTTCTCGATGATGCGGCGCTTGAGGTCCGCGATCTTCGCTTCGTCCACGGCCTGGTCCTTTCTTTTCGCGCCGGCCTCCATCACGATCGCCATGGTGAGCGCGGCCTGCTCGGCGCCCATCACCGCGGTCTGCGTGTTCGGCCAGGAAAAGAGGAACCGCGGCCGGTAGGCGCGGCCGCACATGCCGTAGTTCCCCGCGCCGAAGGACGCGCCACACATGAGCGTGATCTGCGGCACGTTCGCGTTCGCGACCGCCTGGATCATCTTCGAGCCGTGCTTGATCATGCCGGCCTCTTCGGACGCCTTGCCGACGATGTAGCCGGTCGTGTTCTGCAGGTAGAGGATCGGCAGCCCCGCCTGGCAGCAGCTCTGGATGAAGTGCGTGGCCTTGGTCGCGCCCGCCGGATCGAGCGGGCCGTTGTTGGTGATGATGCCGACGCGGAAGCCCTGTACCGCCGCGTGCCCGCAGACGGTCGCCGGCCCGTAGTCGGCCTTGAAGTCGAGGAAGTCGGAATCGTCGACGATACGCGCGAGCACCTCGCGCATGTCTACGGCCTTGCGGTAGTCCTCCGGGATCACGCCGAGCAATTCCTCCGCGTCATAGCGCGGCGGCTTGCCGCCCGGCAGGAAAGAGGAATTCCAGTCGAGGCGCGAAAGAATCTCGCGCGCATAACGAACGCCGTCGCCGTCATCCTCGGCCAGGTACTCGCCGAGGCCCGATACATGCGTGTGCATCACCGCGCCGCCAAGTTCCTCGTCGGTCGCGATCTCGCCTGTCGCAGCCTTGAGCAGCGGCGGCCCCGCGAGGAATGCCTTCGCGCGTCCGCGCACCATGACCACGTAATCCGAAAGCCCCGGCATGTACGCGCCGCCTGCCGTCGAGGAACCGTGAACGACGGTCACCACGGGCAGGCCCGAGGCGGAGAGCTTCGCCAAGTTGTAGAAAATCGCCCCGCCATGCACGAACCCTTCGACGCGGTACTTGAGGAGATTCGCGCCCGCCGACTCGACGAGGTGCACGAACGGCAGCTTGTTCTCGAGCGCGAGCTCCTGCGCGCGCAGGAGCTTCTCGCGCCCCATGTGCTGGATCGCGCCCGCGTCGATGCCGGAATCGCTCGCCACCACCATCGCGCGCACGCCCGCGACATAGCCGATGCCCGCGACCATGCCGCCCCCGGGCACCGACTTCTCCGGGTCGGGGTCGTCGAGGCAGTAGCCCGCGAGCGACGAGAGCGCGAGCCACGGCGCGCCCGGATCGAGCAGCCGCGCGATGCGCTCGCGCGGCAGGAGCTGGCCGCGCTTGTCGAAGAGGGGCTTCGCCCTCGCCGAGGCGTCGCTCGTGCGTGCCTCCAGCGCGCGCAGCCGCGCAATCAGGCCGAGCAGCGACTCGCGATTGCGCCGGAACGCTTCGCCCGCGACGTCGATCCTCGATTCGATCGCCGGCATCAGCCGAGCACTTTCGGTTTCTTCGCGAGGTGGAAGCCGTCGAACGGCGTCGTCGCCTTGCCGGTGCCGACCTGGTCAGCCACGCGCTTTGCGTTCGGCACAGCGCCGTCGATGCGGATGCACGAGCCCGAGATGAACGCGGCGGCGGGCGAGAGCAGGAATACGATCGCAGCCGACACTTCCGACTCGGTGCCGAGGCGCCCGAGCGGCACGCGCTTGGGCAGGCCGCGCAGGTGCTCGGCCATCTCCGGCGGATAGTGGTCGAGGCCGCTGGACGCGATCCAGCCTGGCGCCACCGCGTTCACGCGCACCGGCGCCCATTCGAGCGCGGCGGTTTCGGTGAAGTTGAGCATGCCCGCGCGCGCGGCGCCCGAATGGCCCATGCGCGGCATGCCCTGCCACATGTCGGCGATCATGTTGACGATCGCGCCCGCGCCCGCGGCCTTCATCCACTGCACGTAGCACTCGCGCGCGACGAGAAAGCCGCCCGTCAGGTTCGTGCGCACGACCGCGTCCCAGCCTTTCGCGGAGATCGATTCGAGCGGCGCGGCGAATTGGCCGCCCGCATTGTTCACAAGGCAATCGATACGGCCGTGGTCCGCAAGTACCGCCGCGACCATCGCGCGAACCGCTTCCTCTTCGCGAATGTCACACACGTAGGTGCGGGCGGCGGAACCGATTTCGGCGGCAACCGCGGCGAGCTTCTCGGTCTTGCGCCCGACAAGCGCAACCTTGGCCCCGAGAGCGGCAAGCTCATGCGCCGTGCAGCGCCCGATGCCGGAGCCCGCCCCCGTCACCAGGGCCATCTGCCCGTCGAAGAGGCCGGGCCGGAACACGCTCGCGTAGGAAGAAAGCATTTGCTTGGTCAGTGTCCGTCATTGGAATATCATCCGTCAATGATCCCGCGGACGCTCTTTTCGCCCGAGCACGAGACCTTCCGCGACAGCGTGCGGCGGTTCATGGAAACCGAGGTCGTGCCGCACGACGAGCGCTGGCAGGAGCAGGGTTACGTCGATCGCGAGGTGTGGAAGAAGGCCGGAACGAACGGGTTCCTCTGCTGCTCGATGCCGGAGGAATATGGCGGCGCGGGCGCCGATCGCCTCTACAGCATGGTGCTCATGGAAGAGCAGGCGCGCGCGAACAATTCGTCGCTCGGCTGGGGCCTGCACTCCGAGATCGTCGCCCCCTACCTGCTGCGATACGGCAGCGAAGCGCTGAAGAAGAAGTACCTGCCGAAGATGGCCGCGGGCGACATGATCGGCGCGATCGCCATGAGCGAGCCCGGCGCGGGCTCCGACCTGCAGGCGATCAAGACCACGGCGGCGAAGCAGGGCGGCAACTATGTGGTCAACGGCTCGAAGACCTTCATCACCAACGGCTGGAACTGCGACCTCGTCATCGTCGTCGCGAAGACCGATCCGACCAAGGGCGCCAAGGGCACGAGCCTGGTCATCGTCGACACTTCGATGAAGGGGTTCACCAAGGGCAAGCGCCTGAAGAAGCTGGGCCTGAAGGGACAGGACACGGCCGAGCTTTTCTTCGACAGCGTCGAGGTGCCGGCGGAGAACCTGCTCGGCCAGGAGAACAACGGCTTCATCTACCTGATGCAGGAGCTCCCCTGGGAGCGCATGCAGATCGCGATCGGCGCGATTGCCAAGGCAGAAGCCGCGGTGGAGTGGACGAAGCAGTACGTCACCGATCGAAAGGTATTCGGCAAGCCCGTGGCGAGCTTCCAGAACACGCGCTTCAAGCTCGCCGAGCTCGCGACCGAAGTCCAGGTGGCGCGCGTCTTCGTCGATCGCTGCATGCAGGTGCTGCTCGACGGCAAGCTCGACACGGCCACTGCCTCGATGGCCAAATACTGGGTCTCGGACCTGGAGTGCAAGGTGATCGACGAGTGCCTGCAGCTGCACGGCGGCTACGGCTTCATGTGGGAGTTCCCGATCGCGCGCGCCTACGCCGACGCGCGCGTGCAACGCATCTACGGCGGTACGAACGAAATCATGAAGGAAGTGATCTCCCGATCGATGGGACTCGGAGGCAAAGATGGCTAAAAGCGCCAATGAAGCGATGATTTTCGACGCGATCCGCACGCCGCGCGGCAAGGGCAAGCGCGACGGGTCGCTGCACGAGGTGAAGCCGGTGACGCTGCTCGCGGGCGTGCTGCAGGAGCTGCAGCGCCGCCACGACCTCGACACCGCCGAGGTGGAGGACGTGGTCATGGGCTGCGTCACGCCCTCGGGCGAGCAGGGCTCCTGCATCGCCAAGACCGCGGCGCTCGCCGCCGGCTGGGACTGGAAGGTGCCGGGATTCCAGCTCAACCGCTTTTGCGCCTCGGGCCTCGAAGCCGTCAACCTCGCCGCGCAGAAGGTGCGCTCGGGCTGGGAGGACCTCGTCGTCGCGGGCGGCGTCGAGTCGATGTCGCGCGTGCCGATGGGCTCGGACCGCGGCGCCTGGGCCTGCGACCCGCAGACCAGCATCGATACCGCGTTCATCCCGCAGGGCATCAGCGCCGACTTGATCGCGACGCTGGAGGAGTTCACGCGCGACGACATCGACGCATTCGCGCTGAAGTCGCAGAAGAAAGCCGCCGCCGCACGCGAGGCGGGCCGCTTCAAAAAGTCGATCGTGCCCGTGAAGGACGCGATCGGCGACGTGATCCTCGACCACGACGAGTTCATCAAGCCCCACACCACGATCGAGGGGCTCGCCTCGCTCAAGCTCGCCTTCGACAAGGCGGGCGAGATGGGCTACGACGCGGTGGCGATCCGCCGCTACCCGAGGGTCGAGCGCATCCTCCACGTGCACACCGCGGGCAACTCCTCGGGCATCGTCGATGGCTCGGCGGCCGTCCTGATCGGCAACGAGAAGAAGGGCAAGGCGCTCGGCCTCAAGCCACGCGCGCGCATCGTCGCGGCCGCGCTCTCGGGCGCCGATCCCACGATCATGCTGACCGGCCCCATGCCCGCGGCGCGAAAGGCGCTCGAGAAGGCGAAGATGAAGATCGGCCAGATCGACCTGTTCGAGATCAACGAGGCCTTCGCCGTCGTGCCGATGAAGTTCATGAAGGAGATGGGCGTGCCCGAGGAGAAAGTGAACGTGAACGGCGGCTCGATCGCGATGGGCCACCCGCTCGGGGCGACCGGCGCAATGATCCTGGGGACGCTGCTCGACGAGCTCGAGCGTCGCAAGCTCCGCTACGGCCTCGCCACGCTCTGCGTCGGCGGCGGCATGGGCATCGCCACCATCGTCGAGCGCCTGTAGATGCCGGTCCGCTACGAAAAGGGTGACGACCGCATCGTCACCCTGACCCTCGACGCCCCCGGCGCGCCGGTGAACACGATGACCGCCGAGTGGCAGAAGGCGTTCACCGAGGCGGTCGCGCGGCTGGAGAAGGAAAAGGACCAGATCGCGGGCGTCATCCTCGCTTCGGCCAAGAAGACCTTCTTCGCCGGCGCGGAGCTGAAGGACGTCCTCAAGTACGGGCCCGGCGACGGCCCGAAGGTCTTCGAGTGGATCGAGGCGGCCAAGGCGCAGTTCAGGAAACTCGAGCGCCTGGGCAAGCCCGTAGTCGCCTGCCTCGAGGGCGCGGCCCTCGGCGGCGGCTGGGAGCTCGCGCTCGCCGCGCACTGCCGAATCTGTTTGAACGACGAGCGGATCGAGCTGGGCTTGCCCGAGGCGACGCTGGGGCTCCTCCCGGGCGCGGGCGGCATCACGAAGACCGTGCGCCTGCTGGGCATTCAAGCCTCGCTGCCGTTGCTGATGGAAGGCAGGTCGATGCGCCCGCAGGAAGCTGCGAGGCTCGGCTTCCTGCAGGGGCTCGCGGCGAACCGCGACGACGTTTTCCGCATGGCGCGCGAGTGGATCGCGAAGAATCCCTCGCCGAAGCAGCCCTGGGACGACGAGAACTACCGCATCCCGGGCGGCACGCCCGCGACGCCGGCGATCTCGCAGATGCTGACGATCGCGCCGGCGATGCTGATCGAGAAGACCCGCGGTTTGTATCCGGCGCCCGAGGCCATCATGGCGGCCGCGGTGGAAGGCGCGAGCGTGGATTTCGACACGGCGCTGCGGATCGAGTCGCGCTACCTCGCCAAGATCGCCGTGGGCAAGGTGGCGAAGAACATGATCCACCTGTTCTTCGACCGCACCGCAATTCGCGCCGGCGCTAGCGTGAAGGGACTGCGGGCCTCAGACGCGCCTCGCTGGAAGGCGACCAAGGTCGGCATCCTCGGCGCCGGCATGATGGGCGGCGGCATCGCCTGGGCGAACGCGGTGCGCGGCGTGCCCTCGATCCTGAAGGACGTCTCGCTCGAGCAGGCGCAAAAAGGCCGCGCTTACTCCGAGCGCCTGGCCGCGAAGCGCAACCGGCCGCAGCTCGCCGACTTCATCAAGCCGACCGCGAGCGCCGCGGACCTCGAGGGCTGCGACCTCATCATCGAGGCGGTGTTCGAGAAGCGCGAGGTCAAGGCGCAGGCGACGAAGGAAGCCGAGCCCATGCTCGCGCGCGGCGGCTTCTTCGCCTCGAACACCTCGACGCTGCCGATCAGCGGGCTCGCGCAGGCGTTCTCCCGTCCCGAGAACTTCGTCGGGCTGCATTTTTTCTCGCCGGTGGACAAGATGCTGCTGGTCGAGATCATCAAAGGGAAGAAAACTTCGGCCGAGACGCTTGCGCGCGCCTACGACTACGTGCTGCAGATCGGCAAGCTGCCGATCGTCGTGAATGACTCGCGCGGCTTCTACACCAGCCGCACTTTCGGCACCTTCGTCGCGGAAGGCTGCTCGATGCTGCTGGAGGGCATTCCCGCCGCCGTGATCGAAAACGCGGGGCGCCTGGCCGGCATGCCGGTGGGGCCGCTCGCCGTGATCGACGAGACCTCGATGTCGCTCTCGGTCGCGGTCATGGAGCAGACCAAGGCCGATCTGGAAGCCGAGGGCAAGAAGTACGCGCCGCAGCCGGGGCAGGAAGTGATCGTGCGCATGGCGAAGGAGTTCAAGCGCCCGGGACGCGCGGGCGGCGGCGGCTTCTACGAATATCCGAAGGAAGGGAAGAAATTCCTCTGGCCCGGGCTCGCGAAGCACTTCGGCAAAAAAGTCGCGAAGTACGACTTCGAGGAGCTGAAGGAGCGGATCCTCTATCGCCAGGCGATCGAGACCGCGCGCTGCCTCGAGGAAGGCGTGCTCGAGCACGCGCACGACGGCAACATCGGCTCGATCTTCGGCATCGGCTTCCCGGCCTGGGCGGGCGGCGCGCTGCAGTACGTGAACCACGTCGGCATCAAGCAGTTCGTCAAGCGAGCCGACCAGCTCGCGAAGAAGGCCGGCCCGCGCTTCGCGCCGCCGAAGCTGCTGCGCGATCTCGCCGCCAAGGGCAAGCCCGTCGCCTGATGGCGCTGCCGCCGGTCCTGCAGCGCCTGAAGCTGCCGGTGATCGCCGCGCCGATGTTCATCGCCGGCAACCCGAAGCTCGTGATCGAGCAGTGCAAGGCGGGGATCGTCGGTGCGTTCCCCGCGCTGAACGCGCGCCCGAAGGAGGCGCTCGATGCGTGGCTCACCGAGATCGAGCAGGCGCTCGCACTCGTGCCGGGCGCCGCGCCCTACGCGGTAAACCAGATCGTGCACAAGTCGAACGACCGGCTCGAGCACGATGTCGAGGTGTGCGTGCGCCACAAGGTGCCGATCACCATTACCAGCCTGCGCGCGCCGAACGAGGTTGTGGCGGCGGTGCACTCCTATGGCGGCATCGTGCTGCATGACGTGATCAACGTGCGCCACGCACAGAAGGCGCTCGAGGCAGGCGTCGACGGCCTGATCCTCGTCTGCGCGGGCGCGGGCGGGCACGCGGGCACGTTGTCACCCTTCGCGCTGGTGGGCGAGGTGCGGCGGTTCTTCGACGGCCCGATCGTACTCTCGGGCTCGATCGCCTCGGGTGACGCAATCCTCGCCGCGCTCGCGTCGGGCGCGGACCTCGCCTACATCGGCACGCGATTCCTCGCCACGCCCGAGGCGAGCGTGCCCGAGCGCTACAAGGTTGAAATCCTGAAGGCGGCCGCGGCCGACATCGTCTACACGGACCTCTTCTCCGGCGTGAACGGGAATTACCTCAAGCACAGCGTCGTGTCTGCCGGGTTCGACCCGCTCAACCTGCCGAAGTCCGATCCGGCGAAGATGAACTTCGGCGCCGGGAGCGGCGCGGAGAAGAAGGTCTGGCGCGACATCTGGAGCGCGGGGCAGGGCGTGGGCCAGATCGACCGCGTGATGCCCGTCGCGGACGTCGTCGCCAAGCTCTCGGGCGAATACACCGCCGCGCGCCGCCGGCTCGCGCTCTCGTGATCCTCGACATCCAGTCGCGCGGCCCCGCGGCCTGGCTCTGGATGAACCGGCCCGAGGCGCGCAACGCCCTTTCCGACGAGCTGCTCGCCGCGCTCGAGACCGCGCTCGACGTACTGGAGAAGGACCCGTCGATCCGCGCGCTGGTCCTCGCGGGGCGCGGGCCCGCGTTCTGCGCGGGCGGCGACCTTGCGAGAATGGAGAAGGCCGCCAAGATGACCAAGGCGCGCTCGAGGCGCGAGGCCTCGCGCTTTGCCAAGCTGCTGTTGCGCATCCATGGCTACCCGAAGCCCGTGGTGGCGCGCGTGCAGGGACCCGCCTTCGCAGGCGGCATGGGGCTCGTCGCGGCTTGCGACCTCGTCATCGCGTCCGAAGAAGCCGAGTTCGCGCTGCCCGAAGTGCGCCTCGGCCTCGTGCCGGCGATGATCAGCCCGTACCTCGTGCGCGCGATGGGCGCGGCGCAGGCGCGGCGCTACATGCTCACCGGCGAGCGGTTCGCCGCGCCCGAGGCGAAGCGCCTCGGTTTCGTGCACGAATGCGTGCCGGCCGCCGCGCTCGACGCGGCGGTGGACAAGACCTGCGCGCGGCTCGCGCAGGCCGCGCCGGGCGCACTCGCGCGCACGAAGAAGCTGCTGCTCGCGGTGGAGGCCGCGCCGCTCACGCCTGCCGTCGTCGCCGTTACGGTCGCAGCGCTAGCGGAGGCACGCGCCGGCGCCGAAGCGCGCGAGGGCATCCGTTCGTTTCTCGAAAGGCGCAAGCCGCGGTGGTCGCAGCAGTAGTAGGCGGCAGTACATGTGAGGCGCCGTTTTTTGTTGATTTTGATAAGTACCGCGCTCACAATGTAGTCCATGCCTCAACCTGGCCTTAGCGCCAAGTCCCGGGACCGCCTCAGCCGACTGCTTCGCAGCGGTGATCCGGTGCTAACCCCCCGGAAAGCCGCAACGATTCTGTCCATATCGCCGCTACAGGCTGCGCAGGAGCTCGCGCGCTGGGCCAAAGCTGGATGGCTGGCCAGAGCGCGGCGCGGCGCCTATATACCAGTGCCAATTGAGTCGACAAGCAGCGACGTGCGGCTGGAAGACCCGTGGGCAGTTGCCGCGCAACTGTTCGCCCCCTGCTACATCGGCGGGTGGTCCGCCGCGGAGCACTGGGATCTCACCGAGCAAGTATTCCGTGATGTGTGCGTAATGACGGCGACGCGTCCACGCGATCGTAAGCAAGCACTGCGCGGCACCCGTTTTCAATTGCATTCCATCCCTCAAGACAGGCTGTTCGGCATGAAGACCGTGTGGCGCGGTCGGATTCGCGTGCAACTCTCGGATCCAATTCGCACGGTAGCGGACATGCTCGCGGATCCGAGTTTGGGCGGTGGCATACGTCACGTGGTGGACATTCTGCAGGCGCTAACACGTGGTTACCGAGGGGAGCTTTCGCGCGTGATCGCTGACCTCGATCGTCTCAAGAACGGCGCCGCATTCAAGCGGCTGGGATACTTGCTGGAGACAGCTCATCCCGCAGAGACGACACTGATCGAAGAATGTCGTCGACGCTTGACCGCAGGCTACGTGAAGCTCGATCCTGCGATCCCCTCCGGACGACTGATCACGGCGTGGCGTCTATGGACGCCTTCCGGGACGGCAAATTGGAGGAACGCAAAGTGATCGGGCGCGATGAGGTCCGTGAACTCGCTCGAGAGTTCCAGCTCGACGTGCACGTTGTCGAGAAGGACTACGTGCTTGGCTGGCTGCTCGCTGGCGTCGCCGCCGACCCCGAGCTTCGCGATGGCTGGATCTTCAAGGGCGGCACCTGCCTGAAGAAGTGCTACTTCGAGACTTATCGTTTCTCCGAGGATCTTGACTTCACACTGCGGGATGCGGCGCATCTAAACGAGGCTTTTCTTCTGGATGCCTTCGGCCGCATCGGCGACTGGGTCTATGAACAGTGCGGGATAGAGCTGCCACAAGAACTACGGCGGTTCGAGGTTTTCAATAACCCCCAAGGTCATCCGGCCGTGCAAGGCCGCTTGGGCTACCGAGGTCCGCACGCGCGCGCCGGAGACGCGCCGAGAATCAAGCTTGACCTGGTCGCCGCCGAGGTGGTTGTACTCGATCCAGTGCGCCGCCCGGTACATCATCCTTACTCGGACCGGCCCGAGGAAGGTATAGAAGTGCTCTGCTACGCGTTTGAAGAGGTGTTCGCGGAGAAAATTCGCGCGCTGGCCGAGCGCCAGCGCCCGCGCGATTTGTACGACGTGATCCACTTGCATCGTCAGAGCGAATTTCGGCACGCCGCACAGGTACGAAGCACCCTCGCGCGCAAGTGCGAGTTCAAGCGTATCCCGGTGCCCACGTTTCAGATGCTATCCGATAGACCTGAGCGCCAGGCAATTGAGGCTGAATGGGATCAGATGCTTGCTCATCAGTTGCCGGTGTGTCCGCCTTTTGCCGAATTTTGGGCCGAGTTGCCGCGCATGTTCGAGTGGCTTGAAGAGCCGCCCAAAGCGGCGCCGCTGCCCAGTATTGGGGCAGGCGTTGCCCCGCCCGCAGGCGGCATGGACGCGAGCTGGCGGATGCCGCCGATGGTCGCGCGGTGGGGCTATCCGACGTCCTTGGAGGCAATCCGCTTTGCCGGCGCGAACCGCTTGCTCGTTGAACTGGACTATGAGGCCGAGAATGGCGAGCGCAGCACGCGCACGATCGAGCCCTACGCATTGCGGCGTTCAAACGCGGGGGACATACTGCTTTACGCTCTGCGTGCGGACAGTGGAGCTACGCGAGCTTACCGAGTTGACCGCATTCAAGGCGCGCGCGTGTTGCGGCGGACCTTCAGTCCGCGCTTTGCGGTGGAGTTGACGACCGGATTCGGGTCAGGCGACATTCCGCCCGTATCCGATCGGCCTCGTGAACTAAGTTCTACCTCCTATGCACAGAGTCGTCGCGTGACTGCGCGGCCCGCGATGCCTCACCTCTACGGTGCGCCTTCCGGTCCGACCTACGTCTATGAGTGCGTCTACTGTCACAAGCGGTTCAATCGGAGATCGATGGATGGCACTCTGAGGCCCCACAAGGACAAGCGCGGGTGGGATTGCCCGGGCCGGACTGGTATGTACAAGCAGACCAATTTTTAATCGATGCCGACACTTGACTGGTTGAATCGCGCTGAGGCCATGACGGTCGCTGATCGCGTCCCCTATCGGGTGCTCGAGGTGGTTTCGGAGCATGGGGAACCTGGGTCCGAGAACATGCTGATCCAGGGAGACAATCTTGATGCGCTGAAGTCACTGCTGCCGTTCTATCGCGGGAGGGTTAAGTGCGTATTCATTGACCCACCGTACAACACGAAGAGTGCGTTCGAGCACTACGACGACAACCTGGAGCACTCGCAATGGTTGTCAATGATGTATCCAAGGCTGGTGCTGCTGAGGGACTTGTTGGCCGAAGACGGTTCAGTGTGGGTTTCTATTGATGATAGGGAAGGGCACTACCTCAAGATTCTCATGGACGAAGTGTTCGATAGAGCAAATTTTGTGGCGACCTTCATTTGGCAAAAGGTTGACAGTCCAAACGACAACAAACCGGCTATCACACCAGACCACGAGTTTGTGCTCTGCTACGAAAGACAGAAAGATGCGGCGGGGTTCCAAAAGATGTCCGATTCCTCGCTCCTGGCTGCGTACGGCGCTCGCGATGAAGAGGGGCGCCTGTTTCGCGATCGACTCCTGAAGAAGAATGGTAAGAACAGTCTTCGAAGCGATCGCCCTTCCATGTTCTACCCCTTGAAGGCGCCTGACGGTACTGAGGTACTGCCGATTCATGACGACGGCCGCGAAGCTCGGTGGTCTCATTCACGAGTGGGCGTCGAACAAGCAAAGAATGAAGGGCGACTAATCTGGAAGGAGAGGGCGAAGGACAACGGCCTCGCGTGGGTTCCATATGTTCGCGAATTTGCGCCTGACAGGCCACTTCGACCTCACCCAACAATATTGCTTGACGTGAAGACAAGCCGACAGGCAAAGGCTCATCTTCGAGAATTACTTCCAGACGCTGAGCTATTTGACACTGTAAAGCCCGAGCAACTGATCGAGCGCATCTTGAGCATCGCTACGGCAGCAAACGATCTCGTCCTTGACTCCTTTCTGGGATCGGGGACGACAGCAGCTGTTGCTCAGAAGATGTCCAGGCGCTGGATCGGGGTAGAAATGGGACGGCACGCGCTTACCCATTGTCTTCCGAGGATTGAGAAAGTCATTTCCGGCGAACAGGGAGGAATCTCTGATTCGGTTGGCTGGTCCGGTGGCGGCGGATTTCGCTTTTTAAAGCTTGGCGAGTCAATGTTCGACGGCGCAGGGGCTATTCATCACTCCGTACGTTTTGCTACTCTCGCACGATTTATTTGGATGCAAGAGACCGGCTTCGCAGGAGAGGGAGCGTGGAAGTTTCCGAAGCTCGGGACCCACAAGGGCACGGCGATTTATCTTCTCTTCAACGGGATTCTCCGCGACATGCGTCCCGACTCCGGAAACGTCCTCACATCCGCTGTACTCGAAGCTATCAAGAAGTACCTGCCGCACGACGGCCCGAAGATTGTCTACGGCGAAGCCTGCCGTCTAGGCGCAGCCCGGCTCGCGGCCGAGCGAATTACTTTCAAGCAAATTCCCTACGACGTGAAGGCGCGCTGAACGGGTATGCCGGCGTTCGCTCTCAAGTCCTATCAGAAGCAAGCACTAGCCGTGCTGTCGGACTTTCTCACCGCCGCATCGCGAGTCGGCGCCGCCAGCGCGTTCCAGCAACAAGTTGGGCGCGCGTATCGGACCGAGCCCTTCGGCGAGATCCCCTGTGTTTGTCTGCGGATACCTACGGGCGGCGGAAAGACGCTCACAGCATCGCACGCGATTGTCACGATGGCGCGGGACTGGCGAGCGACGGACGCGCCGGTTGTCGTCTGGCTGGTGCCGTCGGAAACGATTCGTGCCCAGACCATTGGTGCCTTGCAAACGCCGGGGCATCCCTATCGCAATCCTTTGGAGGAGACCTACGGCCAGCGATTCGAAGTTTGCGATCTGGAGCGGGTAAGTACGCTGGCGCCAAATGATTGGGGTCGCCATGCGATTGTCGTCGTCGCTACGATCCAGAGCTTCCGCGTGGAGCAGACGGATATCCGAAATGTGTACGCATTCTCGGAAAGCTTCGAGCGGCACTTCAAGTCCGTGTCCGCGGAGCGGCTTACAAGCCTCGCGGGGATTCCCGACGCGGTTGTCCGGGCAGAAGATGCCGCCGAGCCGGAATCCCCCCTCAGGCCGTACGTCGGCCAAGCCCGCTTTTCGCTGGCCAATTGGCTGGCGCTGCACTCGCCATTAGTTATCGTTGACGAAGCGCACAACACAAGGACCGAACAGAGCTTCGCGGCGCTGAAGCGTCTCAATCCCTCGGCAATCCTCGAACTTACCGCGACCCCAGTGGCACAGAGTACAAACGTGCTCTACCACGTGTCCGCACAGGAACTGCAGGCCGAAGAGATGATCAAGCTGCCGATCACCCTGCGAGAGCATCCCGAGGGCTGGCAGGCTGCCGTTTTCGGCGCGTTGCAAACTCAAAAGTGGCTCGAAACAGAAGCTAAGAAAGCGCAGGCCGCGGGCGACGCGTATGTACGCCCGATCGTTCTTTTCCAGGCGCAGAACGTGAACGACGAGGTGCCTCCGATCAAGCTCAAGCAGTACCTCATTGAGGAACTGCACGTCCCCGAGGAGCAGATTGCCATTGCCACCGGGGATACCCGTGAGTTGGCGGGCAAGGATCTTTCCGACGTCGGCAGTCCAATCCGATTCATTATAACGGTGCAGGCTCTCCGCGAAGGATGGGACTGCCCCTTCGCATACATTCTTTGCTCGCTTCAATCGCTCTCGTCGGCAACGGCGGTGGAGCAGCTTCTCGGCCGGGTGTTGCGGATGCCCTATGCCAGTCGTCGCAGCCGGGACACGCTGAATCGAGCATATGCGCACGTCTGCGAGGTTGACTTTGCGCACGCGGCAAACGCCCTAGTGGACAGGCTCGTCTCGGGTATGGGGTTCGAAGCGCTCGATGTTGCCTCGATGATCGCGCCGCAGTCCGAGTTGTTCACGCCACCGGACCAAGCCGTCGCACCGCCTGCTCCTCCCGTTTCCACAGTCGTGGAGCTGTCGATTGGATCAGGGTTGGAGCACGTATCAGGCGTCACGCTTTCCCCCGGTCAGAAGGGCAAAGGCGTCCGCGCGACCCTCACCGGCCATGTCGACGACGTAACCGAGAAGCTCTTGCTCTCGAACGAACGAAGTGAGAAGAAGCGCGAGCAAATTCGAGAGAGGATTACGCAGCACAACGCCATAGTTGCCGCGCAGGGATCGCCCTCCATGCGCGGAATCTACTTTGCGCCCATCCCTCCTCTCGGCTATCGGCCGAGCGTGGATGCGCCACTCCTGCCGCTCGAGCGCGAGGCAGTTCTGGAAAACAATCCTCCAGATCTGCTGGCGCAGCCGATCTCGCTGCTTGGCTTCCAAGTGGTCGAGTCGGACAACGCGTTCGAGATCTTCCTTGATCAGCAACGCGTGCGCATGCGCGCGGCAGATCCCCAGCAGCTTGCGTTGGATGCAGTAGAAACCGGCATTACGGAGGAGGACTTGATCCGCTGGTTGGACCGCGAGCTGCGGCAGCCTGCGATCGGCCAAGCCGAGTTGCGGCCGTTCCTAGCCGCGACGGTGAGCTATCTGGTCAACGAGCAGCGCGTGCCACTCAATACACTTGCCCGCATGCGGTTTGTCCTGGCTCGGCAGATTGGCGCACGAATTGCTGATCTGCGGCAGCAGCAGGCGAGTGCCCGATTCAAGCAGCTTGTGCTCGACGGCGAATGGAGCCTGGGACTGGATGAAGTTCGCGCGTTCAAGTTCGAGGGGGGACGCTATCCCGTGGCTGCCGCTCAGCACTATCGGGGACGTTGGCAATTCAAGAAGCACTACTTCCCCGTAGTTGCAAACTTGAAGGAAAGCGGCGAGGAGTTCGATTGCGCCCGCACAATCGACAATCACCTCTCCGTGAAGCACTGGGTGCGCAATCTTGAGACGGAACCCTTCGGATTCTGGTTCCCGACCTCGAGGGGCAGGTTCTTTCCGGACTTCGTATGTGAATTGCTCGACGGACGGCTCGTTGTAGTGGAGTACAAGGGCGCTCATCTGCGAAACGACCCCTACGAGATCGAGAAGCGGCAGGTAGGACGAATCTGGCAGGAGCGAGGGGACGGCAAGTATCGGTTCGACTTCGTGTTTCTGACTGAAGGCGGCAAGAACGTGCGGCAACAACTGGACGCCCTGTTCGGCGGAATTTGAAGTCGGATCCAGGTTCGCGACATCAAAGCTGCGCTACCATCGGCTTCCTTTCCGGAGGCAAGCCGAATGAGCACAAACCAGCGCGTCGTCCTCGCGAGTTACCCCGAAGGCTGGGTGACCGAGTCCAACTTCCGCCTCGAGACCGCACCGATCCCGAAGCCCGGCGACGGTGAAGTGCTGGTTAAGAACCACTGGCTCTCGCTCGACCCGTACATGCGCGGGCGCATGAGCCAGCAGAAGAGCTACGTGAAGGGCGTCGAGCCGGGCGATGTGATCACCGGCGAGACCGCGGGAGAAGTGCTCGAGTCGAGGAATCCGAAGTTCAAGGCCGGCGACAAGGTGACGGCGCCCTCGGGCTGGCAGCTCTATTGGAGCGGCAAGGGCGAGATGCTGACGAAAGTGGACGACGCGAAAGTGCCGCTGTCCTACTTCCTCGGGTGCCTCGGCATGCCAGGGCGCACGGCCTACTTCGGCATGAAGGACATCATCGCTCCCAAGGCGGGCGAGACGGTGCTCGTCTCGGCAGCTTCGGGCGCGGTGGGCAGCGTCGTCGGCCAGCTCGCCAAGGCCTGGGGCTGCCGCGCCGTCGGCATCGCGGGCGGCAAGGCCAAGTGCGACTACGTGGTGAAGGAGTTGGGGTTCGACGCCTGCGTCGACTACAAGGCCGGCAAGCTGCTGGACGACCTGCGCGCCGCCTGCCCGAAGGGCGTCGACGGCTACTTCGAGAACGTGGGCGGGGTGATCCTCGACACGGCGCTCAGGCTCATGAACCTGAAATCGCGCATCACGATCTGCGGCCTGATCTCGGAATACAACGCCACCGAGGCCTACGGCGTGACGATGTTCCGCTCGATCCTCGTCAACCGCATCAAGGTGCAGGGCATGATCGTTTTCGACTGGTTCGATCGCTATCCGGAAGCGAACCAGGCCTTGCTCGGCATGGTCGTGGGCGGCAAGATCAAGACGCGGGAATCGGTGGTGCAGGGACTGGGGAGCGCGCCCAAGGGATTCATCGGGCTGCTCAAGGGCGAGAACTTCGGCAAACAACTGGTGAAACTCACATGATCGACCTCTACACCTGGCCCACCCCGAACGGCCACAAGATCCACATCATGCTGGAGGAGACGGGGCTCCCCTACCGCGTGATCCCGATCGACATCGGCGTGGGCGACCAGTTCAAGCCCGAGTTCCTGAAGATCTCGCCGAACAACAAGATGCCGGCGATGGTCGACACCGACGGCCCCGGCGGCAAGCCGATGGCGCTGGCGGAGTCGGGCGCGATGCTGTTCTACCTCGCCTCGAAGACCGGGAAGTTCCTGCCCGGGGACATCCGCAAGCGCTGGCAGGTGATGCAGTGGGTGATGTTCCAGATGGGCCACATCGGCCCCATGCTCGGGCAGGCGCACCACTTTCTCGGCTATGCGCCGGAGAAGATCGAATACGCCATGAATCGATACAAGAACGAGGCGAACCGCCTCTATGGCGTCGTCGAGCGCCAGCTGAAGGAGTCGACGTTCCTCGCCTGCGAGCAATATACGATCGCCGACATGGCGGCGATGCCGTGGATGCGCTTTCCCGAGCGCCAGGGCGTGAACATCGAGGAGTATCCGAACGTCAAGCGCTGGCGCGACGGCATCCTTGCCCGCCCGGCGGTGGAGCGCGCGCTGAAGGTCCTTGCCGACCGTCGAAGAACGGAAATGACGAAGGAACAGAAAGAGAACCTTTTCGGCGCCGCGCAATATGCCAAGCGCTGAGCTGAAGGGGAAGGTCGCCTGGGTCACGGGCGGAGGTTCGGGCATCGGCCTCGCAGGCGCGAAGGAGCTCGCCGCGGCGGGCGCTCACGTCGTCATCTCCGGGCGCACCGCGCGCACGAACGAGAGCGGCCTCGCGGAGCTGAAGAAGCTCGGCAGCGCCGAAGCGAACCTGCTCGATGTCGGCGATCGCGCGGCGGTCGAGAAGACCGCGGCGGACATCGAGAAGCGCCACGGCCGGATTGATCTCCTGGTGACGAGCGCCGGCACCAACATCGGCGGCGCCAAGCGCAACCTCGCGACGATGAGCCTCGACGGCTGGGACGACGTGGTGCGCATCAACCTCGACGGGCTGTTCTACTGCTGCTACGCGGTGCTGCCGGGCATGAGGAAGCGGAAGGACGGCGTGATCATCAACATTTCTTCCTGGGCCGGGCGCTACGCGAGCACCCTGACCGGCCCCGCCTACAACGCCACCAAGCGCGCCGTGATCGCGATCTCCGAGTCGATCAACATGGAAGAGTGCGCCCACGGCATCCGCGCCACCTCGATCCTGCCCGGCGAGGTCGCCACGCCGATCCTGGAGAAGCGCCCGGTGCCGCCCTCGGCCGAGGAGCGCGCGCGCATGGCGCAGGCGGAGGACTTCGGCAAGGCGATCCTGTTCGTCGCCACGCTGCCCGCGCGCACCTGCGTGAACGAGCTCGTCATGGCGCCGACCTGGAACCGCTTCTACCTCGGCGGGGTGGAGAAAAAATAGTTCTCCTTCGCGTCACCCTGCCGTTCCTGGCGGGGTATTTCGTTTCCTACATCTACCGCTCGGTCAACGCGATCATCGGGCCGGAGATCGCGCGCGAGCTCGGGCTCTCGGCGGCCGGGTTGGGCCTGCTGACGGCGATCTACTTTTTCGCCTTCGCCGTGTTCCAGCTGCCGCTCGGGCTGCTGCTGGACCGCTTTGGTCCGCGGCGCGTGAACGCAACGATGCTGCTGGTCGCGGCGGCGGGCGGCGTGTGGTTTGCGCTCGGCCATTCAGCGGTGGAGCTCACGGCGGCGCGTGGGATCATCGGCCTTGGCGTCTCGGGCTGCCTGATGTCGGCATTCTCGGCGTTTGCGCTGTGGTATCCGCCCGAGCGGCTGTCGACCATGAATGGCGTCGCCTTCGCGAGCGGGATGCTGGGCGCGGTCATGGCCACGGTGCCACTCGAAATCGTGCTGCGATACTTCCACTGGCGAGAGGTGTTCGGCGGCATCGTCGCGCTCACTCTCCTGGTGAGCCTGCTGCTCTATCTGGTGGTGCCGGAGCGCGCGGCCCGGTCGCACGGCGCCCCGCTGCGCACGCAACTCGCCGGCTTCGCGCACGTCGCGCGCGACCCGGCGTTCTGGCGCGCGGCGCTTGCGATTGGCGCGAGCCAGCTCGCGGCAGTGTCGTTGCAGACGCTCTGGGTTGCGACCTGGCTGCGCGATATGGCGGGATACTCGCCGGCGCAGATCGCGCGCGCGCTGCTCGCCTTCGCCCTGTCGATGATGGTCGGCTACCTCGGCTTTGGCCGCGCGGCGGACGCCCTGGTACGGCGCGGCCGCAGCACGCTGCCGCTGCTGGCGGGCGGCGTCGCCATCGCGTCGTTCAGCCTCGCGCTGGTCACGCTTGGCGTGCGCGCCGGGGGACTCGCGCTCTGGTGCGTGTTCTTCTGCGGGTCGACCGCGGTGGTGCTCTCGTTCTCGGTCCTGTCGCGGCGCTACCCGCCCGAGATGGCCGGGCGCGTCAACACGGCGCTCAACGTCTTCATCTTCGTGGGCATGTTCACCGGCCAGTGGGCCGTGGGCCTGATCCTGAGCCTGTGGCCGCCGACGGCGACCGGGTACGACCCCGCGGCCTATCCCTGGGCGCTCGGCGCGCTGTGGTTCGTGCAGTTCTCCGGCCTCGCCTGGCTGTGGGTGGGGCGGCGGAACTTCGCTACTCCGCGGTGAAGATGTCCTTGTAGGACGTGTAGACGGACGCCAGCAGGACCGGCAGGAGAGCGATCCAGCCCAGAAGCACGGGGATCGTGGCGACGAAGGCGAGCGGCAGCAGGACCAGCCCGTAGACGAGCATCGGCGAGACATTGCGCAGGTTCGCCACGAAGCTCTCGCGCAGGGCGACCCCGGCATTCATGCCGTCGAACACGACCAGCAGCGGAGCGAACCACGCCGCCATGGCCACGGGGACAAGCAGCCCCAGGATGATGAGCATGACAAGGAGAATTGCCACCAGCTCGGCCGGCGACATGGCGAGGACGTCCTGCAGCGTCCGCGCCCTGGACATGTCGACGCCGCTCCCAAGTATCACGCCCGCTGAGATCAGCACCGTCGCCAGCGCGCATATCAACCCGACGGCGAGGAGTTGGATCGGCTGCAGGCGGAAGCCGGCGAACAGTTGACCGAACTTCAGCGCGCGTCCTGCATCCAGTTCGCGGCAGCCGAGCGCCGCACCGCCCATCAGCGCCGGGCCGACGACGACAAGCGCGAGCCGGCCGAAATCCCCGCCGACGACCAGGGACAGCAAGCTCAGAACGAGAAATGTCACTGCCCAAGCGATCCACACGACTGGGGCTTTGCCGAAGAGCCGCCACGCCGAGGCGATCCAGTCCCAGCCCCGGCCCGCAGCCACCGCGCGACCGCCCATGACGTGCTCACCCGCCATCTCAGCTCCCCTTGGCGTCCTTGTGCCGGACGCGCACCGTGCCGATCGCCTTGGCCACCAGGGACCCGTCGGCGTTCTTCGCCTCGGCCTCGACGAAGGTGAGGCTGCGCGTGTCGCGCAGCACGCGCGACTCGGCGATCAGGCGCTCGCCCTGGCCGCCGCCGATGAATGTCGTGCTGATTTCGATCGTGACGACGCCGAGCGAGTCCGGGTGCAGCGTGCGCGCTGCCGTGCACAGCGCCACGTCGAGCAGCGACAGGATCACGCCGCCGTGCACCGTGCCCAGGCTGTTGGTGAGGTGCGGCTCGACCGGCAGCCACATTCGCGCCGTGCCTTGATCGAGCGCTTCGGTCTCGATCTTCAGGTGCGCGACGAACGGGATCTTCGCCTGGTAGTCGCGCGCGAAGCGGGCGGCGTGGTCGTTCACAGGATCGAGGCGCCGCCGTCCACCACGATGGCCTGGCCGCTGATGTGCCGGCCGGCCTCCGAGGCGAGCAGCGCGGTCAGGCCTTTCAGGTCCTCGTCGTTGCCGACGCGGCGCGTGGGCGTGCCGTCGATGATGAACTGCAGCTGCGCGCCCAGCGTCGATTTGGTCATCTTCGATGGAAAGAAGCCGGGGCAGATCGCATTCACGGTGATGCCGTGCTCGCCCCATTCCGCGGCGAGCTGGCGCGTGAGGCCCACGAGGCCGTGCTTGGTCGCCACGTAGGCCGCGGTGCGCACGAGGCGTGGGTCGTTCGCGAGCACGCCGTTCACCGAGGCGATGTTGATGATGCGGCCCCACTTGCCGGGGATCATGACCTTCTTCGCCAGCAGTTGCGCGAGCACGAACGCGCCCGTGAGGTTGAGGTTCACCAGCTTGTCCCAGGCGTCCAGCGGGTGATCCTCCGCGGGCGCGCCCCAAGTGGCGCCGGCGTTGTTGACCAGGATGTCGACCTTGCCGAGCTTCGCCAGCAGCTGGTCGACCAGCAGCGCGATGCTCTCGCGCTTTCCCAGGTCGCACGCCCAGGCCGACGCCTCGAGGCCCTGCGCCTTCAGGTGCGCCACCGCCTCGTCGAGCTCGTCCTGTTTGCGCGCCGTGAGCGCGAGGCGCGCACCCATTTCGCCGAGCGCCTCGGCCATCTGCAGGCCAAGGCCGCGGGAGCCGCCGGTCACCAGCGCGACGCGCCCCTTTAAATCGAAAAGCTGCTTGACGTTCATGCGTCCCCGATGATCTGATCGCCGCGGCTATGCTAACACCGGGTCATCGCGCGGCGTACACGCGGGCGGAGCTCGAGCGCCTGATCGCGCCGCGCTCGATCGCGGTCGTCGGTGCTTCCACGCGCGCGGGCGCGTTCGGCATGCGCACGCTCGAGAACCTCGCCGGATTCGAGGGCGAGGTGTTTCCGGTGAACGCGAAGTACGAGTCGGTCGCCGGGCGCAAGTGCTATCCCTCGCTCACCGCGCTGCCTCGTGCGCCCGACTGCGCGGTGCTGGTCGTGCCGCGCGAGGCGGCCGAAGCCGCGGTGGAGGAAGCCGCCGCCGCGAGCGCGGGTGGAGTGATCGTCTACGCCTCGGGCTACGGCGAGATGGCGCGCGAGGACGCGGGCAAGGCGCAGCGGCGCCTCGCGGAGATTGCGCGCGCGGCGAAGATGCCGATGCTCGGCCCCAACTGCATGGGCATGGTGAACCACGCGCTGCGCGCGGGCATGACCTTCCTGTCGGAGTACTCGCGCGCGCCGCGCGATCCCGGGACGATCGCGGTGGTGAGCCAGTCGGGCGCGCTCGGCTACGCGCTTGCGCAGGCCTGGGACCGCGGCCTCGGGATCCGCTACTTCTTCTCCGCCGGCAACTCGGCCGACGTGGACGTCGCCGACCTCGTCGCGGCGATGGCCGAGGACCCCGAGGTGAAGGCGATCGCGTGCCTGTACGAGGGCGCGACAAGCGCGGCGCGCATGCTGGAAGCCGGCGAGCGGGCGCGCCGCGCGGACAAGCCCGTCATCATGTTCAAGCTCGGCGTGAGCGCCGACGGCGCGGCCGCCGCGCGCTCGCACACGGGATCGCTCGCCGGCTCGGCGGTCGCCTGGCGCGCGCTGTTCGAGCGCGCGGGCTTCGTGCCGGTAGACGACTACGAAGCACTGCTCGAGTACGCCGGGTTCTTCGCCGCCGCAGGACGGCCGGGTGCGCGCGGCGTGGCGGTGATCTCGGGCTCGGGCGGCGCGGGCGTCATGGCGGCGGACAAGGCAGCGGCGCACGGCGTGGCGATGCCGCAGCCGTTGCCCGCGACGACGGACAAGCTGCGCACCATCGTTCCGGACTTCGGCGCGGCACGCAATCCCTGCGATCCGACCGGGCAGGTGATCAACAATCCCGAGTCCTTCACCGGGTGCTGCCGCACGATGCTCGCCGATCCGCAGTACGGGATCCTGGTCGTGCCGGGCACGGTCGCCGTGATGGAGACGGCCAAGGCGCGCGTTCCGCAGATGTCGGCGATGGCGCGCGAGCAGGCGAAGCCGATCGCGCTGGTCTGGCTCTCAGAGTGGCTGCAGGGGCCCGGCTCCGACGGCTACGAGAAGGACGAGAGGATCCCGCTCTTTCGCTCGATGGAGCGCTGCTTCGCGGCGATCGCGGCCTGGCACGCGCACGCCGACCGCAGCTATTCTGCCGCGCCGCGGCGCGCGCCAGCGGACGCGGCCGCGCAGGCCCGAGGGCTTCTCGCCGCGTCGAAGGGCAATCTCACCGAGAGCGAGGCGAAGCGCGTGCTCGCGGCCTACGGCGTGCCGGTGGTCGGGGAAAAGCTGGCAAAGACCGCGGAAGAGGCGCGCACCGCGGCACGAGGCTTCGGCTATCCGGTGGTGCTGAAGGCGGAGTCGCCGACGATCCTGCACAAGACCGAGCTCGGCGTGGTGAAACTCGGGATCGCCGCCGACGCGGCGCTCGAACGCGCGTACGGAGAAATTGTCACCGCGGCGAAGGGCCACGAGCTGCGCGGCGTGCTCGTGCAGCCGATGCTTCCGGGCGTCGAGGTGATCGTCGGGGCACGCGTGGACCCAGTCGTCGGGCCGGTGGTGGTCGTGGGCTCGGGCGGTGTGCTCGTCGAGCTGATGCAGGACAGCGTTGCAGCGCTCGCGCCGGTCTCGCCCGCCGAGGCGAAGGCGATGCTCGCGCGGCTGAAGGGCTACAAGCTGCTCACGGGCTATCGGGGCGGCGCGGCGGCGGACCTCGATGCGCTCGCCGACGTAGTGGCGCGCATCTCCGAGCTCGCTGCGGACCTGGCGGACGAAATCGCGGAAATGGACGTGAATCCCTTGCGCTGTGGTCCTCGCGGCATCGCCGCGGTGGACGCGCTCATCACGAAGGCGTCACCAGCTTGAGTCCGACGATCCCGCCGACGATCATCGCGACGAACAGCAGCCGCAAGGCCGTGGCGGGCTCGCTGAAGAGCAGGATGCCGAGCGCCACCGTGCCGGTCGCGCCGATCCCGGTCCAGACCGCGTAGGCGGTGCCGATCGGCAGCGTCCGGACCGCAAGCGCGAGCAGCGTCACGCTCGCGATCATCGCCGCCACCGTTCCCGCCGTCGGCCAGGGGCGAGTGAATCCGTCGGTGTATTTCAGCCCGATCGCCCAGGCCACCTCGAACAATCCCGCAAGGAAGAGCAGCGCCCAGGCCATCGCCTAGCCTTTCAGCTGCAGCGACTTGAGCTCGAGGAATTCCTCCAGCCCGTAGACGCCGGCCTCGCGGCCGTGGCCCGACTGCTTGAAGCCGCCAAAGGGGGCGTTCATGTTGAATGCGCCGCCGTTGACGTCGATCTGCCCGGCGCGGATGCGCCGCGCCACGGACTGCGCGCGCACGTCGTCCTTCGACCACACGGCGCCCGCGAGTCCGTAGGGCGAGTCGTTTGCGATCGCCACCGCCTCGGCTTCATCCTTGAACGGAATAATCGAGAGCACCGGCCCGAAGATTTCTTCCTGGGCGATGGTCATGGAGTTCTTCACCTTGCCGAAGACGGTCGGTTTCACGAAGTAGCCGCCGGACAGGCCCTCGGGCGCCTCCGCCCCGCCGGCGAGGAGCTCGGCGCCTTCCTCGACGCCCTTCCTGATGTAGCTGCGCACGCGGTCGAGTTGCATCTGCGAGGAGAGCGGCCCCAGCCGCGTGGATTCCGAGAGTGGGTCGCCCGGCATGAAGGCCTTCGCGGCCTCGACCGCGAGCTTTGCCGCCTCCTCGTACTTCGAGGCGGGCACGAGCATGCGCGTGAGCGCAGTGCAGGTCTGGCCCGAGTTGAGGTAGCAGCCGCTGACCGTCCCCTTCACCGCGGCGGCGAGGTCGGCGTCCTCGAGGATGACCGACGCGCTCTTGCCCCCGAGCTCGAGCGCCACGCGCTTGACCTGTTGCGCGGCCACCTCCGAGATGCGCTTGCCCGCGCGGGTCGAGCCGGTGAACGAAATCATGTCCACCTTCGGGTGCTTCACGAGCGCCTCGCCGACCACCGGGCCGAAGCCCGTGACGAGGTTGAACACGCCCTTGGGCAGCCCAGCGGCCTCCATCACCTCGGCGAGGATGAAGGCATTGAAGGGCGCGATTTCCGAGGGCTTCAGCACCACCGTGCATCCCGCCGCGAGCGCCGGCGCCACCTTGAGCGCGATCTGGTGCAGCGGGTAGTTCCACGGCGTGATCGCGCCGACCACGCCGACGGGATCCTTCAGCACGATCGAGTTGCCGACGCGGTCCTCGTACTTGAACTCCCTCGCGATCTTCGCGTAGTTGGCGAAATTCGCGATCGGCAGCCCGGCCTGGATGCGTCCGGCGAGCTTGATCGGCATGCCGACCTCCTGCGCGATCGTCTTCGCGAGCTCCTCGGCGCGCGCCTTGAGGC
>JBOIFE010000116.1:0-64234 GCA_050741015.1 Burkholderiales bacterium | reverse complement strand
GGCGTCTGTGAGTCGAAATTCGCATCAATGAGCGCTCGCGTCGCCGTTACTTCAGACGTTCCCTAGTGCTTTGCGTGCTCGTTGCGCGCCAGGCGCACCAGCGCGTCGAGCACGGCGATCGATTCCTTCACGCCCCCCGCCATCTTCGGCGAGGTCGCATAGCGGCCGTCGACGACGAAGGTCGGTACGCCGTGCACATCGTAGGTGCCAAGCATGTGGCGGGCGAACTCGACCTTCTGCCGCGTCTCGAGCGAATGCCAGATGCTGCGAAAGCGCGCCGCATCGACACCGTTGGCGCCGGCCCAGGCCTCGACGTTCGCCTCCACGTCGAGGCGGCGGTCATCGAAATGGTGATTGTCGTAGACCGCCCAGTGCAGGCGCTCGAGCTCGCCCATCGCCTCGAGCGTGTAGTAGGTGCGGGCGAAAGACTCCCAGGCGACGGGGTTGGCGGCTGGCACGCGGCGCAGGCGCACGTCGGGCCCCGCGCCCTGCAGCCAGCGCGCGAGCTGCGGCTCGGTCTCGTAGCACACGGGACAGCCGTAGTAGAAGAACTCGATGACCTCGATCCGATCACGCGGGCTCGCCTGCGCCGGATCGAACGTCCGGAAGGCGCGCCCCTCGACGGGCGCGGTCTGCGCCCAGGCCGCGTTCGCGGCGACGAGCGCGAGGATCGCGAAGCCCGCGAACCCAGCAAGGATCCGGCGCAAGCGTGCGCCCTAGAACTTGCCGCCCTTGCGCACGACCTCGACCAGGTAGTCCACGATGCCGAGCAGCCGGTCTTGCGTGCGGCCCTGCTGCGCGCTCACCGTGTACAGGCCGGCGACCGCGAGCGCCGGCGTGCCGTCGATGCGGTAGCTTGCCGTGACCTGCATCGCACGGCGCACCTTGGTCTGCACGCCGAAGGACTTGTACGCCTCTTCGAAGCGCTTGGCGTCGACGTCGTGCTTTGACAACCATTCGTCGAGGACCTTGGGATCGCGCGTATCGACGTGGTCGCGGTGGATGGCGTCGAAGAAGGGCCGATGCAGCCGCGCAAGCACGCCGAGCGCCTCGAAACTGTAGAAATCCGCCGCTTCCTTGGCCCAGCCTTCGTTCAGCACCGCGGGCACGCGGCGGAAATTGACGTCGGCGGGCAGCCGCGCGATCCACTTCTCCAGCAAGGGCTCGAGCGAATAGCAGTGCGGGCAGCCATACCAGAAGAACTCGACGACCTCGATCTTGCCCGGGACCTCCACGGGCTGCGCGGGGCGGACCTCCGTGTAGTCCTCGCCGGCGAGCGGCGCTTGGGGTTGCGCCCGGGCGGCGAGCGGCGCGAGCGCGAGCAGGGCGGTCAGGGTGCGGCGGCGTTGATCCATCTCAATTGACCTTGCGGTTGGCGGAATCCTTGAGTTTGACCAGCGTCGCGTCGATTCCGTTCTGCGCCAGCGACTGGCGAACGCGGTTCAGGTCCTCGATCTTGGTGTAGGGACCCAGGCGCACGCGGTAGAAACTGCCCTTGTCCGGCAGGCTCGCGGTCTCGACGTTGGACTCGAACCCGAGGATCGCGAGCCGCGCCTTCTGGTTGTCGGCCTCGGCGGGGTTCTGGAACGCCCCGGCCTGGATGAAGAACACGTCCTTGGACGCCGGCGCGCCGGCGGCCGGCGCCTGCGCGGCGCGCAGCTTCTCGCGCAGCTCGCGGTCGCTGAGCGGCTCCTCGCCGCCCGCGAGGATCTTGTAGAAGTCGAAGCGCGGTTTGACTGCGGTCTTCGCCGGCACGGTCGGCTTTTGCGCCTGGCCGCCCTGCGGCAGCCCCGCGAACGGCGGCGGCTTGGGCTCGTCGCCGGACTTGGCGCGGCTCATGAACGGGATCGGCGTCTTGTTCAGGTACATCGCGATGCCGAGCGCGAGCGCAAGGCCCGCGAGCAGCCCGACGAAGAGGCCTGCGAGGAATCCGCCGCCCGAGCCCTTGCGGGATTGCGCGTGTGCGATTGCCGCCATCACATCCTTTCCGGGGCGCCCACGCCGAGCAGCGCGAGCCCGCTCGCGAGCACCTGGCGGACCGCGGCGCACAGCGCGAGCCGCGCCGCGCGCGTCGCCGCGTCCTCGACCAGGATGCGCTCGGCATTATAGTAGCTGTGAAACTCTGCCGCGAGTTCGCGCAGGTAAAACGCAACCGAATGCGGCGCAAGCTCGCGTGCCGCGGTCGCGATGAGCTCGGGATACTCGCCGAGGCGGCGCATCAGCGCGGCTTCGCGCTCGCCCTTGAGCGCCTCGAGCGGCGCGTCGCCCAGCGACGACGCTTCCCCGCCCCACTGCCGCAGCATGCTGCACACCCGGGCGTGCGCGTACTGGACGTAGTAGACCGGGTTCTCCTCGCTCTGCGAGCGCGCGAGGTCGACGTCGAACACGAACTCGGAGTCCGCGCGCCGCGACACGAGGAAGAAGCGCACCGCGTCGCGCCCGACCCAGTCGATCAGGTCGCGCACCGTGACGTAGCTGCCGGCGCGCTTGGAAATCTTCACCTCTTCGCCGCCGCGCATCACCTTGACCAGGCTGTGCAGCACGTAGTCGGGATATCCGGCCGGGATTCCGAGGCCGAGGGCCTGCAGCCCCGCCCGAACGCGTGTCACCGTACTGTGGTGGTCGGTGCCCTGGACGTCGATCGCCTTGCGAAACCCCCGCTCCCACTTCGTCACGTGGTAGGCGACGTCGGGGACGAAATAGGTATACGTGCCGTCGGACTTGCGCACGACTCGGTCCTTGTCATCGCCATAGTCGGTTGTGCGCAGCCAAAGCGCGCCGTCGCGCTCGTAGGCGTGCCCGCCCGCGACGAGCGCCTGCACCACCGCATCGACGCGACCGTCGGTGTACAGGCTCGACTCGAGGTAATAGACGTCGAACTTCACGCCGAAGGCCTGCAGGTCTGCGTCCTGCTCGCGCCGCAGCGCCGCGACCGCGAACTTGCGCGCGGCCTCGAGGTTCGCGGCGTCGCCGCCGCCCGCGACGAAGTCGCGCGCGATCTCCTCGATGTACTCGCCGCGATAGCCGTCGGGCGGCCACCCGGGGTCCTCCGGCGTCATGCCGCCGGCGCGCGCTTGCACCGAGCGCGCGAGGTTTTCGATCTGCGCGCCCGCGTCGTTGTAGTAGAACTCGCGCGTGACGGCGTTCCCCTGCGCCTCGAGCAGCGCCGCGAGCGCATCCCCGAGCGCTGCCTGCCGTCCGTGGCCGACGTGCAGGGGGCCCGTCGGATTGGCGGAGACGAATTCGACCATGACGCGCTCCGCGTTCGGCTGCGTCGCGCGGCCGTAGTTCCCTCCCCGCCGCAGGATCTCGGCAACGACCGTCTGCTGCGCGCCCTTCTTAAGCCGGAGGTTGAAGAATCCCGGGCCGACGATCTCCGGCGCCTCGGCGAGGCCCGAGGCGGCGAGCCGGTTTCGCGCCACGCGCAGGATGTCCTCGGCCACGGTACGCGAGGGCTTGCCCGCGGCCTTGGCGAGCTGCAGCGCGGCGGTGCTCGAGAAGTCTCCGTGATCGGGACGGCGCGGCCGCTCCAGCACGACGCTGAAGCCGGCGGGCGCGTACGGCAGCTTCCTCACCTCGTCGGTGAGGATTCGCTCGAGCTCGGATTTCGCGTCGCGTTCCATCGAAAGAGGTCGCGGATTGTAAGGGTAAGGAGATTTTCTCAGTCGAACCCGATCGGGTCCACGTCGAGATGCCAGCGTACCCCGTGCGGCGCCTCGGCGAAGAGCCGTTCGCTCCACGAGCGCAAGAACGCCTGCAGCGACGGTCGCGAGGGCGACTGCACAAGCAGCTGGGCGCGCTCGAGGTCGGCGCGCCGCGTGATGACGTGCGGCACCGGGTCGTAGATGCGCACGTCCTCGGGCGCGGGCACCAGGCGCCCCGCCGACTCGAGGAACGCCATCGCTTTCGCGAGCCGGTCGGCCTCGGCGCGCAGCGCCGCCTCGTGCACGAACGGCGGAAACCCGGCGCCCTCGCGCTCGGCGAGCTGCGCCGCGGCAAACGCGGCGTAGTCGTGGCTTGCCAGCGCGGCGAACAGCGGGTGCCCCGGATAGCGCGTCTGCACCAGCACCTCGCCCGCGCGGTCGGCGCGGCCCGCTCGTCCCGCGACTTGCGCGAGGGTCGAGTACAGGCGCTCGCCGGCCCGGTAGTCGGTGGACAGTAGCCCGCCGTCGGCGTCGAGCACGGCGACAAAAGTGAGCAGCGGAAAGTCGTGCCCCTTGGCGAGCAGCTGCGTGCCGACCAGGATGTCGGCCTCGCCGCGCGCGATGCCGGCCAGCGTTGCCGTGAGCTGGCCGCGGCGCCGCGCGCTGTCGCGGTCGATGCGGACCACGCGCGCCTCGGGAAAGCGCGCGGCGAGCGTCTCCTCCACGCGCTGCGTGCCGCGCCCCATCGCCTTCAGGTCCAGGTTCCCGCAAACCGGGCAGGCGCGCGGGATGGGCGATTCGTCGCCGCAATGGTGGCAACGCAGCCGCCGGTCGGCGCGATGCAGCACCAGGCGCGCGGTGCAGCGCCCGCAGCCTGCGCTCCAGTCGCAGGCGTGGCAGGCAAGCACCGGGGCGTAGCCGCGGCGATTGATGAACACGAGGCTCTGCTCGCCCCGCTCGAGCCGCGCGCCGATCGCGGCCAGCACGCTCGGCGCGAAGCCATGTTCGGCGTTCTCGCGGCGCAGGTCGACGGTTCGGAGCTCGGGCAGCCGCGCCCCGGGAACGGCCCGCTCTGGAAGCGCGAGACGCTCGTAGCGGCCGCCGAGGGCGTTGTGCCAGGTCTCCAGCGACGGCGTGGCCGAGCCGAGGATCACCGGGCAGCCGACGAGCTTGGCGCGTACGACCGCCGCGTCGCGGCCCGAGTAGCGCAGGCCCTCCTGCTGCTTGAAGGACGTGTCGTGCTCTTCGTCCACGACCACGAGCTCCAGGCGCGGCATCGGCGCGAGCACCGCGAGCCGCGTGCCAAGCACCACGCCCGCTTCGCCGCGCGCGGCCGCGAGCCACGCCGCGGTTCGCGGCACGTCCTGCAGCGCGCTGTGCAGGAGAGCGATCTTCGCCTCCGGGAAAGCGCGCCGAAAGCGCGCTTCGAGCTGCGGCGTCAGGCTGATCTCGGGCACCAGCACCAGCGCCTGGCCGCCGCGCGCCAGCACGCGCGAGATCGCGCGCAGGTACACCTCGGTCTTGCCGCTGCCGGTAATGCCATGCAGGAGGAGGGCCGCGTACCGGCCGAGCGCCCCCGCGATGCGGGCGTCGGCGGCGGTTTGTGCCTCGCTTAGCGCGTGGATCGCGACGAACCGCGCGCTCGCGGGCGTCGCCTCGCCACCCTCGCGTACCGCCTTGGGCAATGGCTTGAGCGAGCGCAGGCGCGGCGGCAGCGCGCCGATCACCGTCTCGCCGAGCGGTCGCTGGTAGTACACGGCGAGAAATCGCATGAATTCCAGCCACGCCGGCGGCAGCCGCGGCGCATCTTCGAGCACGCTCGTGACGGGTTTGAGCTTTTCGGCGGCGACGGTGCTGCCCGCGCCGGTCTCGACGACCACGCCGACGCGCGAACGCGTGCCAAACGGCACGACGACCCGGTCGCCGGGCCTCGCGTCGATCTCCGGCGACGGCAGATAGTCGAACAGCGTTGCGAGCGGGACGTCGAGTGCAACGCGCAACACGTCTAGTGTCGGCAACGGGTTAGTTTTTCGAGTTGACACGGCGCATCTCGATTGTGTCCGTAGCCCTTGCCGCAAAACGGCATTTCTCGAATCCAGCACAGGGTGTGGATAAGAGTGTGAATAAACTGGTCACGCAGGCGTCACTCTGGCGGGACTCCCTCGAAAGGCTCGAATCCGCCGCCCGCAAAGTAGCAGAAAACCGTGTCCGCTCAATAATTTAGGAGGAAGAAGGCGGAATGCCGCCTGCACGGCGTCGAGGCGCTCTGCAAAATGCCAACGTGTGAATAAGTCAAGCGGTTTTTTGCGCGGTGCCGCGCATTTTGAGGCTGTAAGTGCGCACTTCGTCCACGAGCGCGGCGACGCTGTCGGTCGGGGCGTGTTGCGAAATTCCGTGCCCGAGGTTGAATACGTGGCCGGGCGCAGGCCCGAACGCATCGAGCACGCGCCGCACCTCTTCCCGCACGCGGTCGGGCGGCGAAAAGAGTACGGCGGGATCGAGGTTGCCTTGCAGCGCGACACGCGCTCCAACGCGCGCGCGCGCTTTGGCCGCGTCGACGGTCCAATCCAACCCCACTGCATCGCAGCCGCTCGCCGCCATCGCTTCCAGCCACGCCCCACCGCCCTTGGTGAACAGGATCGACGGCACGCGGCGGCCGGCGCTCACCTTGGTCAGGCCCGCGAGCACGCGTCGAGTGTAGGCGAGCGAGAATTCCTCGTACCCCTCGTGACTCAGCTGGCCGCCCCAGGTGTCGAACAGCATCACTGCTTGCGCGCCCGCCTCGATCTGCGCGTTGAGATAGTCCGTCACCGCCCTTGCATTGACCTGGAGGATGCAGTGCAGCAGGTCCGGACGCGCGTAGAGCATCGTCTTCAACATGCGCCAATCGTCGCTGCCCCGGCCTTCCACCATGTAGCAGGCGAGCGTGAAGGGGCTGCCGGCAAAGCCGATGAGCGGAACGCGACCCGCGAGCGATTTGCGGATCTCGCGCACCGCGTCGATCACGTAGCCGAGGGGCCCGGCCGGGTCGGGAGCGGCGAGCGCCCGGATTGCGGCCTCATCTCGCAGGGGTCGCTCGAAGCGCGGACCCTCGCCTTCGGCGAAGTGCAATCCGAGGCCCATCGCGTCGGGCACGGTGAGGATGTCGGAGAACAGAATCGCGGCATCGAGCGGAAACCGTTCGAGCGGCTGGAGCGTGACTTCGGTCGCGAGCGCGGGCGAGCGCGCGAGGGCGAGGAAGCTACCGGCGCGCTCGCGCGTCGCACGGTACTCCGGCAGGTAGCGGCCGGCCTGGCGCATGAGCCAGACCGGGGTGTACTCGGTGGGCTCGCGGGCCAGCGCCCGCAGCAGCACGTCGTTCATCAAAGGAGCTTGCCGGTGATGTAGCGCCACTCCGCGTCGCTCACCGGCGTGATCGAGAGGCGCGAGCCGGGCCGCAGCAGCCACATCTTCGCGAGGGCCTTGTGCGATCGCAGATCGGCGAGCGTCGCGAGCCGCGTCTTCTTCGTCGCACGCACGTCCACCATCATCCAGCGCGGGGCGTCGCGCTTCGCGGCCGGGTCGAAGTAGGGGCTGCGCCGCTGGAACTGCGTCGGGTCCGTATAGGCGGCGCTGGCGACCTCGGCAAGGCCGGCGATCCCGGGCTCGGGGCAGCTCGAGTGGTAGAACAACACGCCGTCGCCGACGCCCATGCCGTCGCGCATGAAATTGCGCGCCTGGTAGTTGCGCACGCCGGTCCAGGGCGTGATCCGGCGCGGCGCGGCGAGCGCGTCGTCGATCGAGCACTCGTCGGGCTCGGACTTCATGAGCCAGTACTTCATGGGTGGTGTTCCCCGCGCATGCCGGTGGGCTCTGCTCCCGAACCCTGTGCTTGTTCAGGGCGGTCGCTTGCCGGTCACCTCAGGTTCGTCCGGCACCCGAAGGAGGGACGATCGCAACAGTGACGCTAGGTCTGCAACCTAAGGAAGCTATCGGTTCGGAAAATTAGAGCCCGGTCGAACACAGCAGGGAACATTGAGCAACAAACGACTAGAACAACTTCTCCTGCTTGGCGAGCACCGCTTCCAGCCTCGCCTCCATCGAAGCGATTCTACGCTTGGCCTCCCCCAAGTCAAAACCCTGGCCGAGCCGCATGCTGAGCAACTCGTGCGCGACGTTGAGCGCCGCCATCACGGCGATGCGCTCCGCGCCGGCGACCTTGCCCGCCTTCTTGATCTCGTTCATCTTGCCTTCGAGGTAGGAGACCGCCTGCATCAGCGCTTCGCGCTCGTCCTCGGCGCAGGAAACGCGGTAGGAGCGTCCCAGAAGCGTGACGTCGAGCGCCTGGACGTCGTCGGTGGCGCGCTTGCCGTTGGCGCTCACTCGGGCAGGCGGGCGAGCAGTTGCTCGACCCGGTTGCGTGCGCCGTCGATCTTCTCGTTGAGGCGCTTGGCGTCGTTGCGCGCGGTGGCCAGCTCCTGGCGCAGCGAGATGTTCTCCGCGCGCAGCCGCTCGCACAGTCCGACGAACTGCGCGACCTTGGCCTCGAGCGAGGTGAGCTCCTCCTGCACGCGGCAACTATCTTTCAAAACCGCTACTGCGTCAAGAAATAAGGGGCGGTTCTGAATGTGTTTCCTGAGAAGGCTTCAGGCCCCCCTTTTGGCCCGGGCCGCCTGCAGCATCCGGCACAGGATCTCGGCCCCATCCAGGATTCTCGGCGTCTGGCGCTGCAGCAGGTCGGCGCGAATCGTAAAGAGATTGTCAGCACGCACGGCGGAGAGCCCCGGATAGGCGCGCCAGTCGTCCAGCCAGGCCGGGCGCCGGCCGCCGGCGCCGCTGGCCAGGATCACTTCGGGGTCGGCCCGCAGCACGAGCTCGCGGTCGATCTCGGGCGCGAGCGCGGGCAGGTCGGCCATGACGTTCACGCCACCGCAAAGGCGAATGACCTTGCTGATGACGTGATTGCCGTTGACCGTCATCAGTGGACGGTTCCAGATCTCGTAGAAGACGCGCACAGTCGGGCGCGTGCCGTAGTCACGGGCGATGCGCGCTGCCCGCTCGCGGAAGGCCCGCGCGGCACGGTCGGCCTGCGCTTCGGTGCCGGCAAGGCGACCGAGCCGCTCCAGCGTGCGCGCAATGTCCTCGAGCTCGCGCGGCTCGGAGCGATAGACCGGGATCCCAAGCGCTGCGATGCGTCGCACCGACGCCGCGCTGCCCGAATCCGGCCAGGCGAGCACGAGGTCGGGTTTGAGCGCAACCAGCGCCTCCAGGTCGATCGCCCCCTCGCTACCCACTCGTGGCAGCCGCCGCGCCGCGGCAGGGTAGTCGCTGTAGGCGAGCGCTCCGACCATGCGATCGCCCGCGCCCGCGTCGTACATCAGCTCGGTGAGGTGAGGCGCGAGGCTCACCACGCGCCGCGCAGGTGCGGCGAGCACGACCGCGTCGCCGTAGTCGTCGAGCGCGCGGACCTCGGCCTGCACCGCGCCCGCAGCAGCGAAAAGGATGGCGGCGAGGATTGTGGTTGTGCGCGACATGCCGGTTTGTATAATCGTCCTCGTAGTCGACGGCAAGGTGTCCGCGCGGGTTCCAACCCCAGCGGATGAAACGGGAAACAGGTGCGCGGCCCCGCCGCAATGCCTGTACTGCCCCCGCAACGGTAGGCGAGAGGGCGTGCCCCCCGGCCACTGTGAGGCGATCCTCACGGGAAGGCGGCACGCCCAGGCGCGAAGATGCACGCGCGCCCGCTCGCGAGTCCGGAGACCGGCCTTGGCGTCTTTCTCAACCGCTTTGGGGCGTCGGGGATGACGCCGGGGAGGGTTCACACATGCGCATCGCAACCGTTGCGGCGCTCGCCGCGCTCGCCACATACGCCACACACGTGCTCGCCCAGTCGGACGGCGCGGTTCTTATCGAGGCCACGCGGTTCCCGGAAGAGGCGCAGCGCCTTCCCGCCAGCGTGACCGTGCTGAACGCCGATGACATCGCGCGCAGCCCGGCGCGAACGCTGCCCGAGCTCCTCTCCGGGCAGGCGGGGCTCACGATGAAGGACTTCTACGGCAACAACGCGGCCACGACCTCGATCGACCTGCGCGGCTTCGGCGTGACGGGCACGCAGAACACGCTGATCCTGGTCGACGGGCGCCGCGTCACCGACATCGACCTGTCGGGCGTGCAATGGGCGGCGATTCCACTCTCCTCGATCGAGCGCATCGAGATCCTGCGCGGCACGGGCGCCGTGCTCTATGGCGACGGCGCGACCGCGGGCGTAATCAACATCATCACGCGCTCGCCGCTCAAGCAGGGCAAGGCATTCGAGGCGCAGGCGCGCGTCGGCACCTACCGCACCAATGAAGGGCAGCTGTACGCGAGCGCCGCGGGCGAGTCGCTCGGCGTGAACGCGACGCTCTACGGCTACGACTCCCAGGGCTATCGCGACAACAACCGGAACCTGCAGCGCAACTCGAGCCTGAACCTGCGCTGGGGCCCCGGCGAAAGCTATCTCGACATGCGCTTCGGGACCGACCGGCAGGACCTGCGCCTGCCGGGCGCGCGCACGATCCAGCCCTCGATCGGCCTGGACGAGTACGCGGCCGACCCGCGGGGCGCGCAGACGCCGCTCGATTGGTCCACGCGCGACGGCGACCGCGCCGGCGCGACATTGGTCACCCGGATCGGCGATACCGAGCTCAACGTGGGCGCCGACTGGCGCGGCAAGCACCAGACGGCGTACTTCGACCAGATGGGGTTTCCCTCGTATCGCGACGACGAGCTCGACTACACCGCGCTCACGCCGCGGCTTCGCATCCCGTTCGGACTGGGCGGCACCTCGCACCGGCTGACGCTCGGCGTGGACTGGGTGCAGTGGCGCTACGACTCGAAGCGCACCGGCGTGCCGCAGGACATCGGGCAGCCGGTGAACCGCGTGGGGATCGACCGCGAAAGCCTGGGCTGGTATGCGCAGGACGCAATCCAGTTGACATCGAGCACGCTCGCCACGCTGGGCTGGCGCGAGGAAAGCGTCGACTACGACGCGACCGACAAGCTCGACCCGACGGCGCCGGGCGGCGCCTTCGGCACCGAAGCGCCGGCCGCGTCCCAGCGCCAGCAGCAGCACGCCTGGGAGCTCGGGCTCAAGCAGGTGTTTTCGGCCGAATGGAACGCGTTCGCGCGCGCCGGGCGTTCGTACCGGTTCGTGGGCGTCGACGAGATCTACGAGAACGACGCATTCTTCAACGCCCAGTTCCAGATCCTGCGGCCGCAGACCGCGCGCACGAACGAGATAGGGGGCGAATGGCGTGGCGCTCGGGCACGGACGCGCCTGACCCTGTTCCAGATCGACGTGCAGGATGAAATCCATCTCGACCCGTTCACCACCGGCGTAGGCAACACGAACCTCCCGCCGTCACGTCGCCAGGGCATGGAGCTCGAGGGTGAGTCGCGCGTCGCTGGGCAGCTTCGCATCTTCGGCGCTTATACCTGGACCGACGCACGCTTTCTCGACGGCGTGCTGCCGGGCAGCGGCTTCGCCATCGGCACCAACCTCGACATCGCCGGCCGCCACGTGCCGCTCGTGCCCGAGCACAAGATTGACCTTGGCGCGACCTGGGACATCGATGCGCGCACACAGCTGACGGGGACGGTCACCGCGATGAGCGCGCAGTACATGGACAACGACGAGCCCAACACGCTCGGCACGCAGATTCCGGCGTTCGCCGTGGCGGACCTCAAGCTCGCGCACGACTTCGGCTGGGGCCGGCTCGCGGCGGCGGCGAACAACCTGTTCGACGAGAAATACTACACTTACGCGGTGCGCAGCGCGTTCACCCCCGACCGCTACTCGGTGTATCCCCTGCCGGGGCGGACGTTCTACGTTTCAGCGGAATTCAGGCTTGACTGATTGACCGGAAATCGCCGCGCGCGGCGCGCTCATGCGACAATGGCGCAATTGCCGGGAGGAGCACATGGCGCAGAACCGGGAACTTACCGCGATCATCGAACGAGAGGGTGACGGTTACGTCGCGCTCTGCCCGGAACTGGACATTGCCAGCCAGGGCACCAGCATCGAGCAGGCGCGCGCCAATCTGAAGGAAGCGCTGGAGTTGTTCTTCGAGACCGCGGATACGGCGGAAATAACGACGCGCCTGCACGAAGAGATATTCGTGACTCGCGTCGAGATCGCCGTTGGGTAGGCTACGCGTCTTTTCCGGCAAGGAGCTATGCCGGCTGCTGTCGCAGTACGGGTTCCAGCAGGTGAGGCAGCGGGGAAGCCACGCTGTCATGCAGAAGCGAACGGAGACGTCGACCGTCACGGTGCCCGTGCCGATGCACGACGAGATCCGTATCGGGACACTTCAATCGATAATTCGGCAGACCGGGCTGCCGCGCCGGCTTTTCGAGCACGAATAGCCCGGGAGCGCTTCGGCTGCATCGGGTAAGCCGATGAACGACCCGCGCTCGATCCTCGTCGTCTCGCTGCGCTACCTCGGCGACCTGCTGCTCGCCACGCCGCTCATCCGGTCGCTGCGCGCCGCTTACCCGGTCGCCGCGATCGACGCGCTCGTCTTCGCTGGTGGAGAGGGCGCGCTCGAAGGCAATCCGGACGTGCGCCGCGCGATCGCGACCGAGCGCGGCGAGATCCTCCCGCTCTGGCGCGCGCTGGGGCAACGATATGACCTCGCGGTGATCGCGGAGACGGCGGACCGCCCGCACCTCTGCGGCTGGCTGGCGGCGCGACGGCGCGTGGGGCTCCTGCCGCCGGAGCCGGGCAAGCGCTGGTGGAAATCGCTGCTGCTCGAGCGGTCGGTGATTTCGCCGGCCGAGCAGCCGCGGCCGGTCGCCTACCGCGCGCTCGCGGAGGCGCTCGAGATTGAGTGGCGGCCGGCGATGGTCGCGCCGACCGCGCACACGCCGGCCGCGGCCTGGCGCGAGCTCGTCGAGTTCGATGCGGCCACCGAGCGCTTCGCGGTGCTGCACCTCGCGCCGCGCTTTCGCTACAAGCGCTGGAACACGCCGGGCTGGCACGCGCTGATCGCGTGGCTGCACGGCCAGGGGATGCGCGTCGTGATCACGGGCGGCCCGGGAGCGGACGAACTTGCGTACGCGCGCGAGGTGCTCGCGGGAGTGCGCCCCTCCGTCACCGACACGACCGGGCGCTTGCGGTTCGCCCAGACCGCGGACCTCCTCCGGCGGGCGGCGGTCTACGTGGGTCCGGATACCGCGACCACGCACCTCGCCGCCGCGTGCGGCACACCGACGGTTGCGCTCTTCGGCCCGACCGATCCGCGGCTGTGGGGGCCCATCCCGCGCGAGGGACTCGCTGAGCCGTACGAGAAAGTGCAGCCGCTCCAGCGGCGCGATCGCGTCGTGCTGCTGCAGGAGCCTTCGCTCGCATGCGTCCCGTGCCAGCAGGAGGGCTGCGAGCGGCACCGGCAGAGCCGCGCGGATTGCCTCGATCGCATGGACGCCGCGCGGGTCATCGAAGCGGCGCTCGAGCTGTTGGAATCAGGGCGATAATGAGAGCGTGAAAGCGGTAATTCTCGCCGGCGGCATGGGTACGCGGATTAGCGAGGAGTCCGCCGTGAAGCCCAAGCCGATGATCGAGATTGGCGGCAAGCCGATCATCTGGCACATCATGAAGATCTATTCCGCGCAGGGCGTGGACGAGTTCATCGTGTGCCTTGGATATAAGGGCTACGTCATCAAGGAGTACTTCGCCAACTACTTCCTGCACATGTCGGACGTCACGTTCGACATGCGCGACAACTCGATGCAGGTGCACCAGAAGAGCGCCGAGCCCTGGAAGGTGACGCTGGTGGACACGGGCGAGGCCACACAGACCGGGGGGCGCCTCAGGCGGGTGGCGCCGCACCTGGGCAAAGAGGACTTCTGCTTCACCTACGGCGACGGCGTCGCCGACGTCGACTTGAAAGCGCTGATCGCCTTCCACCGGGCGCAGAAGGTGAAGGCGACGCTTACCGCGGTGCAGCCGCCCGGGCGCTTCGGCTCGCTGGTCATGGACGGCGCGCGCGTGACCAGCTTCCAGGAAAAGCCCAAGGGCGACGGCGGCTGGATTAACGGGGGTTTTTTCGTGTGCTCGCCCTCGGTTGTCGAGCTCATCGCGGGCGACGCCACTGTGTGGGAGCGCGACCCACTCGAGCGGCTAGCGCGCGAGCGCCAGCTGGCCGCTTACTCTCATCGCGGCTTCTGGCAGCCGATGGACACTCTGCGCGACAAGAATTATCTCGAGGAGCTCTGGGCGGGCGGCAATCCGCCGTGGAAGAAGTGGTAATGGGCGGCGGGTTCTGGGCGGGCAAGAAAGTCTTCGTCACCGGTCACACCGGATTCAAGGGGGCGTGGCTCGCGCTGTGGCTCGGCTCGCTCGGGGCACGAGTCGCCGGCTACGCGCTGGCGCCGGCGAGCATGCCTTCGCTGTGGCAATTGGCCGGACCCGCATCTGGCGTCGCCAGCACCACCGCCGACATCCGTGATCTCGCGACGCTGTCGAAAACGATCACTGCATTCCAGCCCGAAGTCGTCTTCCATCTTGCGGCACAGTCGCTGGTGCGCCCGTCCTATGAGGACCCGGTTGGTACCTACGCCACGAACGTGCTGGGCACTGTGCACGTACTGGAAGCGGCCCGCCGCGCAGGCAGTGTGCGCGCGATCGTCAACGTCACCAGCGACAAGTGCTACCAGAACCTGGAAACCGGCCAGTCCTACAGCGAGGACGATCCGATGGGCGGCCGGGACCCTTACAGCAGCAGCAAGGGCTGCGCCGAGCTGGTGACCACCGCCTACCGCGCGTCGTTTTTCAGCGGCGAGGATGCACCGGCGCTCGCGTCGGCAAGGGCCGGCAATGTGATTGGCGGGGGCGACTGGGCGGCGGACCGAATCGTTCCGGATATGGTGCGCGCGACCGCTGCAGGCAAATCTGTACTCGTGCGCAATCCGAAAGCGGTCCGCCCATGGCAGCACGTGCTCGAGCCGGTGTCGGGATATCTGCAGCTGGCTGAGCGCCTGTGCGCCGCGCCTCGGGATTTCTCGGAAGGATGGAATTTTGGCTCGGACAATGAGGACGCTGTCCCGGTGGAGACGATCGTATCCACAGTGGCTCGCCTGTGGGGTCCGCCAGCAGGCTGGACCGTGGACAAGGGCTCACACCCGCACGAGGCTCACTTCCTCAGGCTCGACAGCACGAAGGCTCGCGCGCGCCTGGGCTGGCGCCCGCGATTGCGCCTGCAGGCCGCGCTCGAGTGGACGGTGGATTGGTACAAGAAGCAGGCACAAGGCGGCGACGCGCGGCAACTGACGCTTGGGCAAATCGAGCGCTACATGTCTTTGTCGCCTGCATGAAGCGGGGAATCTGCCGCTTCTGCGCGGCCCCTCTCACGCTCTCATTCGCCGACCTGGGCATGTCGCCGCCATCGAATTCCTACCTCAAAGTAGAAGACCTGAATCGCATGGAGCGCTTCTATCCGCTGCATGCCTGGGTCTGTGAAAAGTGTTTTCTCGTGCAGCTTGAAGAGTTCGAGACGCCGGAGCAGATCTTTAGCGACTACGCCTACTTCTCCTCTTATTCGGATACGTGGCTGGCGCACGCGAGGGCGTACGCGCACGCGATGAAGAAGCGACTGGGCCTGGCGTCCGCCAGCTTCGTGGTCGAGATCGCGAGCAACGACGGATACTTGTTGCAGTACTTCGTAGAGCAGGGCATTCCCGTTCTCGGCATCGAGCCCGCGGCGAATGTCGCGGCAGTAGCCGAGAAGAAGGGCGTGCCGACGCTGGTGAAGTTCTTCGGAACCAAGACCGCGACCGACCTCGCCTCCGCCGGGCGCAAGGCGGACCTGATCCTCGGCAACAACGTGCTCGCGCACGTGCCGGACCTGAACGACTTCGTGCGCGGCATGACCGTGCTGCTCAAGCCCGGCGGCGTGGCGACCATGGAGTTTCCGCACCTGCTCAGGCTGATGCAGGAGAGCCAGTTCGACACCATCTACCATGAACACTTCTCGTATCTCTCTTTCCTCGTTGCCGAGCACGTATTCGCGGCGCACGGCCTGACCCTGTTCGACGTGGACGAGATACCGACGCATGGAGGGTCGCTGCGCATCTATGCGCGGCATGCGGCGAACGCCGCGCTTCCGGTGTCGAACAAGGTTGTGGAGTTGCGTAACCGCGAGAGAGCGGCCGGCCTGGAGCGCGCCGACACGTACCGCGCATTCGCCGACCAGGTGCGCTCGGCAAAGCGTAGCCTGCTCAAGTTTCTCATTGGCGCAAAAGAAGTCGGCAAGCGTGTCGTCGGGTACGGCGCCCCCGCTAAAGGCAACACACTTCTCAACTATTGTGGTGTCCGGGCGGATCTGCTTGCGTACACGGTGGACCGCAGCCCGCACAAGCAGGGGCGTTTCCTTCCCGGCGTGCACATTCCGATCCACGCGCCCGAGCGCATCCTGCGGGACAAGCCCGACTACGTGCTGATACTGCCGTGGAACCTGCAGGACGAGGTCGTAGCGCAGATGGGCGCGATTCATGCGTGGGGCGGCCGATTCGTGGTGCCGATTCCCGAGACGAGGGTTCTCGATTGAAATTCGTGCCGCTGCCGCTTGCCGGCGCCTTTGCCATCGAGCTCGAGCGGCTGGAGGACGAGCGTGGCTTCTTCGCGCGCTCGTTCTGCGCCGAGGAGTTCAGGCGCCACGGTCTCAACCCGGCTGTGGCGCAATGCAACGTCTCCTGGAACCACAACCGCGGGACCTTGCGTGGCCTGCACTACCAAGCGGCACCACACGAGGAGGCCAAGGTCGTGCGTTGCACGCGCGGCGCCATCTGGGACGTGATCGTGGATCTGCGCGAGGAATCCGCCACGCGCCTGCGCTGGCACGCCGCGGAGCTAAACGCGGCAAACCGGCTCGCGCTGTACGTGCCGGAAGGCTTCGCGCACGGTTTCCAGACGCTCGCCGACGACGCCGAGGTCCTCTACCAGATGTCGGTGCCCTACCAACCGGAGCTCGCGCGCGGGCTGCGTTGGGACGATCCGAAGCTCGCCATCTGCTGGCCCCTGCCTGGGCCCACGCTGTCCGAGCGGGACCGCTCCTACGCCCTGCTGCCATGAAGATCCTGCTGATCGGCGCCACCGGGCAACTCGGCGGCGACCTGCTGCGCAGCAACCCCGGTCACGAGATCGTCGCGCCGTCGCGCGCGGAGCTCGATCTCGCGCGGGCGGGGGAAGGCGCGCGACTTGTCGCGGCCTCGCGCCCCGATGTAGTGATCAACTGCGCCGCTTTCCACAACCTGCTCCGATGCGAGGACGAGCCGAGCCAGGCGTTTCTGGTTAACTGTACGGCGGTGCGGGATCTGGCCGTGGCCTGTGCCGGGCAGGACGCGCGCCTGGTGACCTTTAGCAGCGACTATGTCTTCGGCGGCGCGCGCTGCGAGCCCTGGCGCGAGGACGACCGGCCGTTCCCCTTGCAGGTCTACGGCTTGAGCCGGCTGGCCGGCGAGTACGCGGCGCTCGCCTCGGCGCCGGCGCACGCCGTGGTGATACGCACGTGCGGCCTCTACGGGCGCTCCGGGGCGCGATCCAAGGGCGGTAACTTCGTCGATGCCCGTGTGACCGAGGCGCGCGCCGGCAAGCGCATTGAGATGGCGAGTGAGCAGGTCGTGTCGCCGACGTCAACCGAGGACCTCAGCCGCGCCGTCTATGCGCTGCTGGGGAAATTCGCGCCGCCGGGTATCTACCACCTGGTGAACGAGGGCGAATGTTCCTGGTACGAGTTCACCTGCGAGATCGTGCGTCTGTGCGGCACGCAGACAGAGGTCGTGCCGGTGGACCGCGGCGGCAGGACAGGCGGCATGCGCCGGCCGCTCTATTCGATTCTAGGGAACACCAAGGCGCGGGCCCTGGGCGTAACGATGCGTAGTTGGAACGAAGCCCTCGGGGCCTACTTGCGTGCCAAGTACGCCAGTGGCGAGTGAAGCCGTCGCGAGCAACCTCCGGGAGGTCGTCGCGGCGCGCAAGTCGTTCAACCGAGGCGGCGCTTCAATTGGGCCTTGACGCCCTGCCACCGCAATCCCCACGAGGGCTCAGGCTCCGGGAGGCGAACCCCTTGTTCCCCTGAGGGCACGACATCGCCGCGACGCAAATAGTACTTGCTGAAGGCCGACTGCGTAGTGCCCCATTTGAGCAGGAACTGTTGCCGGCCGTCGTTCTTGCGCATGCGCCGCGTCGAGACTTCCGCGAAGTGATACACGAGACTGTCGCCGACGCCGAGAAATACGCGGCATCCGGCGCTCCATAGCTTCATCGAAAAGTCATTCTCGCTGCTCATGCCGGGCGAGAATTCGATGCTGTATCCGCCGACTTGGTGCCAGAGCGAACGAGCGACCAGAGTTGGCGACCAGGTTGCGCCGAGCCAATCCGCCCGCGCGAGTTTAGGCGCATCGCTCGCAAAGCGCTCGAGCTCGAAGCTCGCCGGGTCGCGCCCGTAGTTCGCGATTACCACGCAGGAATTGCCGGTGGCGACCGGCTCGATCATGGTCGCGGATAGCGTAAACATTTCGTTGCGCGCAACGCGCTCGATTGCACGATCCAGCGCCACGTCCCATCCTGGCGCAAAGACCATGTCGTCATTTACGTAGATAAGGTACTCGCAGCGCGCTTTGGTCGCGGCAATGTTGAGCGCGTGGCAAATGCCGATGTTTACGTCGCTCGCGGTGTGGTCGATGCGTTCTTCGAGCAACCATTCGCGAGTGCCGTCCGTACCGGGATTTGCATGCACGACAACCTGGTGTTCGCGCGCGGAATGCCGGCGCAGGCTCTCTACGCACAGGCGCAGGTAAGGCAGGTTGTTCCAGCTTGGGATGAGGATCGAGAACGTCGCCATCGGCGTCGCAAGTTTCCCATACAATCACGGACTCATGACGAGCGGAACGGTCCTGGTCACGGGCGGCGCGGGCTACATCGGCTCGCATACGGTGCGGCAGTTGATTGCCGCGCGCCACCGCGTCGTCGTGCTGGACGATCTTTCCACGGGACACCGCTGGGCGGTGGCGCCCGAGGCGACGCTGGTAGTCGGCAACGCGGGCGACACTGCGCTCGTCGGCGCGCTGATTGACGAGCACAGAGTCGAAGCGGTGATCCACTTCGCAGGCAGCATCGTCGTCTCGGAGTCGGTAGTCGATCCGCTCAAGTACTACGGCAACAACACCGGTGTCTCGCGCAACCTGATCGAGGTCTGCGTGTGCAAGAACATCTCCCGGTTCATCTTTTCGTCGACCGCTGCGGTGTATGGCACGCCGGAGAAAGTTCCGGTCGCCGAGACTGCGCCGACGCGCCCGATCAACCCGTACGGCAAGTCGAAGCTCATCACCGAGTGGATGCTCGAAGACGTCGCCGCGAGCGGAGCGGCGGGCGCCTTGCGGCACGTGATCCTGCGCTACTTCAACGTGGCGGGCGCGAGCCTCGACGGTACGCTCGGCCAGGCGACCGAAAACGCGACGCACCTCATCAAGATCGCCTGCGAGGCCGCGTGCGGCGCGCGGGAGAAGGTCACGATTTTCGGCACCGACTACCCGACGCCCGACGGCACGTGCATTCGCGACTACATCCATGTCGAGGACCTTGCGCGCGCGCACATGGATGCGCTGCGCTATCTGGAAAATGGTGGTGCGTCGAATACATTCAACGTCGGGTATGGGCGTGGGTACAGCGTGCGGGAGGTGTTGCTGGAGGTGGAAAAGGCGGCCGGGATAAGGCTGCGGATCGAGGAGGGGACGAGGAGGGCGGGGGATTCGGTGGAGTTGGTCTCAGAATCGGCGAAGATCAGGAATGTACTCGGATGGCGGCCGGCGCATGCTGATCTGGCGGACAGCTGCTCAACTGCTTATCGGTGGGAAGCGAACTCGCGGAAATTGTCGAAGGTACACGCGCGCGTTTTGAGGTAGCTGTTCGTTCATGGAAACCAAGCCGACATTAGTCATCGAGGCTGGCCGAGCCGAACGCCACTATTGGCGCGACCTTTGGCGGTACCGGCAGTTGTTCTATTTCCTTGCGTGGCGCGACATATTGGTTCGCTACAAGCAGACCGCGATCGGGGTGTTGTGGGCGCTCATAAAGCCGCTTCTGACCATCGTAGTCTTTACCGTTGTCTTTGGTCGTCTGGCCGGCCTTCCCTCAGACGGCGTCCCGTATCCAATTCTCGTGTCCGCTGCCATGCTACCTTGGCAATTTTTCTCAAGCGCATTCTCGGAGGTCGCGAATAGTTTGATCGGGAACGCAAGCCTAATCTCAAAGACGTATTTTCCTCGTCTGCTGATACCTGCAAGCACAGTGGTCGTTGCGTTTGCCGACTTCCTCGTTTCGTTGCTAATCCTCATGGGATTGATGGTCTGGTATCAACTGCTCCCAGACTGGCGCGCGCTCGCACTACCGTTGTTCGTCATTGCGGGCGCCAGCGCGGCCCTTGGCACGGGATTGTGGATGGCGGCGTTAAACGTCAAGTATCGCGATTTCAGGTACCTCATTCCGTTCATATTGCAGTTGGGCCTGTTTATCTCCCCCGTAGGCTTCAGCAGTTCGGTAGTCCCCGAAAGATGGCGACTTGTTTACTCGTTGAATCCCATGGTCGGGGTAATCGACGGCTTCCGCTGGTCTCTCTTAGCGGGGCGTACACAACTCTACTGGCCAGGCTTCGTTCTATCGATGGTGCTGGTCGCGTTACTACTGATTAGTGGTATGGCATATTTTCGGCGCGTCGAACGTACCTTTGCCGACGTAATTTAGTAGGACACGGTGTTAGCGATAAAAGCTGAAGGGCTAGGAAAGTCTTATGTGATCCGACATGAGCACGCGGATCGCTATAACACGCTCCGCGATGCTCTGAGCGCGGCCGCCAGAGGGTTTGGCCGGCGATTGATCAACCCATTTCGTCGGAACGAATCCAATGTACACAGTGAGTCCTTCTGGGCCCTACAAGATATCAATTTCGAGGTGAGAGAGGGAGCGCGCGTAGGAATCATTGGAAAGAATGGGGCGGGGAAGTCCACGCTTCTTAAGATTCTCTCTCGGATCACCGCGCCCACTGCGGGCCGCGTAACTATGTGCGGAAGGGTTTCAAGCCTGCTTGAGGTCGGAACGGGGTTTCATCCAGAGCTCACAGGCCGCGAAAACATCTTCTTGAATGGCGCGATACTGGGCATGAGTGGAAGCGAGATCCAACGCAAGTTTGACGACATAGTGTCTTTTGCGGAGATCGAGAGGTTCCTAGATACACCGGTCAAGCGCTACTCGAGCGGCATGTATGTCCGTCTAGCATTCGCGGTCTCGGCACACCTGGAGCCGGAGATTCTTGTGGTGGACGAGGTGCTGGCGGTTGGGGATGTTTCTTTCCAGAGGAAGTGCTTAGGGCGAATGGCGGAAGTGGCTCAAAGCGGGCGGACTGTGCTGTTTGTCAGCCACAACATGAGCGCGGTCCGTCAATTGTGCACGAGCGCGATGCTCATCTCCGAGGGGAGACTTGCGTTGTACTCGGATGACGTCGATTCGGTAATTCGAAGCTACGTAGGTATGAATGCTAGTCACGCGAGCTCGATTTGGGAAAATGGCGGTGGGGAGTATGAAAATCCATACTTTTCGCCGAAGCGCTTCTATGTTGCATCTGAGAACGGGAGGCCACTTCAAATGCCGATGAGAGCCGACGAAGATGCATACGTGACAATTGAAGGAAAGGTGGAGCAATTCAACGAAAACCTTACGATAGGCTATGCGCTATATACGCAGGAGGGGGCATGCCTTTACTGGTCATACAACACAGATGCTGGAGATGGCACAACGGTGAAACTGGAACCCGGATCGCATATGGTGCGATCCAGAATTCCGCCACGATTGTTGAATGAAGGTGTCTATCAGCTGGAACTGATTGGTGGATTGCACTATTCGGAATGGCTATTCGAGCCGCGTCAGCGTGTCCCGACAATTTACATGGAAGTGCAAGGCGGAAGCAGCGATTCACCGTACTGGATCAACAAGAGGCCCACGATGTTGGCGCCTGTACTGCCTTGGGTGGACGAGTCTCGGGGCTTCCGAGAGGTAGGTTGACGCGCTGGCTCCTGAGTGTTGATTGAAGCATTTCCTAGTTAAGAGCAAATTGAATGATGACCGTGAATATAGAACCTCGAAGCAGTGCCCCACCCCTCGCGAACTATGCGAGGAACATTACGTCGCAATTTGGCGAGGATGGAATTATCGAGGAAATTTTCCGCCGGATCGTCCCGCGCACAAAGACCTGTATCGAGTTTGGAGCCTGGGATGGAAAGCATCTCAGCAATACCTATCGACTTTGGCACGACCAAGGGTGGAGCGCGCTGCTCATAGAAGGGGACACAGCTCGCTGTGCCCAGTTACGGCAAAGGGTCCTCACGAACTCTTTGGTCACCGTATTAAATGCATTTGTGGCGCCAAGCGGAAACGACTCTCTCGACTCCCTCGTGAAACGCGCTAGGTACGAGGAAAGAGACCTAGATCTGCTTTGTATCGACATTGATGGCGACGACTATCACATCCTCTGTTCACTGAAGAATATCCGTCCAAGGGTATTGGTCGTCGAGTACAACCCGACTATACCGCCTCACTTGGACTTATTTCAGTCACCTGGCGGTAATTTGGGCTCATCGGGATTGGCGATCACGCGAGCTGCGGCTGAAAGGGGATACAAGCTTGCATGCATGACGGACTCGAACTGCATATTCGTTCACTCGGACGACTTTCACAAACTCGAGGTGCCCGAATTTGACCTAGAGGCATCGTTTCCCAATGCTCATCTCACCTACTTGGTAAGCGACTACCGCGGTAACTGCTACTTGACCGCGCAACCTGTGTATGTGCCCGCTTTCCGTGGCCCCAAGTTGAGAGACAGTGTTGATCTATGGTGGCGAACGCGATCCGCGGACAAAGTACGACAAGATCGGGTCGACAGCGAAGGTCGCCTAATGCCGGTGCAGTTGTTTCGGAAGAACACCTAGTCGCCGCAGGTGGTGGATTCCAAAAGATGTCGTCCTCGAGGAAAGAAGCGACCCCCTTGTAGTCATTCGACAGCTCCACCATGCCTATTGACCCAAGCGCGCTATTTGGTCGAATACGACGGCGGATCGGAAGTCTGCCCGGCCTCAGCTCTATCAGGCGCTCACAGCCGGTGGAGCAACCTAACCCCATTAAGCAAATGATTGTTGAAGCACACCGCGAATGGGTTGCGGTGAGAGGTGATAAAACGCTAAGGCTCGACTATGACCTGCGACGAGAGTCCGTTGTTTTGGACGTGGGCGGATTTGAAGGGCAGTGGGCGAGCGATATTTTCGGAATGCACTTGTGTGATGTGCATATCTTTGAGCCGGTCAACGCATACTGTGAGAGCATCAAGCGACGATTCCGTGCGAACGATCGGATACACGTTTTTCCGTTTGGTCTGGGTGGAAGCGACCGGAATGAGAAAATTACAATCGCAGGTGACGCTTCAACTTTCGTAGGTGAGCGAAATGGTGAAGCTCAATCCATCGACATAGTCGCGGGCGCGGATTTCTTGGATAAACACTTTCCTGGACGTGTCGATCTAATGAAGATAAATATTGAGGGCGCGGAGTATGAGCTATTGGAGCATCTGATTGTTCGAGGCACCGTAAAGAGGATCGATAATATCCAGGTACAGTTCCATGATTTTGTACCGGACGCGGTAAATCGGATGAAGAAGATCCACGCCGCGCTGCAGTTAACGCACACGCTTACTTACCAATACCCATTCATTTGGGAGAACTGGCGAGTTGCTCGGCAACCGTAGCGTGATGCGCTGGATTGCCGAAGCAGACGCCGGGTGATTACTGTTCGGGTACTTGGCGGCCTTGGAAATCAGATGTTCCAGTACGCCGCGGGAAGGCGCCTATCGGCGATACTTCGTGTTCCACTACAGCTGGATCTCAGTGGATTCCGCACTTATCGACTACATGGTGGCTTCCGGCTAGACCGCTTCCGCCTGCCAAAGGAGGTCAGCTTTCGGCGGCATTCCAGTTTGGCGAGTCTTCTGCTGGGTCAGGGCAGTACGGCTACGCTATTGCGCAAGGGTGCATCTGCTATTGGCTGGACCGGGCCGAAGCTCGTGCGGGAGAGGCATTTTCACTTTGACCCACAGATTCTCTTATTGGGCGACGGCATCTACCTTGATGGATACTGGCAGAGTCCAAAATACTTCAACGAAATCGAAGAGGTAGTGCGAGGGGAGTTCAAGGTCCGCTGTCCCTTGGCCGGCAAGAATCTGGAGCTCGCCGAGATGATAGAGGATTGCACTTCGGTTTCATTGCATGTCCGACGAGGGGACTACGTCGCCGATGCACATACGAGCCGCTACCATGGCACGTGCGGACCGGAGTATTACGAACGAGCAATAGCCGTGGTTCGGCAACGGGTTGGGAATCCCCACATCTTTATCTTCTCCGATGACCCGGAATGGGCGGAGACCAATTTGCGTTTTCCCTTTCCGACTACCGTTCTTCGTCACAATGCCGTGACGAGAGGCGAGGAAGACTTGCGGCTCCTATCATTATGCCGGCATCACATCATCGCAAATAGCACGTTTAGCTGGTGGGGCGCCTGGCTATGTAGCAACCGGACAAAGGTCGTAGTTGCCCCGCAGAAATGGTTTCAAGATGCGTCGCACAGCACCATCGATCTGATCCCGGACGAATGGGTCAGAGTCTAAGGGCTCATGCGATCGTGCAACCGTCCATTAGCGTCGTTCTCCCGGTATTCAATTGCGTCGAGTATGTCGGAGAGGCGATCGACAGCATCCTTGCTCAGGGCTATCGCGACTTCGAACTGATCGTTATCGACGACGGCTCAACTGACAGTACGCCGCAGATTGCGCAGCAATACAGCGATCCACGAATGCGGTTCTACAGCCAGGAAAACCGCGGCTTATCGGCGACGCTTAATCGCGGCATCGAGCTTGCCAAGGGGAAGTACATCGCGCGCCAGGACCAAGATGACGTGTCGAAGCCCGCGCGGCTCGGGCGGCAGGCAGCGTTCCTCGATGCCAACCCGCAGTGCGCTCTTGTGGGGACCTGGGCAGATGTGTGGGTCGATCGAACGCCCAGTGGTCGGTCACATCGGCATCCTACAGACAACGAAGCTCTGCAGTATCGACTGCTTCTCAACAACCCGTTTGTTCACAGCTCGGTAATGCTGCGAAAGGATGCGCTTCGCGTCGTCGGCGGCTACAGCACAGACGTCGAGCGACAGCCCCCGGAGGATTTCGAGCTGTGGTCGCGCGTGGCGCGCAGATATCAGCTCGCCAACATCCCGGAAATCCTGCATATCTACAGGGAGGTCCCGGGCAGCATGTCGCGCGTCGGGAAAGCGCCCTTCGTGAGTCGCCTCGTGAAAATCTGCGCGGAAAACATCGCTTGGGCCTCAGGCACCGACTCGTCCAATCCGCAGATCATCAACATCGCAGCGCTAGAGCATTCAGCCGCGGAGCGCATTGGCGGCAAGCCGGATTTCGGAGAAATGAGCGCGATTTTCGCGCGCGCCGCTGAGCGTGTCACCGGTGACCGCGGCGAGTTCTTTGCAAAGGAAGCTGCAAAGCATGTCGCCGGACTCAGGACGCGCTATTGGGAGTTGATCTACGGGCACGGTTGGCGCCGCAATCTCTTCAGGATTGTCCGGCGCGCGCGACGGCTCATGCTAGGGTCCTAGATCCGGGAAGAACCTAATCGCATGCGGACTTGCTTAATCGGAGGAGCTGGATTCATCGGTACGCGCTTGGCCCAGTACTTGACTGATTCGGGGCGTGATGTCGTTATCCTGGGTCGCCGGGTCCGGCCGGACGTAGCGTTGCCCAGAGAGGTCACCTACGTCTGCGGCGATTATGGCGATCGGGCCGTCCTGAAGACCCTGCTGCGAGGGGTCGATGAGATTGTCGATCTTGCCTATGCGACGGTTCCGCAGACCAGCTTCGCGGATCCGATCTACGACATCCTTGCGAACCTCCCGCCGAGCGTCCAGTTACTTCAGGAAGCAGTGGCGGCGGGGGCGCACAAAGTGGTGCTTGTCTCCACAGGCGGAGCCGTTTACGGCAATGCACATTCGCTACCGATTGGCGAGGACCATCCGACGATGCCAGTCTCGCCCTACGGCATCACGAAGCTCACCATCGAAAAGTACGCAGGAATGTTCCATCACGTCGCCGACCTGCCCGTGGCCATCGCGCGACCGGGCAACGCGTTTGGAGAAGGTCAGCGCCCGTTCGCCGGCCAAGGCTTCATCGCGACGGCCATGCATTCGATCATTCGCGGCGAGATGGTTCGCGTGTTCGGCACGGAGGGCACTATCCGGGACTACGTGCACGTGTCCGATGTCGCGAAGGGGATTATTGCCGTGCTCGAGAAGGGCGATTCCGGAAGCGCGTACAACATTGGTACCGGCGTAGGCAGGAGCAACATGGATGTGCTGCGATGTCTGGAGCCGCTCGCCTCGCGCGCCAGCCTCGAGGTCCGTTCCGAGCGGTTGGAGGCGCGCCGCTTCGATGTGTCGGCAAACGTGCTGGACAGCGGGAAATTGAGCGGCGTATCCGGGTGGAGACCGCAAATCGGATTTGAGGCGGGACTGGAACGTGCCTGGCGAGCAGCGCTGGAGAGCTACAAGACATAGGCCATGCGTGTTCTCTTCGCATGCGAGCTCTACGCCCCTTCGGTGGGTGGTGTGCAGGAAGTTGTGCGACAGGTCGCGGGGCGGTTGGCCGAGCGCAGCCACCAGGTCACGGTGGCGACCTCCCGCCTCCCGGAGCGTTCTAGCCAAAGAATTGACGGCGTAGACATCATCGAATTTGCGGTCTCGGGAAATCTCGCCCGCGGAATTAGTGGCGAAACGGACGCTTACCGCCGGCTCGTGCTCCAGGGCGACTATGACGTGTTCATGGTGAAGGCCGCCCAGCAATGGACGTTTGATGCGCTAATCCCCGTCCTCGATCAGATAAAGAAACCGAAAATCTTTGTCCCGTGCGGATTTTCGGGACTCTATGAGCCCGCATACTCGGACTACTACCGGCGCATGCCGGATCTGATGCGCAAGTTCGACCACCTGATCTTCTACGCGTCTGCCTATCGCGACATCAACCTTGCGCGCGAGCACGGGCTGTCAGCCCTTAGCATTGTCCCGAACGGTGCGAGCGAACGCGAGTTCATGATCGCGCGTGATCCCGACTTCAGGCGCAGGCACGGGATTTCGGCGAACGCCTTTGTTGTCCTGACCGTGGGCAGCCTGACCGGACTGAAGGGGCATCGCGAACTCGCGGAGGCCTTTGACGTTGCGCGCTTGCGGAATGGTCGGCAAGCGGTGCTGATTCTCAATGGCAACAATCCAACGGTCAGCGCCGGAATGCGCGCTAGGCTGGTCGGGCTTCTAAAGCCCATCCTTCTACGCGCCGGCCTTGGGGGCCTTCTCAAGGCCCTCGGCGCCTCGATCGCCCCGCGCTTGGAGGACATCGTCGCGCGCATCAACCGCTCGGAATCGGCCAAGTGCGCACTGCTCGTCGATCTCTCACGCTCCGAGCTCGTGCAGGCCTACCTCAACAGCGACCTTTTCGTCTTCGCTTCCAACATCGAGTACTCACCCCTCGTGCTCTTTGAGTCTGCGGCCGCAGGACTGCCGTTCCTGTCTGTGCCCGTGGGTAATTCAGAGGAAATCGCGCGCTGGACGGGAGCAGGAGAGATCTGCCCTGCGCCGCGCGACGCCCGCGGGTACACGCGAGTCGAGCCCCGCGAGCTTGCCGCGCAAATCGAGGCGCTTGTCTCGGATCCCGAGAGGTTGAACTGCATGGGCAAAGCGGGACGTGCAAGCTGGCTCGAACGGTACACTTGGGCGAAAATCGCTGACCATTACGAAGCGCTCTTCGAGCGCGTCATTGCGGAGAAATCTCGGGATGCGGGAGCAGATAAGCGCCCTGTTGCGGCTCGCCGGCCGGAAGCCGCGGCTTAGCACGACCAATCCGGCGAAGAACTCCGGATGCTCGGAGTTCGAAGTCGACAACTGGTCGCTGTCGCGCTTCGTACTCGCCAGGCTGATCCCAGTCGTGGGCGTGGAGCCGTTTCCGCTGCACGAGCTGATGCTCATGTGCGCGACAGTATGCCGGCTCAAGCCAACGCAGATATTCGAATGGGGGACGCATGTCGGCAAGTCGGCGCGCGTTTTCTATGAGTGCGCGAAGCACTATGCCGTTCCGCTGCAGATCCATTCCGTGGATCTGCCCGACGAGGCGCAGCACGTCGAGCATCCCGGGGACATCCGTGGGAGGCTGGTGCGCGGGCTGGCTGGGATCCACCTGCACCAGGGTGATGGCATTGAGGTTTCACTGTCTGTCTGGAGGTCGAGCGGACGGGCCCTGGCACCGGTCTTCTTCATCGACGGCGACCACGCCTACGACTCGGTCCACAGGGAACTCTCCGCCGTCACCGCCGAAATTCCGGGCGCAAGCGTCCTGCTGCACGACACGTTCTTCCAGCCGAAGGAATCGGGCTACAACGTGGGCCCGCATCGGGCGATCGAAGAAGTCCTGCGGGTGAACCCCGGCCACTACAGGAGGATCGACTCGGGCCTCGGGCTGCCGGGGATGACGCTTCTCTACCCTCGAGCGTCCTGACGTACCGGCGGCAATCAGGCCATGAAGGCTCCCGCGGTTAGCGTCCTGATGCCCGTCTACAACGGCGCAGAACATCTCGGTGAGGCAATAGCGAGCATCCGCGCCCAGAGCTTCGAGGACTTCGAGCTCCTCGTTGTCGATGACGGGTCGACCGATGCGAGCCCCGAGATGCTTCGCGCCTGCCCGGATCCGCGATTGCGGGTACTGCGAAATGATCGAAATCTCGGCTTGATCGCCTCGCTCAACAGGGGGCTGGAGGAGGCAAGGGGCGAGTATGTCGCGCGCATGGACGCGGATGACACCGCGTTGCCGAGGCGCCTGGAGAGGCAACGAGAACTACTTGTGGGCTCGCCGCGAATCGGACTGTGCGGCACGTGGTTCCGAATGCTCGATGGCGCGGCAGCCGGGGTGGTGCGGTCGCTGGTCCGCCCGGAAGATCTCGCAGCAAAGCTCTTCTACGAGTCTCCGCTCGCGCATCCCTCGGTGATGTTCCGCCGGACGTTCTTCGCGAATCACGGGCTACGCTACGACGCCGAGTTCCCGCATGCCGAGGATTTCGAGCTGTGGACGCGAGTCGCCCAGGTTACGAAGCTTGCGAACGTGCCGGAAGTCCTGCTGCTATATCGACAGCACGGTGGTCAAGTTAGCGCCCGGCATGAGAGGGTTCAGGCAGAGAGCGTGAAGAAGATTGTCCTGCGTCAGCTGCGCAGAATCCATCCGGACGCGACGGAGTCTGAGTGCGAGGCCCACGCGGCGATCGTCCGCAATCGCAAGGCGGAGGCGCCGGAGGTCGGTTACGTCGAAGCCTGGCTGGGCAACCTCATCCGCAGGAACGAGGCGACGTCCGCGGGCTTTCCTCCGTCGGCGTTTCGGCGCGCGATCGCCATCCTGTGGTGGCGCTATTGTTCAGCGCGATCGGCCCAGAGCGGAATCCTGAGCGCGTTCTACACATCTCCGTTGACGCGCTCGTTGCCGCTCAAGAACCGGCTCGGCATGCTGATCGTCCGGGCGGGCGCGGCTTTGGGCACCCGATGATTCCGGCCCCGAGGGTCAGCGTCGTCGTTCCGTGCTTCAACTACGGCCACTTTCTTGCCGAGTGCCTGGATTCAGTACGCGCGCAAACGTTCCAGAACTGGGAATGTATCGTGATTGACGACGGGTCGACGGATGACACGAGCGCGGTCGCCCACGCCTACGCCGGCAAGGACGAAAGATACGCCTGCGTGCGCCAGGAGAATCGGGGCCTCAGCGCCGCGAGGAACGCCGGGATGCGCGGTGCGCGGGGCGACTATATCCAGCTGTTGGACGCCGATGATTTGCTAGAAGAACGAAAGCTCGAGCAACAGGTGGCGCTTCTCGACCGGCATCGGGACTGTGCGCTGGTCTACGGGGGCATGCGCTACTTTCAATTGCATGCGGGTGCCAGGGTGCTCGCGCCTGGTCGAAACTCAAGTGCCGTCGAGTGGATGAAAATGTGGCGCGCATCCGACGAAGCCATGCTCGCAGCCATGGTCGAGGGGAATCAGTTTCCAGTTTCTGCGGCGCTGTTCCGTCGTGCCGTGCTGGTCGAAACCGGGTACTTCGACGAGGCGCTACGGTCACACGAGGATTGGGAATTCTGGCTACGCTGGGCGTTCTCCAGAAAGCGATTTTTCGGCGAGGACTTGCCCGGTACGAGGACCCTGATCCGCGAGCACAGCCAAAGCCTTACGCGAAGTACCATCACCATGGCGGAAACGCGCCTGGCGGTCAGGAAACGCATCGAGCGTCTCGCCCAAACGGAGGACCTGCGCGCCAAGAACCGAGAGTGCGCAAGCTACGACCAGTGCGAGCTGGGGGCCGCCGAAATCGCTGCGGGTCGCTTGAGAACCGGTATGCGCCGCTATGCCACCGCATTTGCCAGCGCCCGCCGCAAGGCAAGGGCGATTCAGCTCCTGCTGGTGCAGCTCGCGCCCCGATGGCTGCTCGCCGCCTGGTGGGGCATGCGAAGGTGCGCGGCGACGCGCATGTCCGGCTAGGACGTAGCGATTGCCTACGTGCGCATGTAGCGTTCTACGTCGGCAGGCCACTCCGGCCGAATGATTCCGTCGTAGGAGCCGCAGAGCACGGCTCGCGCCTGCGCTCCCCGACCGGCGAGGAGCAGCCCTGACGAATGGATCGCTGCGCGCGCGAGGCGGCGGCAGATCACAAAGCAAGTCAGTAGCGCACCGCCGGCATGCCGTCTGGCCAGTAGAAGACGGTTGCGGTACCCGAGGTAGAGGACGAGCGGCGGGCTCTGCGCCCACGGCAAGCGCGACCCGCTTGCATCGCCAGATTCGTTTCTGCGGAAAGAATAGGACACCTCGTGTTGCACTTTTGCTCCGGGAACGTAGAGAAGCTGCTCTCCGGCAGTCGCGGCGCGAAGACACCAGTCCACGTCCTCGTAGTACGCGAAGAAGCTCGCCTCGAGCAGCCCGATACGCCGCAGCGCCTCGGCCCGAATCATGAGGCAGCAGCCAGTGATGAAATCCGTCGCCCGCGGAGATGCACCGGCATCGGGAGGCGTCAGCTCGTGCCGTGCATCCAATGTAAGTCGGCTTATCGTGCCGCCCGCATACCAGATCCGCGCGGGCTCGCCCAATTCGTAGATGGTCGCGCCATAGGCGGCGGCGAGCTGGTCCCGCGCGGCGCGTTTCAATTCATCCAGGCAGCCGGATTCCACGACCGCGTCGTTGTTGAGCAGCAGGACGAGCTCGAACCCGCGCTGGAGCAGGATGCGGATGCCCACGTTGCAGCCCTCGGCGAAGCCGAGGTTAGAATCGTTACGTATCAGTTCGGCCTGGGGAAACCGCTCGCGCACGAGTTCTGCAGAGCCGTCGATGGACGCGTTGTCGACGACGACGACAAGATCGGGCGGACACGTGCCGCGGTAGAGGGACTCCAGACATCGCGGCGTGACGTCCTTCCCGTTCCAATTCAGGACGACGACGCCGAGCTTCATGCGGGGAGGTCGGCGTTGGGCGCGTGCACCGATGGATTCTAAGCGGCGGGCGAAGTCCCCTCAATGAAACTCGCCATCGACACCCGGATGCTCGGCCACTCGGGCATCGGTACATATGTCGCAAACATCCTGCCGAAGCTGATTCCGCTTCATCGCGGCAAAGTCGTCCTTGTGGGCGAACGGGCGGTCCTCGACGCGGTGGCCTGGTCTCGCGGCGACAACGTCTCGATCGTCGACTGCCCGAGCCCGATCTTCTCGATCGGCGAGCAGCTGCGCCTGCCCGGCGCGATCCCGAATGACATCGATCTGCTCTGGTCGCCGCAGTTCAACATTCCGGTCCTTCGCCGCGGGAAGCTCCTCGTCACGATCCACGACGTACTCCACCTCGCGATGCCCGGGTACATGGAAGGCTGGCACCGCAGGCTGTACGCGCGGGCGCTCCTGGCCGCCGTCCGCGCAAAGGCCAGCCGAATCATCGCCGACTCCCGCTTTACCGCCGACGAGCTCGTCCGCCTGGTCGGCGTGGACCCGGCGCGCATCGAGGTGATCCACCTCGGCGTGGACGAATCCTGGTTCTCGTCGGCTCGCTCGCCGCGTCCTCACGAAAAGCCCTACTTCGTCTTCGTCGGCAATGTGAAGGCGCACAAGAACGTCCGCGGCCTGATTGCCGCATTCGGCGAGCTGGCGGCTAAGCTTCCGCACGACCTCGTCATCGTGGGCAAGAAGGAGGGCTTCGTCACCGGCGATCGCCAGGTAGAGCACATGTCGGCCGCACTGGGGGAGCGCGTGACGTTCGCCGGTCTTGTCGACGACGCGCTGCTCAAGCGCTACGTGGCCTGCGCCGAGGCGCTCGTCCTGCCGTCGTTCTACGAAGGATTCGGCCTGCCTCCGCTCGAAGCCATGGCCTGCGGCTGCCCGGTGGTGGTCTCGAATCGGGCGTCGCTGCCCGAGGTTTGCGGCGACGCGGCGCTCTACTGCGATCCGGCGGACATTAAGGACATTGCAGCGAAGATGCTGCAAGTCGCCACCGACGCGGACACCCGTGCGCAGCTGCGCGAGAGGGGACTCGCCCGGGCCCGCACGTTCACCTGGGACAAGTGCGCGCGCGAGACGCACGCCGTCATCGAGCGGCTGGGCGCGCAATAGCGATGGCGATGAAGATCCTCCAGCACGTCAAGGGTTACCGCACGACCCTCGGCGGCATCGAGCGCGTGGTCGAGGAGCTCGTGCCGGAGCTCGCCCGCTACCCTGACCTCGAAGTCGACGTCCTGTGCCAGGGACCCGAACGCCGGCAGTATCCGCTTTCCTCGCGTGGCACCGTGTACGAGGAGCGACCCACGCTCGCTGTGTCTGCTGCCGCGCTGTCCTGGGGCGACTACCGTACCTGGCGCGCGATTGCCTCGCGCTACGACGTCATCCACGTGCACGCCCCGTGGCCCCAGAGCAGCCTGAACCTGTTGCTTTCGAGTTTCGACGGTGCCGTCGTCTTGCACTGGCACAGCGACATCGTGCGCCAGCGGCTTCTCTATCGCGCGTACCAATGGCTCGAGCGCCGGCTGCTCGAGCGCGCGGACGCGATCATCGCGACCTCGCCCAAGTTGCTCGACGAATCGGCTGCGCTCGAAGGGTTCCGCGGCAAGGCTCGCGCCGTGCCCATAGGTATTGCCGAGTCAAAGGAAGCCATCAGCGTGGACGAGATCGCCGCGGCGCGCGCGAAGTACGGCGCGCGCCCGCTCGTGTTCACGCTCGGGCGGCTCGTGCCGTACAAGGGGTTCGAGTACCTGGTGCGCGCCGCAGCCTCGCTCGCTCCGGAGGCGCGAGTGCTGATCGGAGGAGAAGGCCCGCTGCGTGGCGAGCTCGAGCGCCTCATCCACGATCGCGGTGTCAATGACCGAGTTTCATTGCTGGGCCGCCTGACCGACCGCGAGGTCGAGCTCCACATGCGCGCCTGCGACGTGTTCTGCCTGCCTTCGGTGCAGAAGTCGGAAGCGTTCGGCATCGTGCAGATCGAGGCGATGCGCGCGGGCCGGCCGGTGGTATCGACGCGCATCGCCGGCTCCGGCATCGACTGGGTGAACGAGGACGGCGTGAGCGGCTTCACGGTCGAGGCCCGGCAGCCGGAAGCGCTCTCAAGCGCGCTGAACCGGTTGCTGCAGGATCTCGAACTCGCTCGCAAGATGGGCGCGCAGGCGCGCCGCCGATACGAGGAAACATTCACCGCGCAGCGCATGGCTGAGCAGGTGCGCGCGGCCTATCTGTCGCTGCGCCTATAATCGTTTGCGATGGCAGCCACGCGGCAAGAGCGAGAGTCCTCCGCGAGCCGCGGCGCCGCGGCGCCGGGCGCTTCGGCGATCAACTTGCCGCGGCGCGTCGCGGTCGCGTTGCTGCTGCTGGACATCATGGGCCTGGTCCTGTTCTTCGACCTCGCCTTCTGGCTGCGCCTCGACGAGCACCCGTGGTTCACGCCCGGCATGCTCATTCCGCTCTTCTTCCTCGTGCTCAGCCTCTACGTGCTCGATACGTTCGTGCCGGGCCGCCAGGTTTCGGGCATGCGTCCGCCTGCCCGCGCGGTCCTGGCCGTGGCGATTGCGGGGCTGCTGACGGGCGCCGCCGCCTACGCGGGGGGCTTCTGGAGCGTCGACCCGACCTTCGGCCGCGGGATCTTTCCGGTCGCGTTCCTCGCGCAGGCGTTCTGGAGCGCCGGCTGGCGCCTCTACTTGGGCGGCTGGGTGCGCGAGCAGGGCGAGCGCATTCGGTGGCTCGTGATCGGCACCGGCGAGCAGGCGCTGGGCCTGCGCGAGGACTTCGAGCGCTCCAACACGCAGGGCGAGCTCGTCATCGCCGCCGAGGCCGAAGTCGAGAAGCTCGCAGCGGCCGGCCCCTGGTCGGGCGTCGTCGTCGCGCTCACCGACTCCGCGCCCGAGCCGCTCGTGCAGCAGCTCATGCAGCTGCGTTTCTCGGGCGTTCGCGTCTACGGCGTGACCGATTTCTACGAGCAGATGTGGTTCAAGGTGCCGGTGCTGCACACCCGGCAGGGCTGGCTCGTCTTCGCCCACGGCTTCGACCTGCTGCACAACCCGCTCGGCCTGCGCATCAAGCGCCTGACGGACATCGCGCTCGCGTTTGCGCTGCTCGTGCCGGCGCTGCCGGTCATGGCGGTCGTGGCGGTGCTGGTCCGGCTGGAGAGCCGCGGCCCGGCCATCTTCCGGCAGGCGCGCACGGGCCTCGGCGGCCGGGAATTCGAGGTCCTCAAGTTCCGCTCGATGGCGCACGACGCCGAGCGCGACGGGCCGCAGTGGGCGAAGAGCGCCGACCCGCGCGTGACGCGCCTGGGACGGATCCTGCGGCAGCTCCGCATTGACGAGCTGCCGCAGCTCGTCAACGTGCTGAAGGGCGAGATGAGCTTCATCGGCCCCCGCCCCGAGCGCCCGGTCTTCAACGCCACGCTCGAGAAAGAGATCCCGCTCTACAACCTGCGCCACCTGGTGCGGCCCGGCATCACGGGGTGGGCGCAGGTCATGTACCCCTACGGCGCCTCGGTCGAGGACGCGCGCGAGAAGCTGCAATACGACCTCTACTACATCAAGAACTACTCGGTGCTGCTCGATATCGGGATCGTGTTCAAGACGCTGCGGGTGGTGCTGCTGGGGAAAGGCCGGTAGTGAGGGCGCAGGGCGTGGCGCTCTGGATCGCAGTCGCGATCGGCCTGTCGCTGCCGCTTTCTACCGCGCTGGATTCGGTACTGCTGGTCGCCTTGCTCGTCGCCTGGGCCGCGAGCGGGAGTTGGCGGGAGAAGCTTGCGCTCCTCCGGCGAAACGCCTTCATCGCTTTTCCGGTCGGGCTGTTCCTGCTGCAGGTTGCCGGATCCGTCTACAGCCTGGGAAGCGGCGAGGACATTCGAGACGCCGTCACCAAGGCGGCGACGCTCCTCTTCATACCGTTGCTGGTGTCGCTTCAGCCCGATGATCATTGGAGGCGCCGGGCCCTCGCGGCGTTCGCCGCGGCGATGCTCGTCACGCTCGCGCTCTCGTTCCCGGTGTGGTGGGGCCTCATTCCGCAGGGCGACGTCTTCAAGGGCCTGCCCGTCGATGCCGTCGTGTTCAAGAAAAAGATCACTCACAGTGTCTTCATGGCCTATGCCGCGTTCGTCTTCGCGTTGCAGGCGCGTGAAGCGCGGGGACCGCATCGGCGATGGCTTTTCGCGGCACTCGCGCTCGTGGCGTCGTTCAATGTGCTGTTCATGGTCCAGAGCCGGACGGGGCAGGTGGTGCTCGCCGGGCTGCTGCTCTACTTCCTGTATTCGACCCTGCGCTGGCGCGGGCTCGTGGTGGCCGCGGTCGCCGGGATCGGGGTCGCCGGCGCCGCCGCCCTCTTGCCGGCCAGCGTGATTCATATCCGAACCCTGATGACGATCCATGAGGTGGAAAGATGGGAAGCTGGCAAGCCCGCAGACGCCTCCAATCTGCGGCTCGAGGCCTGGAGCAACAGCGTGCGAATCTGGCGCCGCCATCCCGTAGTGGGGACGGGAACCGGCGGATTCCCTGCGGCCTATGCGTCTGAGATCCGGGGCAGCGGCCGGCCGGCAAGCACCAATCCCGAGAACCAGTACCTCTACAGTGCTGTCGAGCTCGGCGCGGTCGGGGTTGCAGCGCTGCTGGCGCTATTTGCGGCCCAGTGGCGCCTCGCCGGGCGGCTCGCCACCCGCACCGACATCGATCTCGCGCGCGGGCTCGTGATCCTCATGGTGCTGGGGTGCCTGTTTAATTCGTTCCTGCACGACCACGCGGAGTCGCTGTTCTATGTCTGGCTGAGTGGTCTTCTGTTCGCCGGGCTTCAGACGGCCCCGCGACTCCGGACCGGTTAGGTTTCGGCCAGTACAATCCCCCTATGTCTCAAGGGTATGCCCACGCCGGCCGCGACCTGTACCGCCGCCTTCTGTCCTACGTCCGGCCGTACGCGCAAGCGTTCGTGGTGGCGATCCTCGGCAACATGGTGGCGGCGGGGACCGAGCCGCTCTTTCCAATGCTGCTCAAGCCGCTGCTGGACGGCAATTTCGGCGGCGGCAAGTCGCTGCTGTCGCCGACGCTGATCGCGCTGGGCATCATCGGCATCTTCGTGGTGCGCGGAGCCTTCACTTTCGTCGGCCAGTACAGCATGACCTGGGTCGCCGAGAAGGTGGTGCTCGACCTGCGCGCCGGTATGTTCGCGCGGCTGGTGAGGTTTCCCACCCGGGCCTACGACGACCAGACCGCGGGCGCGCTGCTTTCCCGCGTCGCCTATGACGTCGCCAACGTGAGCGCGGCCGCCACGACGGCGGCGACGGTACTGGTGCGCGACTCGATTGTGATCATCGGCCTGCTCGGCTGGCTTCTGTATCTCAACTGGCGCCTCACGCTCATCGCGTTCGTCATCGCGCCGCTCGTCGGCGGCATGGTGCGCATGCTCTCGCGGCGGTTGCGCAGCATGGCGCGCGCATCCCAGCGGGCCCTGGGCGACGTGGTGCACGTGCTGGAGGAGACGATCGAGTGCCATCGCGTGGTCAAGGTGTTTGGCGGCCAGGACTACGAAGGAAAACGTTTTGCCCGCGCGATCGGCACGCTGCGCGGATTCAACATGCGCCAGAAGGTGCCCGAGGCGCTCATTACGCCCGCCACGCACCTGCTGGCGGCCTCGGCGGTGGCCGTGATCGTCTACGTAGCGCTGCAGGACACGATCGGCACGCGCGTCTCCGCGGGCGAATTCGCCTCGTTCTTTACTGCCATGGTCATGCTCTTCGCCCCGATCAAGCACCTGACCGACGTCAACGCGGTGCTGCAGCGCGGGCTGGCCGCCTCCGAAAGCGTCTTCGGCATGATCGACTCGCCGGTGGAGGAGGACCACGGCACGGTGACACTCGATCGCGCGAAGGGCGAGATCGCCTATGAAAGCGTCACCTTCACCTATCCCACGCGCAACGAGCCGGCGCTACGCGATGTGAGCCTGCGCGTGCAGCCGGGCCAGACGCTCGCGCTGGTGGGCGCCTCGGGCGGCGGCAAGAGCACGCTCGTGAACCTGCTGCCTCGCTTCTATTCGCCCGATGCGGGCCGCATCACGCTGGATGGGCACGACCTGCAGTCGTTGACGCTTGAGAGCCTGCGCGGCAACCTCGCGCTCGTGTCGCAGGACATCATGCTGTTCAACGACACGATCTACGCCAACATCGCCTACGGCCGCCTGGGTGGGGCGAGCAAGCAGGAAGTCGAGGCGGTCGCGCAAGCCGCGCACGCCCTGAGCTTCATCCTCGAGACGCCCGAGGGCCTGGATACGCTGATCGGCGAGAACGGCATGCGCCTCTCGGGCGGCCAGCGCCAGCGCCTGGCGATCGCGCGCGCGCTGCTCAAGAACGCGCCGGTGCTGATCCTCGACGAGGCGACCTCCGCGCTCGACTCGGAATCCGAGCGCCACGTGCAGGCGGCGCTCGAGGCGCTGATGCGCGGGCGCACCACCATCGTCATCGCCCACCGCCTGTCCACGATCGAGCGCGCCGACCGCATCGCGGTGCTCGAGCAGGGCCGGGTGGTGGAGTCGGGCAAGCATGCGGAGCTCCTCGCGCGCGGGGGCGTCTACGCACGCCTGCACCGGGTGCAGTTCGCGGCGCGGCCGCTCTCCGCGACGGCATAATCGGCCCATGCTGCTCGTCACCGGCGGCGCAGGTTTCATCGGCTCCAACTTCGTGCTAACGACGGTCGCCGCGACCGGCGAGGCTGTAGTCACGCTCGACAAATTGACCTATGCCGGCAACCTCGCCAACCTGGACGAGCTGCGCGGTGACATGCGGCACGCCTTTACCAAGGGCGACGTCTGCGACCGCGCGCTCGTGCGCGGGCTGCTGCAGCGTCACAGGCCGCGTGCCGTGCTGCACTTCGCGGCCGAAAGCCACGTCGACCGCTCGATCGAGGGGCCGGCGCCGTTCGTGCAGACGAACGTCGTGGGCACGTTCAACCTGCTCGAGGAGGCGCGCGCGTACTGGGCGAGCTTGCCCGCGGGCGAGCGCGAGGCGTTCCGGTTCCTTCACGTCTCGACCGACGAGGTCTACGGCTCGCTCGGGCCCGACGATCCCGCGTTCAGCGAGACGACGCCCTATGCGCCGAACAGCCCCTACAGCGCGTCCAAGGCCGCATCCGACCACCTCGTGCGCGCGTACTGGCACACCTACGGCCTGCCGACGCTCACCACGAACTGCTCGAACAACTACGGGCCGCGCCAGTTCCCGGAAAAGCTCATCCCGCTCATGATCCACCAGGCGCTCGCCGGCAAGCCGCTGCCGGTCTATGGCGACGGCCAGAACGTGCGCGACTGGCTCTACGTGCTCGACCACTGCGAGGCGATCCGCCAGGTGCTCGCGCGCGGCCGGCCCGGCGAGGTCTACAACATCGGCGGCGCGGCGCCAATGAGGAACATCGACCTCGTCCGCTCGCTGTGCGCGCTGCTCGACGACGCGCAGCCGCGCACGGGTGGCAGCTACTCGGACCTCATCTCCTTCGTCAAGGACCGCCCAGGCCACGACCGGCGCTACGCGATCGACGCACGAAAGATCGAGCGCGAGCTTGGCTGGCGCCCCGCGGAAACCTTCGCCTCGGGGCTGAAGCAAACGGTGCGCTGGTATCTCGAGCGGCGCGCTCGGAAGGCCGCGGCGTGAAGGGCATCATCCTCGCTGGCGGGTCCGGCACGCGCTTGTACCCGGTGACGCAGGTCGTGTCCAAGCAGCTGCTGCCGGTCTACGACAAGCCGATGGTGTACTACCCGCTCAGCACGCTGATGCTCGCGGGAATCCGCGACATCCTGGTGATTTCCACGCCCGAGGACACGCCGCGCTTCCGTGAGCTTCTGGGCAATGGACGACGCTGGGGCCTCAAGCTCTCGTACGCCGTGCAGCCGCGGCCCGGGGGCCTGGCGCAGGCGTTTCTCATCGGCAAGCCATTCATCGGGCGCGATCGGGTCGCGCTTGTCCTGGGCGACAACCTGTTCCACGGACACGACCTTTCGGCGCTCCTGGCGCGCGCGGCGAAGAGGAAACGCGGCGCGACCGTGTTCGCCTACCCGGTCACGGACCCGCAGCGCTACGGCGTGGTCGAGTTCGACGCGAAGGGCCGCGCGGTGAGCCTGGAAGAAAAACCGAAGAAGCCCAAGTCGCGCTACGCGGTCGTGGGCCTGTATTTCTACGACCCTCGGGTGGTGAAGATCGCCGAAGGCCTGCGGCCGTCGCCCCGCGGCGAGCTCGAGATCACCGACGTCAATCGCCGCTACCTGGAGTGGGGCGAGCTCGACGTGGTGCCGATGGGCCGCGGCTACGCCTGGCTCGACACGGGCACGCACGAGTCGCTGCTCGAGGCCGGCCACTTCATCGAGACGATCGAGAAACGCCAGGGGCTGAAGGTCGCCTGCCCGGAGGAGATCGCCTACCGCCAGGGTTGGGTGAGCGCGCGCCAGTTGCGCGCGCTCGCGCGGCCGCTCGCCAGGAGTGGCTACGGCGAGTACCTGCTGCGCGTGCTGGCCGACAAGGTGTTCTGATGCAGGTGGTCCCCACCGAGCTGCCGGGCGTGCTGTTGCTCGAGCCCAGGGTGTTCGGCGACGACCGCGGCTTCTTCTACGAGGCCTACAACCGGCGCGCTTTTCACAAGGCGACCGGCATCGATACCGACTTCGTGCAGGACAACGTCTCGCGCTCGGCGAAGAACGTGCTGCGCGGCCTGCACTACCAGGTCCGCCAGGCGCAGGGAAAGCTCGTCCGGGTGCTCGCGGGCGAGATCTGGGACGTGGCAGTGGACCTGCGCCGCAGCTCGCCGGCCTTCGGCAAGTGGACGGGATTCACGCTATCCGCGGAGTCAAGGCGCATCGCGTGGATTCCGGCCGGCTTCGCGCATGGCTTCGTCGTCGTGTCGGACTCGGCCGACGTGCTCTACAAGTCCACCGACTACTACGCGCCGGAGCAGGAGCGCACGCTGCTCTGGAGCGACCCCGCGCTCGGCATCCGCTGGCCCCTGGCGGGCGCGCCGGTGCTGGCGGAGAAGGATCGTCGCGGCGTGCCGCTCGCCTCCGCCGAGACCTACGCTTGAGGCTCCTGCTGACCGGCGCCACCGGCCAGGTCGGCTGGGAGCTCAGGCAGACCCTCGCACCGATGGGCGAGGTACGGGTGTTCGACCGCTATGGGCTCGACCTCGCGGACGCGCCGCCGCTTGCCGCCGCCGTGCGTGCGTTGCAGCCCGACATCATCGTGAACGCGGCCGCCTACACTGCGGTCGACAAGGCCGAGTCCGAGCGGGACCTCGCTTTCGCCGTCAATGCAACTGCGCCCCGCGTGCTCGCCGAGGAAGCCAATCGCATCGGCGCAATGCTCGTTCATTACTCGACGGACTACGTCTTCGCCGGAGACAAGGCGTCGCCGTACATCGAAAGCGATCCGCCTCGGCCGATCAGCGTCTACGGCGAATCCAAGCTCGCGGGCGAGCAGGCGATCCAGGCAAGCGGCTGCCGGCACCTGATCCTGCGCACAAGCTGGGTGTACGGGCCGCGCGGGAAGAATTTCTTCCTCACGATGCGGCGCCTCGCCAAGGATCGGCCCGAGCTTCGCGTCGTGGACGACCAAGTCGGGGCGCCGACCTCGAGCCTTGCCATCGCGCGAGCGACGCCGCAACTGCTGGCGAAAGGCGCGCACGGGCTCTATCACATGACCGCGGGAGGCGAGACGTCCTGGTGCGGATTCGCGCGCGCGATCCTGAAAGGCGCGGGCCTCGCGACGCCGGTGGTGGCGATCCGCACCGAGGACTATCCGACGCCAGCGCGCCGGCCTCGGAGTTCGAGGCTCGACTGCTCGAAGCTGCGCAACGACACAGGGCTCGCGCTCGAATCCTGGGAAGTGCAGCTCACCGAGGTAACATCCGCGTTGGCATGACCCGCAAAGTCGCACTGATCACCGGCATCACCGGACAGGACGGTGCCTACCTCGCCGAATTGCTGCTCGGCAAGGGCTACGAAGTGCATGGCATCAAGCGCCGCGCCTCGAGCTTCAACACGCAACGGATCGATCATCTCTACCAGGATCCCCACGAGCAAGACCGCCGCTTGATCCTGCACTACGGCGACATGACCGACTCGTCGAGCTTGACGCGGATCATCCAGCAGTCGCAGCCCGACGAGATCTACAACCTCGCCGCGCAAAGCCACGTCGCGGTGAGCTTCGAGGAGCCCGAATACACGGCCGACTCCGACGGCATCGGCACGCTGCGGTTGCTGGAAGCGATCCGCATCCTCGGCATGGAAAAGAAGGCGCGCTTCTACCAGGCCTCGACCTCCGAGCTCTACGGCAAGGTGCTGGAGACGCCGCAGAAGGAGACCACGCCCTTCTATCCGCGCTCGCCTTACGGCGCGGCCAAGCTCTACGCCTACTGGATTACGGTGAATTACCGCGAGTCCTACGGCATGTTTGCGTGCAACGGGATCTTGTTCAACCACGAGTCGCCGATCCGCGGCGAGACCTTCGTCTCGCGCAAGATCTCGCGCGCGCTCGCGCGCATCAAGCTCGGGCTGCAGGACTGTCTCTACCTAGGCAACCTCGACGCGCGCCGCGACTGGGGCCACGCGCGCGACTACGTCGAGGCGCAGTGGCTCATCCTGCAGCAGAGCGCGCCCGAGGATTTCGTCATCGCGACCGGCAAGCAGCACAGCGTGCGCGACTTCGTCAATCTCGCAGCGAAGAAGCTCGACATGAAACTTGCCTGGCGTGGCGCGGGCGCGGACGAGCATGCGCTCGACGAGAAGGGCCGCACGGTCGTCGCCGTCGACCGGCGCTACTTCCGCCCGGCGGAGGTGGATACGCTGCTCGGCGATCCATCGAAGGCGAAGGCGAAGCTCGGCTGGACCGCGAAGACCTCCTTCGATGAGCTGGTCGAGGAAATGGCGCGTGCGGACCTGCGCGAGGCCGAGCGCGACGCGCTGGTGAAGAAGTACGGCCACACGGTCCTCCGGCAGCACGAGTAGCGTGGATCGGTCCGAGAAGATCTACGTCGCGGGCCATCGCGGGCTTGCCGGGTCGGCGATCGTGCGGCGGCTGCGCGCGGCCGGTTACGAGAACCTTGCGCTGCGCACGCACGCCGAGCTCGAGCTTGCCGACGCAACAGCGGTGAGGCATTTCTTCGAGGCCGAGCGACCGCGGCACGTGATCCTCGCGGCAGCCAAGGTCGGCGGCATCCTGGCCAACGACACGCTGCCCGCGGAATTCATCCACGAGAACCTTGCGATCCAGACTAACGTCATCCACGAGGCTTGGCGCGCGGGTGTGAAGCGCCTGCTCTTCCTCGGCTCGTCCTGCATCTATCCGCGCGAGTGCCCGCAGCCGATGAAGGAAGAGTACCTGCTGACGGGGCCGCTCGAGGCGACGAACCGTGCCTATGCCGTGGCGAAGATCGCGGGGATCGAGATGTGCTGGAGCTACAACCGGCAGTACGGTACGCAGTATCTCGCGGTGATGCCGACGAATCTCTACGGTCCCGGTGACAACTACGACCTGCAGACCTCGCATGTGCTGCCGGCGCTGATCCGCAAGGCGCACGAGGCGAAGCAGCGCGGCGACGGGGCGCTCGCGGTATGGGGAACGGGCAATCCGAGGCGGGAGTTTCTCTACAGCGACGACATGGCGGACGCGTGCGCGTACCTGCTCGGCCTGCCGGAGGGGCGTTATGCCCCGCTGGTCGCGGCGGGCGCGCTGCCGCTCGTCAACATTGGCGCCGGAAAAGACCTGACGATCCGGGAGCTTGCCGAGCTCGTCTGCGAGGTCGTCGGCTATCGCGGCGGGCTCGAGTTCGACGCCTCCAAGCCCGACGGCACCCCGAGGAAGCTGCTCGATGTCGGCAGGCTGGAAGCGCTTGGGTGGCGCTCGCGGATCCCGCTGCGCGAGGGCGCGCGGCTCGCCTACGAGGATTTCGTGGCGGGACGGAAGAAGACCGCGTCGACCTGAAGCAACCGGCCCGTGTCGGGCTCGACAAGTACGGGCCACGCGCCCCACAGCTCGAAACCGAGGCCGCGGACCTGCTCGAGCATCTCGGCGATCAGCTTCTGCCCCTCGTACAGCGGCACGAGAGACAGCTCGAGCTGGAGCCCGGCAATCCGCGGGAGGATTCCGGCCGCCCCCGCGAGCACGCGATCTTCAAAGCCCTGCGTGTCGACCTTGAGCAAGGCGACCGACGCGGGCCGCAGATACCGCCCGGCCACGGCATCGAGCCGCCGCATTGGCACGAGCTCGCGGCCGACGTAGCGCGAGTCCGGCGCCGCTCGCAGGTGCGCGTCGAGCACCCCGAGCGCCGAGCTGCTGTACGAATTCTCCGAGACGTGGATGTCGATCTCGCCGTCGCGCTCGCCCAGGGCGATGGGGTCGGCGACCTCCCAAAGTTTGTCGCCGGAGGATGCGGCCTTGAGGGGCGTCCAGGCCTCGCGCAGCGGCTCGAAGGAAACGATCCTGCCAGAATAGCCGTGATCGCGAAGCCGGCGCCCGTACTGGCCGGCATTGGCGCCGACATCGAGCACCAGGTCGAATCCGCCCGAGCGCAGCATCGCCGCGAGCTGCGCTTCGAGCGAAGCACTCGCGCGAAAGCGATGGATGTCGTACCCGAATCGCTGCAGCAGTCGATGGGTGAAGGCCTTCACGACGGGCGCTTCAGCACGAGGAGCAAGTGGTCTTTCGTCAAGCCGCCGCCCGGAGGATACGCGGTGTCGCCGCGGCGGAGCGCCTTTCGCGCCGCGGCGCCCAAGCGCAAATAAAATCTCGGCGCCGCGAGGTACAGCGGGACCAGGCTCGCCTGGAGGACGGTACGCACCGGCGAGAGCCGCGCGTGTCGAAAGCGTCTCGCGAGGACGAGCTGAGCGCGGACTCCCGATCGGGCAAGCCAGCCGCGCGCCCATGGCTCGGAGATAAAAGCGAGGTGCTCCGGGAAGTAGCAGTACCACCAGCGCGCACCAGTGACCTTCGCAAGCCAATGGCCGGCGTCGCCCGTGGTAACGACGAGCGTGCCACCCCGCGCGAGCACGTCGAGCAGCGATGCCATCACTTCGCCTGGATCGGGGAAGTGCTCGACGACGTCGACGGCAGTGACGATGTCGAAGCGCTTGTCGGACGCGAGTGCGTCGAGGCGCGCGACGATTTCTGTCCCGGTGCGCTCGCGGGCGAGCCGTGCTGCGCCGGGGTTCACTTCGACGCCTGTCTTCAAGTAGCGCGCGCCGAGACGCTGCAACAGCCCGCCCGTGTGGCAGCCGAAGTCGAGCACGCGGGCGCCCTCGGGCGCATGTTGCGACAGGTACTCCTCGACGAGCGCCCAGTCCGTCCTGCCGGGGTCGTCCGCCCAGCAATCCGACGACGCGTCGCCGTACAGCACGTCATAGTCGTGAGCGGCGAGGATCGGAAACCGGAACGCCAGTCCGCACGCCGTACAGGCATACAACGCACCATCGGGCAGGACACCCTCGACCGGGTGGCCCGCGAACATTCGAGCGGAAGGAATCGAGCCTACAAGGCGCGCGGGCGCGGCGCCGCAGGAGGGGCAAGCCGGCGCCCTCGTCGAGGTCACGATCGGACGACCCCGGACGCCGATCGTAGCGCGCGATAGAGCCGCGGGTGGCGATGGTGCATCACCTGGCGGAACAGCCGCCACGGCGTAAGCTGGATCCGCCAACGGTGCTCGAAGTCGAGCATCTCGTCGGCGCCCTCGTACTTGCGGCCTTCGACGAGAGGGAAGGGCATGTCCTCGGCCGCGCGGTGATGCGGGCCGTGCTCGAGGCTCGCGGTCCGCGTCGCCGAGGGGCCCGTGCCAATGTTGAGCACGAGGTTTTTCGCGGGCGTCGCGTTGAAGAGCCGGCGGCGAAAGCAGTGGAACATCACCGGGTAGCCCCAGGAGTCGATCTCGCCCGCGGCCTGCCGCTGCACGACGTCAAGCCAGTAGTCGCGCCGCCACGAGCCCGCGCCCAGCCAGCGATCGTCCGCGAGCGCGCGGCGGATCGCGGCGACGTCCAGGTTGTCGATGTCGACCGACTTCCAACGGTCGGCCCAGCTCGCCCAGCCCCACATGTAGAACAGCTTCGAGAACTGGTACGAGGCGGCCGGTGCGCGCGCGCTGCCGAAGAAATTGCCCTGGATCGAGAACACGCGCGGATCGTCGCGGTACCGCTCGAGCAACTCGGCGCTGAACCTGAAGAAGCTTGCGCTCGGCAGGCAGTCGTCTTCGAGGACGATGCCCTGCGGCTCCTGCGAGAAAAACCAGTCCAGCGCGCCGCTCACGCTGCGCTTGCAGCCCTGGTTCTCGTCGCGGTACAGAGTGCGCAGTTCGACGGGCCAATCGACCTCCGCGGCGATGCGCCGGACCTCGGCACACAGCGCCGAATCCGAAGGACGCGAGGGCCGCGGCCCGTCTGCGGCGACGTAAAGCCGCGCCGGCCGCGCCTGGCGGATCGCCGCGAACACGCGCGCCGTCGTGTCGGGGCGATTGAACGCTACCAGCAGAACCGGCGGGCAGGCGGTCATGACGGCCGACCCTCGAGCAGCGCCTCGTAGTGGGCGGCGAGGCGCGCGCCCTGGATCTTCGAGTCGAACTCCGCTTCGACATGCCGGCGCGCGTTCGCGAGCATGTCGGGCCAGCGCTCGGGCTCGCGCACGGCGTAGAGCAGCCGCTCCAGCAGCCCCTCGACATCACGCTCCTCGGCCAGCAGGCCGGTGCGGCCCTCCTGCACGATGTCCGGAATGTCGCAATGCCGCGTGCTTACGATGAGCATGCCCGAAGCCGCCATTTCCAGGATCGAAACCGGCGCGCCGCCTTCGGTGTCGCCATCTTCCGCCGTGACGCTTGGCGAGAGGAAGACATGGTGGCGGTACGCTTCCTCGATCAGGCGTGAGTACGGTTGGAAGCCGAGTAGCCTCACCTTCGCGCTCATTCCCTGGGCGGCGATCGTCGCGAGGATCTTCTGCTTCTGATTCAGGTTCTCGGAGCTTTCGTCGCGCGCGTCGCCGATCACCGTGACCTCGACGCCGACGTGCTGGCGCAAGCGTCCCAGCGCCTCGAGCGCGTAGGGAATCCCTTTCTTTTCGGTAAACGTGGCGGCGATCAGCACCTTCAGGGCACCGCCCGGCGCCCAGGACCGCGGCCGGAAGGGCAGTTGCTCGAGCGAAATGCCCAGGTGGTGCACGCGCATCTTCGATTCCGGGCAACCCAGGTCGACAATCCGCCGCGCCATGTGCGGGCCCTCGCAGAAGACCCGGTCCACCTTGCCGAACAGCTGGCGGAATCGCGCCCGCCACGCTTCCATCTGCGCCAAGCGGCTCATGTCGTAGCCATAGAAGGTGGCGACATGGCGGCAACCCGCGGCTCTCGTCGCGCCGAGGTTCGCCCAGGCGACGTCGCCGAAGTGCGAATGCACGATGTCTGCCTTGACCGCGCGCGCCGTCCTCGCGAGGTAGCCCAGGTGGTTCCGCAGGCCGAGCCGACGCAGGCCGCGATCCCAGGTGCGCACCCACGAGGGCGCGGTCGAGAAGTCGTGGAGGTGTTTCATTGGAAATTGCCCGAGGTTCTCGGTCCGCTCGCACACCACGTGGCACTCCACGCGCGCCGGCGGGAGCTCGCTGACCTGCGTGTGGATCCACGTCTGGGTGGCGGGAAGCCAGACCGGGTTGCTGTGCACGACCTGGATCATGGCTGCGGCGCCGCGCCTCCGCGAAGGAGGGACAGGTACTCGTCGAACTCTGCGCGATACAGCACGCGATACGCGATCAAGTACGCCGCCGCGCCGATGCAGGCGAGCACGGCGATGCGCGCTGGAACCGAACCTTCGAGCGGGATGTCGGCGACGAGCCACACCGCGAGCGCCATGAGAGCCGCGAGAGCCGTAGGCCGCAGAAAGGCCGCCGCATACGTGCCGAGCCGCAGCGGCAGCACCCGCCTCACGACCGGGAACCAGAGGAAGAACAGCAGCACCTGGGCGAGCGCGAGGGCGGCTGCGACGCCGGCCAGGCCGCCCGCCTTGGCGCCGAGGAACACCGCTGCGGGGACCAGGAGCGAAATCGTGCAGTTCCAGCGGAAGTTGATCTCCGATCGCCCGAGCGCGTACATCAGCGTGCCGCCCGCATTGCCGGCGGAGCGCAGCACGAACAGGATCGCTAGGATCTGCACGAGCGGTAGGGAGGGCGCCCAGCCGTCTCCGAGCACAAGGGGAACCAGTAGCGGCGCGACGGCCGCCAACCCGAGCAGCATCGGCGCGTTTACGGTCGCGAGGATGTTCAGCAGCTTCAGGTACCATCGGTTCAATTGCCCGGCGTCGTCTCGTATCTGCGCCATGATCGGGAACGCGACCTGCGTCACGACCTGGTTGACCTTGGACGTCGGCTGCGAGACGAGGTTGAAGGCCATGCTGTAGTAGCCCAGCGCGCGCGCGCCCAGCAGGCTGCCGATCAGGAGCTGGTCGATTCTCGAATTGAAGTAGTTGACGACGTTCGAGCCGAAGTAAAAGGCGCCGAACCGCAGGATTTCCCTCACGCTCGCCGCGTCGTAGCGCAGGCGTGGCAGCCAGCCCTTTGCGGCCCCGATGATCAGCAGCGCCGCGGTGCCGAACGCGGCGGCCGCCAGCTGTCCCGCGACGAGCGCCCAGACGCCCCATCCGAGCAGCGCGCCGGCGATGGCGGTGCCCGTGGCGGCGAGCGCCTTGCCCAGCTCGAGCGCGGCGAGGAGCTTGAACCTCAGTGCCCTGCGCAGCAGCGCCGCGACGTGGATCCCGAGCGGCGTGACGACCAGCGACAGCGAGGCGACCGGCACCAGCGCGCCGAGCTCGGGCTCGCCGTAGATCGCGACGAGCAGCGGGATCGAGAGTTGCACGACCCCGTAGGCGCCGACGCCCAGCAGGCAATTGGTCCAGAACAGCGTGGAGAGCTGGTTGGAATCGACGGGCTGCGGGTGCTGGACGATCCCGTCGCCCACGCCCATCTGGGCGAGCATGTCGGCGAATCCGAACACCACGACCATCATCGCGACGAGGCCGAAATCCGACGGCTGCAGCAGGCGCCCGAGGACGACCAGGCCACCGACCTGCACGAGCGTGCCGCACGCCACCGCCAGCGTGGTGAACCTGACGCCTTGCGAGGCGGCGCTGCGAAGGCTCACGCGAACCGATCCCGGACCCTCCTGGCGGGGTCGCCGGACAGTACCGAATTCTCCGCATACTGGCCGGGCTTTACGATGCTGCCGGCGCCCACGAAGCAGTTTCGCGGAATGAAGGTACCCGCCAGGATCACCGCGTTGGTCGCCACGCCGGTGTTCTCGCCGATCAGCACGGGGCCCACGATCAGGCATTGGCGCTCCGGCGCGCCCATGGTGCCGAAATGCACTGCTTTCGAAGGATCCGCCTTCGATCGATAGTGGTGCGTGAAGGCGTACACCTGGACGCGGGCGGCGAGGCAGCAATCATTCGCAATGTGCACGCCGGCGTCGATCCCCGAGACGATGCAGCCGATGCCGACATGCACGTTGTCGCCGATGTGCACGACGCCGGGCTCGCCCGCGTAGGCGGGATTGCGCAAGAGCACCTTCTCGCGTTGCGAAGCGTCGGTTCCCGCGAGCAGAACGACGCCCTTGTCGATCCAGGCGTTGTCGCCGATGTGGATGAAGCCGGGATTCTGGAAATGCACGCCGGTGTCGATCAGCGTGCCCTTGCCCAGGTGGCGCAGCCGGCGGCGCCAGTAGCGATGCCGCACCGCGTAGCCCGTTCGGCCGGGCAGATGGGCCACCGCCATGAGCAGGACATCCGCGCACAGGTCTCGAACGAATCCGAATATCCGGGGCATGCGGTTCAGCCAGTCAGCGTGGGAAGATTGATGCAGCGCTCGATGGCCCGGTCCGCGTTCGGGAACCCTTCGAGGTCGTCCTTCGCCGGGTGCAGGTGGCTCAGGTACCAGCCGCCCACTTCGACGCCGAGCTCCTCGCGGATCGGGCGCGGATCCTTCTTCAGCGCCGGATCGACGAGGACGGGGTAGCGCAGGAAGATCGGAGTCGATTTCGGGACGACCGTGGGAGACTCGAGCCCGCGCCGCCGGCACCAGTCGTCCCACACCGCGGCCTGTGCACGGCGCCGCTCGTTGACCGCGTCGAGCTTGCGCAGCTGGTTCAGGCCGAGGGCGGCAACCGGAGCGGGCATGCGCTGGCCGTAGTAGGGCGGGCGCTCGCCGCGTTCCTCGCCGACCGGGGTGGACACGATGGGCCGCACGCCCAGCCGCCATTCCTCCCAGTCCCCGAGCAGCCAGCGCCGTGCGTGCTTGAACCGGTAATAGTCGAGGACGACGTTGGCGAGCAGCCGCTGCGTGAACTTGAGAGGCGGTCGGGGCGCCGCATCGTAGTAACGCTTCAAGCCATCGGCGATCGAATCGATCGACGTCACCGCGAGGCCGCCCAGGATCGTGTTGAACGGCTTCGAGTGCTCGGTCGAGTAAAACGCGACGTCACCGAAGTTTCCCACCTTGACGCCCTTGTGGCTCGCGCCCGCGGCGTGGGCGCAGTCCTCGATCACCCTGAGCTTCTTCCGCCGGGCGAGATCGAGGATCTCCTCGAAATCGCGGCACACGAGCCCGTAGAGATGGTGAAGGAGGACCGCCTTGGTGGCGGGCGTGATCCGCGCTGCGACATCGCGCGCGTCGAGACCGTAGGTCTGCAGCTCGATGTCGGCGTACACGGGTTTCACGCCCGCATATCGCAGCGCGTTGGCGACCACGACGCAGGTGTAGGCCGGCACGATCACCTCGTCGCCGGCGCCGAGCTTCAACGCGTCGATCGCGGCCGACAGCGCCACGCGCCCGCCCATGAACGCGAAGGCCTGTCCCGAGCCGTTCCAGCTCCGGAACGCGCGCTCGTAGTCGGCGACGGTCGAGCCCTCGTCCCAGCGCGAAGGATCCTCGAGGCACTGTTTGGCGACGTCGACATCGTCGGCATCCAGCGTGGCCGAAATCAGCGAGGTGTAGGTCAAGCGGCGTCCCAGGGCGATCCTGGCGAGGTTGCGGGCCTGCCGACCGAGGAAGCGCCCGACCCCGATCATCGGCCGCGCCGCACGATGCGGGTCACCGCGGCGATGACGTCGTCCACGTCCTTGTCAGCCAGGCTCGGCGACAGCGGGATGCTCACTGTCCGCCGGCCGATGCGCATCGCATTCGGGAAGTCCTCCGGCCGCCAGCCGAACGCCTCGCGGTAATACGGGTGCTCCGGGATCGCGAGGTAGTGCACGCCGACGCCGATGTTGTGCGCGGTCATCGCATCGAGAAACGCGTCGCGCTCGTCGACCAGCAGCGTGTAGAGATGATGCCCATGCCGCGTGCCGGGCTCAGGCTCGGCAGGCAGGCCGAGCGGCAGGCCTCGAAATGCCTCGTTGTACCGGCGCCAGATGTCCCGCCGCCGCCGCCAGTTCGACTCGACGCGCTGCAGTTGGTGGATGCCGATCGCGGCCTGGAGATCCATCATGTTGTACTTGAATCCGGCGTCGACCACCTGGTAGTGCTTGTAGCCTTCGTCGCCGAAGCGCTTCCAGGCGTCCTTGCTCATGCCGTGCAGTCCCAGCACCTTCGCGCGCGCGAGGTCCTCCTCGCGGCGGGCGAGCAGCATGCCGCCCTCGCCGGTCGCGACGTTCTTCGTCACGTAGAAGCTGAAGCAGCCGAAGTCGCCGAAGGTGCCGGCCTTGCGCCCGTGGTACTCGGCCTCGATCGCGTGCGCGCAGTCCTCGACGACCCGCAGCCCGTGCTGCTCGGCGATCGCTTGCAGCGCTCCCATGTCGCACGGCCGTCCGGCGAAATGCACGGGCAGGAGCGCTCGCGTGCGCGGCGTCAGTTTCCGGCGAACGTCCGCGGGGTCGAGGTTCATCGTCGCCGCGTCGACGTCGGCGAGCACGGGCTTCGCGCCCGCGTGGATGATCGCGTTGACGCTGGCGCAGAAGGTGAGCGCCGTGGTGATGACCTCGTCGCCGGGCTCGAGCTGGAGCGCGAGCAGCGCAAGATGCAGCGCCGCCGTGCAGGAGTTGACCGCGGCCGCGCTTTGCACGCCCTTGTAGTCCGCGAACTCGCGCTCGAACCGCGCCACGCGCGGGCCGGTGCCCAGCCACCCTGAGCGGAGCGTCGCCACGACCTCCTGGATCTCGGCCTCCTCGATCGCGGGCGCGCCGAAGACGAGGAAATCTTCCCGGCGGCGGATCGGCGCGTCGCTAGGTGTCGGCATGCGGCCCCTCCCCGGGTCCATCGATCCCCGCGACTTCGCGCCGCAGCTCGCCGATCTCGCTCGTCAGCTCCGCGTACTCGGCGAGCTTCACCTGCAGGAAGCGCACCGTGAGCTTGGCCCGCGCCTCGACGCCCTTGGGCGTGAGCAGGTACAGGTAGGCTCGCTTGTTGGTGCTGTTGCGAAAATTCTTCGCCTTGACCAGGCCCTTGGCGATCAGCGCCTGCAGGCAGTAGTTGACGCGCCCGAGGCTGATGCCGAGCTCGTCCGCGATGCGCCGCTGGTTCGCGCGCGGGTCGGCCTGCAGCAGCTTCAGGATACGGTAGCGGTATTCGTCAGTCAGCATGTTCAATCATTGAACACACCGGCATTAGACCCGAGAAGGGGCGCCCCGGCAAGTTGCCGGTCGCCGGCCTACGCGCCGCCTTGTCTGATCCGCTCGAGGTCCGCGAGCACCATCTCGCGGACGATTTCTTCGAAGCCCCGGGTCGGCGCCCAGCCGAGCTCTCTCTTTGCGAGCGACGCGTCGCCGCACAGAGGCACTTTCTCGCTCGGCCGGAAGTACTCGGGCTGCGTGTCGACGTAGCGCTCGAATTCGAGGTCGACGACGGCGAACGCCGCGCGCAGCAGGTCGCGCACGCTGTGCGTGACGCCGGTCGCCACGACGCAGTCGACGGGCGAAGGCCGCTGCAGCAGGGCGTGCATCGCGCGCACATAGTCGGGCGCGTAGCCCCAGTCGCGCCGCGCCTCCAGGTTGCCGAGCGTGAGCCGGCTCGCCCGTCCGAGCTTGATCTCGGCGACCGCGGTGCTGACCTTGCGCGTCACGAACTGGCGGCCGCGGCGCGGCGACTCGTGGTTGAACAGGATGCCGGCTGCGACGAACAGGCCGTGGTGCTCGCGGTAGTTGCGCGCGAGATGGAAGGCGGCGAGCTTGGAAATGCCATAGACCGACCGCGGATTGAACGGAGTCTGCTCGTTCTGCGGCGAGGTCTTTGAGTCGCCGAACATCTCGCTCGACCCCGCAAAGTAGACCCGGCAGCGGGGCGCGAGCTCCTTCAGGCTGGAGAGCAGGGCGTGGGTCGCGGTGAAGTTGCTGGCGACGATCGAGGCCTCGTCCTCGAAGTTGTAGCTGACGAAGCTCGACGAGGCCAGGTGATAGCACTCGTCCGGTCGCGCGGCCGCGACGATCTTGTAGATGCTCAGGTGGTTTTCCAGGCTGCCGACGTGCAGCTGGATTCGGTCGCGTACGCCGGCGATGTTCGCCAGCCGATGCGCCGGATCCTCCAGCGCGTCGCGGCGTACGACGCCATGCACCTCGTAGCCCTTGGCAAGCAGGAGCTCGGCGAGATAGGAGCCGTCCTGGCCGTTCACGCCAGTGATGAGGGCGCGCTGCATGCGTCGGCCGGATTGTAGCGTGCGCGCTCCCGCGGCCCGCCCGGCCGCGTCGGCAGCGTCAACAGCGTCACGTATCATTGGCCGATGCCGGCGCCCGACGTCAGCGTCATCATCGGCGTGAAGAACGGCGCGCGCACCCTGCAGCGCTGCCTGGACAGCATCGCCGCGCAGAACGCCGTCAGCCGGGAGGCGATCGTCGTGGACAGCGTCTCGACCGACGGCACCGTGGCGATCCTGCAGGAAGCCGAGCGCGCGGGCGGAGTGACCCGGTTTGTCTCGGAGCCCGACGGCGGCCTGTACGAAGCGTGGAACAAGGGGCTGCGAATGAGCCGGGGCGAATGGGTGTGTTTCCTCGGCTGCGACGACGCCTTCCACGACGCCGGGGCGCTGCGCGCCCTGCTCGATGTGGCGACGCCAGCGCGGCCGCAGGCGCGCATCGTCTATGGGCTCGTCAACCGCGTGACCGCGCGCGGCGAGGTGGTCGAGGTCTGGGGCGGACCCTGGCCGTCGGCGCGCGCTGGCTGCCTCGCCGGATTCATGATCCCGCATCCGGGAACCCTTCACCATCGCTCCGTATTCGAGGAGCGCGGCGCGTTCGACGAGAGCTACCGGGTCGCGGGCGATTACGAGCTCGTGCTGCGCGAGGTGCTGCTGCACGCTCCCGTCTTCGTGGACCGGGTGGTGGTCGACATGCGTTTCGGCGGCATGAGCTCGAAGCCCACCGCCATCCACCGCACGCTGCAGGAGGTGCAGCGCGCCCGGGCGGCGCATGGGTTGCACGGCAAGCCGCCACGGCTGCGGCAGGCGCTCGCGGCGGCCCAGCTCGGCGCATGGATCGAGCGCTTCCTCGGAGATCGCGCCTATCGCGTCGCCGCCGACGTCTACCGGATCGCGCGCGGCAAGCCCAGGATCTGGACCGCCTGAGCCCGTGATCCGCGTGCTCACCTTCGGGCGCTACGCCGACGACAACTTCGGCGGCCTCGAGCGCTATGTGTTCGAGCTGTCCCGCGCGCTGCAAGGCGAGGTCGAATTCGTCAACATCGTGGCCGAGCGCGGCGGACGGCCCGACACGACGCTCGTCGGCGAGACGGTCTACGCGCAGCCCTGGCTCAGTGTCGGCGGCACGCCAATCTGTCCGGGCATGCCGTGGCATGCGCTGAGCCGGCACCGGCGAGTGCCGTTCGACATCGTGCACCTGCAGTTTCCCGCCGACCCGATGGCGCACCTCGCCTACGCGCTGATTCCGCGCAACGTGAAGCGTGTGATCGGCTGGCACAGCGACATCGTGCGCCAGCGTGCGCTGCTGCGGCTGTATCGCCCGATTCTCGACCGGACGCTGCGCGGCGCCGACGCGATCATCGCGGCGACGCCGGCGCATGTGAGCTCCTCGACGCAGCTGGCGGCCGTGCGCGACTCGACGCGCTTGCACTACGTGCCCTACGGGATGGACCTGTCGAGGTTTGCGGTGCGGCCGCCGCTCGCCGATGAGATCCGGCGCCGCTTCGGCAGCGCATTTCTTGTCTTCGCCCTCGGCCGCCACGTGTACTACAAGGGCTTCGAGTTCCTGCTGCGCGCGCTCGCGCACGTACCCGGCGCGCGACTCGCGCTCGGTGGCCAGGGTCCGCTAACCGCGGACCTGCGCCGGATCGCCGCGGAGGCCGGCGTCGCCGACCGCGTGGAGTTCGTGGGCCGCATTCCCGACGCGGAATTGCCCGCCTGGTACTACGCTTGCGACGTGTTCTGCCTGCCCTCGGTCGAGCCGGCCGAGGCGTTCGGCATCGTGCAGGTCGAGGCGATGGCCTGCGCCCGGCCGGTCGTGTGCTGCCAGCTGAACAACGGCGTCAATTGGGTCAATCGCGACGGCGATACCGGTCTCGCCGTCCCGCCCGCCGATCCCCAGGCGCTTGCCCGCGCCCTCGCGCGGCTGCAGTCCGACCCGGATCTTCGCTCGCGCCTCGGTGAAGCGGGCCGCCGCCGCGCCCATGCCGAGTTCACGTCGGAGGCGGTGGCGCGGGGGACGCTCGCGGTCTACCGCGAGGTGCTGTCCCGGTTGTAGCTGTCCTCGAATCGGACGATGTCGTCCTCGCCGACATAGTCGCCGGACTGCACCTCGACGATCAGCAGCGGTTCGAGGCCGGGATTCTCGAGGCGGTGGCGCGTGCCGACCGGGATGTAGGTCGACTGGTTTCGCGTGAGCTCGAACACTTCCTCGCCGCGCGTGACTCGCGCGACGCCCGACACCACGACCCAGTGCTCGGCGCGCCGGTGGTGCATCTGCAGCGAAAGCTTGTGCCCGGGCTTTACCATCAGCCGCTTGACCTGGTAGCCCACTCCGGCGTCGACGCTCTCGTAGTAGCCCCAGGGGCGATGCACCCGGGTATGGGAGACGTGCTCGGTGCGTTTCGCCCGCTCGAGGTGCTCGACGACCTCCTTGACCTCCTGCGACCGGTCCTTCGCCGCGACAAGCACCGCGTCGTCGGTCTCGACCACGACGAGATCGCGCGCGCCGAGCACCGAGACGTGCCGGCCATCGGCGTGCACGTAGCATCCGGCCGCATCTCGCAGCTCGACGTCGCCACGCACGACGTTCCCCGCGGCATCCTTGTCGCCTGCCTCCCAGAGCGCGGACCACGAGCCCACGTCGCTCCAGCGCATGTCGGCCCGCACCACCGCTCCAGCCTCGGTGTGCTCCATGACCGCGTAGTCGATCGAGTCGGCCGGCGAAGCGGAAAACGCCGCGGCGTCCAGCCGCAGGAAATCGAGGTCGGGCTTGGCGAGCGCGACCGCCTCGCGCGCGGCCGCGCGCATCTCCGGCCGCAGCCGCTCGAGCTCATCGAGGTAGCGCCGCGCCCGGAAGACGAACATGCCGCTGTTCCAGTAGAAGCCGCCCCGCGCGAGGAGCTCGCGGGCCCGGGCGAGCGTCGGCTTCTCGATGAAGCGGCGGATGCGGAATGCGCCCGGGCCGAGCGGCTCGCCCGCCTCGATGTAGCCGTAGCCGGTTGCCGGCTCGCTCGGCGCAATGCCGAAGGCGATCAGGTAGTCGCGCCGCGCCAACGCCACCGCAGCGCGCGCCGCGGCGCGGAACGCTTCGAGATTGCCGATCAGGTGGTCGGAGGGTTGCACGAAGAGCACCGCGTCGGCATCGTCGCGCAGTGCGGCTTCCGCGGCGACCGCGACCGCGGGCGCCGTATTTCGCGCCGCAGGCTCGAGCAGGATGGCGCGCGGCGCGATGCCCGCGTCGCGCAGCTGGTCGGCGGCGAGGAAGCGCTGCTCGGCGTTGGTGACGACGAGGGGCGCGCCGAACCCCTCGAGCCCGTGCGTGCGCATCGCCGTCTCCTGGAACAGCGTGCGCTCCGACACCAGCGCCAGGAACTGCTTCGGCAGGAGCCGTCGCGACATCGGCCAGAGCCGGCTGCCGGTGCCGCCGCAGAGGATCACGGGAACGATCGAGGAGGACAAGGGAGCGCTCGAGCGGGATTGGGCCGCTATTCTACGGGCGATAATCGCAGCCCATGCGCATCCTCGTCACCGGAGCATCGGGCTTCATCGGCAGCCACCTGTGCCCCGCGCTCCGGTCGGCCGGGCACGAACTGGCGACCGGCGTCGAACATTACGATGCCGTCGTGCATCTGGCCAACATCGCGCACACCGGCGCGAGCGCGCGCGAGCTCCACCGCGTCAACCTGCAGGGCACGCTCGCGCAAGCGCAGGCCGCGCTGCGGGTGGGCGTGCGCCGGTTCGTCTATCTGAGCTCGCTCAAGGCGCAGGCGCCCGCGGACGCCTACGGTCACGCGAAGCGGCTCGCCGAGGAGGGGCTGCTCGGACTTGCGAATCTCGAGCCCGTGGTCCTGCGCCCGCCGCTCGTGTACGGGCCGCGCGTCAGGGCGAATTTCCTCGCGCTGATGCGCGCGATCGATCGCGGCTGGTGGCTCCCGCTCGCGAGCGTGCGCAACCGGCGCAGCCTGCTCTACGTCGGCAATCTGGCCGACGCGGTCCTGAAATGCCTCGACGCGCCGGTCGCCGGGCGCGTCTTCGAGCTGAGCGACGGCGCGCCGGTGTCGACGCCCGATCTGTGCCGCGCGATTGCCCGCGCGCTCGGCCGCCGGTCGAGGCTTTTCCCGTTCCCGCCCGCGCTGCTGCGGCTCGCGCCGCGCCTGGCGCGCCTCGCGGAGTCCGCAGTGGCCGACGATGCGGCGCTGCGATCCGCGCTCGGCTGGGCTCCGCCTTTCACGTTCGAGGCCGGGCTGCGTCAGACCGCGGAATGGTTCCGCGCGCGGGGCGGCTAGAATGCCCGGCATGGCCGCGCTGGCGCCGGTTGCCGCGTTTCTCGTCGCGCTGCTTGCCGCGCGGCTGCTGATCACGCCGCTCGGGCGCCGGATCGCGCTCGACCACCCGAACGAAAGATCGCTGCACGAGGCGCCCGTTCCGCGCACGGGCGGGATCGCCGTCGCGCTGGGAATCGGCGCCGCCTGCGCGCTCGCGAGGCTGGGGCTGCCGGCCGTACTCGGCGCCGCGGCCGCCCTGGCCGTGATTTCCTTCGCCGACGACCTTGTCGGCCTGCCCACGCTCGCGCGCCTGGTGTTGCACCTCGCCGCGGCGGCCGTCGCGGTCGCGCTCGAACTTTCCTCGGGCGGCGCCCTGGCGTTCGTGTTCTTCGTGCTGGCGTTGGCGTGGAGCGCGAACCTGTACAACTTCATGGACGGATCCGACGGGCTCGCCGGCGGCATGGCCGTGATCGGCTTTGGCACCTACGCGCTCGCCTCGTATGTCGCGGGCGATGTGCGGCTCGCGCTCCTGAGCGCATCGATCGCCGCGGCGGCGGGGGGATTCCTCGTCCTCAACTGGCACCCGGCGCGCCTGTTCCTGGGCGACGTCGGATCGGTGCCGCTCGGCTTCCTCGCCAGCGCGCTCGGGATCGCGGGCTGGAATGCGGGCGACTGGCCGCTCTGGTTTCCTGCGCTCGTATTCGCCCCATTCATTTGCGATGCGACGCTGACGCTCGCCAAGCGGCTCCTGCGCCGCGAGCGGGTCTGGCAGGCGCACCGGGAGCACTACTACCAGCGGCTGATTCTCATGGGCTTCGGCCACCGCGGCACCGCCTGGATTGAATACGGGGCCATGGCGGGATGCGCCGGCCTCGCCCTGCTCGTCTATCGCGAACCGGCCGCGGTGCAGGGGATCGCGCTCGCGCTCGCCGCGGCGGGGCTTGGCGGCGCGGCCCTCTGGGTCGATCGCCTCTGGAAGGCGGCGCCGTGAGCACGCGGCTGGGATTCGTGGCGCGGGCGCTGCTCGCGTTCCTTCACGACGTGACCGCGGTCGCCATCGCGTGGCTCGGCGCGTACTGGCTGCGATTCAACCTCGAGATTCCGCCCGCGGTGTTCCTGCACACGGCGTTCGTCGCGCTGCCGGGGGTCCTTGCCGTGTACGCCGTCACCTTCTGGCTGATGGGGCTCTACCGCGGCCTCTGGCGGTATGCGAGTTTGCCGGACCTGCAGCGCATCCTCGTGGCCGTGGGCATCGCGGCGCTTGCGACGCCCACGCTATTCACCCTGCTCGCGTTCCCTGCGGTGATTCCGCGCTCGGTGTTTCTCCTCTGCCCCCTGCTGCTCGTGGGCGTCATGGCCGGCAGCCGCTTGCTGTATCGGGCCTGGAAAGAGGGCGCGCTGATGGGCATGGTCCGCCGGCCGCGCGCGCAACCCGTGCTCGTGCTGGGCGCGGGCTCCGCCGCGGCGAGCCTGCTGCGCGAGCTCGCGCACAGCCGCGAATGGCGCGCCGTGGGACTGCTCGACGACGATGTGTCCAAGCATGGCAGCGCGATCCAGGACGTGAAGATCCTCGGCACGCTCGAGGCGGCGCAGGCGCAGGCCCGGCGCCTCGGGGTCAAGCGCGCGATCATCGCCATGCCCGGCGCAACGCATCGCCAGCGCAAGCGCGCCGTCGACCTGTGCGGCGCGGCGGGGCTCGCCGTCATGACCGTGCCCTCCTACACCGACCTCGTGGCGGGCAAGGTGAGCGTGTCCGCCCTGCGCAACGTGGAGCTGGATGACCTGCTCGGGCGCGATCCGGTGCAACTCGACGACGCGGGGCTGCGCGCCATGATCGAGGGCCACTGCGTGCTCGTCACCGGCGCGGGCGGCTCGATCGGCTCGGAGCTTTGCCGGCAGATCGTGCGCTTCGGCCCGTCGCGCCTCGTGCTGCTCGACCTCGCGGAGTTCGCGCTCTACTCGATCGAGCAGGAGTTCCGTGACCGCTACCCTGCGGTTGCGGTTTCGCCTCAGATCGGCGACGCCAAGTTCGCGCCGCGCGTGGGCGACGTATTCGAGCGCTACCGGCCGCAGCTGGTGTTTCACGCCGCCGCCTACAAGCACGTGCCGCTGCTCGAAGGCGGCAACGCGTTCCAGGCGGTCGCGAACAACGTGCTTTCGACGGTGGTGACCGCGCGCGCGGCGCAGGCGGCCGGGGCGCAGAAGTTCGTCCTCGTGTCCACGGACAAGGCCGTGAATCCAACCAATGTCATGGGCGCCTCCAAGCGGCTGTCGGAGCTTGCCTGCCAGGCGCTCGCCGACGCGACCGGCACGCAGTTCGTCACCGTGCGCTTCGGCAACGTGCTGGGGTCCGCGGGCAGCGTCGTGCCGCGTTTTCGCGAGCAGATCGCGCGCGGCGGGCCGGTCACCGTCACCGACGAGCGCATGACGCGCTACTTCATGTCGATCCCGGAGGCCGCGCAGCTGGTCCTGCAGGCGGCGCTGATGGGCCGCAACGGCGAGATCTACGTCCTCGACATGGGTGACCCGGTGCGCATTGCAGACCTTGCGCGCCAACTGATCTGGCTTTCGGGCTATTCAGAAGACGATATCCGCATCGAGTACACCGGCCCGCGCCCGGGGGAGAAGCTCTACGAGGAACTGCTCGCGGACGCGGAGACGACGCTGCCGACGCCGCATCCGAAACTCCGGGTCGCGCGCGCCGGTGCAAACGCGGACCGTGCGCAGCTCGAGGAGGTGCTCGCGTGGATCGCCGCCGCGCGCGACCCCGGCCCCGAGGCGGTGCGCGAGCAGTTGCGCACCTGGCTACCCGAGTACACGCCTACGAGGGGAGGTCGGTCGACCTGAGCCAGGCGGCGAAGCGCTCGAGGCCCGCGGCGAGGGGCGTCGCGGGCGCGAATCCCGTCGCGGCCTCGAGGGCGCGGGTGTCAGCCCAGGTGGCGGGGACATCGCCAGGCTGCATCGGCAGCAGTTCCCGCAGCGCGGGCTTGCCCAGCGCGCGCTCGAGCGCGGCGACATAGTCGAGCAGCGCCACGGGCTGGCGGTTGCCGACGTTGAAGACGCGCCACGGCGGCGTTCCCGGCGGCGGTCGGTCGAGCACGCGCATCGTCGCTTCCACCGCGTCGTCGACGAAGGTGAAATCGCGCCGCATGTCGCCGTGGTTGAACAGGCGAATGGCCTGGCCGTCGAGGATCGCGCGCGCGAAGAGCATCGGCGACATGTCGGGGCGCCCCCAGGGGCCGTAGACCGTGAAGTAGCGCAGTCCCGTCGCCGGCAGGCCGTGCAGGTGGCTGTAGGCGTGCGCCATCAATTCGTTCGCCTTCTTTGTCGCAGCGTACAGGCTGACCGGGTGGTCGACGTTGTCGCCCTCGGACCACGGCAGCTTCGGGTTCGCGCCGTAGACGCTCGAGCTGGAGGCGTAGACCAGGTGACGGGGCGGGCGCCGGCGGCAGGCCTCGAGCAGGTTGCCGAAGGCGACAAGGTTCGACTCGACGTAGGAGCCGGGATTCTCGAGCGAGTAGCGCACGCCCGGCTGCGCGGCGAGGTGCAAAACCGCCTCCGGCCGCGCCGACTCGAGCAGTGCAGCGCAGGCTCCGTCCCGGGCGAGGTCGACCCGCTCGAAGCGGAAGCCGGGCCGGCCCTCGAGCTGGGCGAGGCGCAGGCGCTTCAGCTCGACCGAGTAGTAGGCCGAAAGACTGTCGACGCCCAGCACCTCGTCGCCGCGCGCAAGGAGCCTTTGCGCGCAGTGCATGCCGAGGAAGCCGGCGCAGCCAGTGACGAGGACATGCATGACGTATCTCTTATCATAGGGCACCTTGCGTTCGCTCTACACATGGCTGCTTTATGCAGCGCTGCCCTGGGCGCTCGCGCGCCTCTGGTGGCGCGGGCGTCGCGAGCCGGGCTATCGGGACCACGTCGAGGAGCGCTTTGGCGCGAGCGATCTCGAGCCGGGTGCGCGACTGCTCTGGGTGCACGCGGTCTCGGTCGGCGAGGTGCGGGCCAGCGCGCCGCTCGTGCGCGCGCTCCAGCGCGCCTACGGCGACCACACGCTGCTCGTGACCTGCATGACGGCGGCCGGGCGCGAGGCTGCCAAGCAGGTGTTCGGGGAGACGGCGCTCGTCGCGTATGCGCCCTACGACCTGCCGCACGCCGTGCGCCGGTTCCTCGACCATTTCCGGCCGCGTCTCGGCGTGCTGATGGAGACCGAGATCTGGCCCAACCTGATCGAGTCCTGCCGCGTCGACGGCGTGCCGTTGATGCTGGCCAACGCGCGGCTGTCCCAGCGGTCGGCGCGCCGCTACCTGCGATTTGGGCGGCTCGCCGCCCGGGCGTTCGGCACGCTCTCGGCCGCATGCGTGCAAGGCGCGGCCGACGCCCGGCGACTGCGGCGGCTCGGCGCAAGGGACGTGACGATCGCGGGTAATCTCAAGTTCGACGTCGAGCCCGATCCGGGCAAGTCGGCCGAGGGCCGCGCGTTTCGCGCCGCGCTCCGCCACCGCAAGGTGCTTTTGCTCGCGAGCACGCGCGAGGGCGAGGAGGAGCGGTTGCTCGCCGAGTGCGTCGCCGTGGACCCCGACGCGCTCCTCGTCCTCGTGCCTCGCCATCCGCAGCGATTCGACGCGGTCGCCGCGATCGCGCAGAGGCTCGGACTGAGCAGCGCGCGGCGAAGCCTGGCCGAGGCACCGCATCAGGGCCGCCGGCTCTACCTGGGCGACACGATGGGCGAAATGGCCTTCTACTACGCGCTATGCGACGTGGCCGTGATCGGCGGCAGCTTCGAGCCGCTCGGCGGCCAGAACCTGATCGAAGCCTGTGCCGCGGGCGTGCCGGCGGTGGTCGGGCCGCACATGTTCAATTTCGCGGACGTCACACGGCTGGCGGTGCGCGCGCAGGCTGCGCTCCAGGTCGGCGACGCGCATGCGGCGATCGAGGCGGCGCGGGCGCTGCTTGCGGATCCGGCGCGTTGCGCGAGCATGGGCGTCGCGGGCAAGCGGCTCTGCGCGCGCCACCAGGGCGCGACGGTGCGCCACCTCGACGTCTGCCGGCGACTGCTTACTGCTCGAGGACCTGGTTGATCTCTTCGAGGTCCTGCTCGCGCAGGCCTCCGGCCGCGGCCTTCAGCTTGAGCAGCGTCGTGATCGTGTTGTAGCGCGCCACCGCCAGGTCGCGCTTGGTCGAGAACACCTGCTGCTGGGCGTTCAGCACGTCGATGTTGATGCGTACGCCTACCTCGTAGCCCAACCGGTTGGATTGCAGCGCGCTATCCGAGGACACGAGCGCCTGCTCCAGCGCACCCACCTGCGCGATGCCGTTGATGACGGACAGGTAGGCCTGCTGCGCCACCAGCACGGATGCGCGCCGCGCGTTCTCCAGGTCCTGGCGTGACTTCTCCAGGTTGTAGGCTGCCTCGCGCTCGCGCGAACTGATGCCGCCGCCCTGGTACAGCGGGAGTGCGAGCTGCAGACTGACGGAATCCGTGGTCACGTTGCTCCCGATCGCCGACAGCGTCGATGCGTTCTGCCAGATGTAGTTGTGGCTGGCGACGAGGTCGAGCGTGGGCTGGTGCCCGGCGCTGTTTCGCTTCGCCTCGAGGTCTGCGATCTCCGTGGTCGCCTCCTGGATCAGCACCGCATAGCTCTGCTTTTGCGCGAGGTCGACCCAGGTCTGCATGTTGTTCGGCACCGGCGGCGACAGCTTGACGTCGGGCCGCAGCGATTTCAGCGACGTGTATTCCTTGCCGGTGATGAGCTGCAGCGCGCGCGACTTGGCCTCCAGATCGTTCTGCGCGGAGATCTCCTGCGACACGGACAGGTCGTAGCGCGCCTGTGCTTCGTGCGTGTCGGTGATGGTCGCAGTGCCGACCTCGAAGTTGCGCTTCGCCTGTGCGAGCTGCTCGGCGATGGCGACCTTCGACGCGCGTACCAGCGCGAGCGTGTCCTGTGCCGCCAGCACGTCGAAATACGCCTGGGCGAGGCGCAGGACCAGGTCCTGCGCGGCCTGGCCGAACGTGAGCTCCGCCTGCTTCGCCTGGAGCTGGCCCTCGTCGTACTGCAGCCAGTTCTGGCGCCGGTAAATCGGCTGCGTGAAGGTGAGCGTGTAGCCGTAGTTATTGAGGTTGCGGGTGAAGCTCGGGACCAGCAGGTTGCTGTCCGACTGGGAGTCCAGGCGTGAATCCGTCGCGTTGGCGGTGAGGCCCAGCGAGGGCAGCACCAGCGCGCGGCCCTGCGCTTCGTGCTCGAGCCCCGCCTGCATGGTCTGGCGAGCTGCCGCATATTGCGCGTCGTACCCACGCGCATCCTGATAGACCTGCGAAAGGTTCTCGGCGCCGGCGGCAACGGGCAGGCACGCCGCGACTGCTAGAACAGTGCGTCGAATCATCAAAACCGGAAGCGCGGCGGCTGCTCGGCATTGAGCAGCGGGGCGACGACAGTATCGAACAGCTCGACCGAGCGCCAGGCGCCGGGCGCGGTGCACGTGATGAGCCGCGCGACCATGACCGGGGGCTCGCCGGAGACGGCAAAGAGGCGTCCGCCGGGTGCCAGCTGCTCGCGCAGCCCGGCCGGGAGCAAAGGCGTGGAGCCCGTCAGCACGATCGCATCGTAGGGCGCCCGCTTGGCATCCCCGGACGCACCATCGCCGATCTCGAGCGTGACGTTGTCTGCCCCATGGCGCTCGAGGTTTGCGCGGCCGAAGGCGGCCAGCACGGGGCGGATTTCGAGCGAGTGAACATGGCCCGCGCAACTCGCGAGCAGCGCGGTGAGGTAGCCGCTGCCGGTGCCGACTTCCAGCACCAGGTCCGTCTTTCGCAGGTTCATTTCCTGGAGCACCCGGGCTTCCAGCTTCGGCTGCCACATCTTTTCCCCTGAGCCTGCCTTTGTTCCTTCCTCAAGGGGGATCTCGAGATCGGAGAAGGCGAGCGCGCGGTGCTGCGCCGGGACGAAGTCCTCGCGCGGCACGAGGTAGAGCAAGTCGAGCACGTCCTGGTCGAGCACCTCCCAGGTGCGGATCTGCTGCTCGACCATGTTGGTGCGCGCTTGCTCGAGGT
>JBOIFE010000115.1:0-6546 GCA_050741015.1 Burkholderiales bacterium | reverse complement strand
TCATCCATCGGCGGCCTCCAAGGCCGGAGCCGTGATCCGGGCCACGATCCGCGCAAGGCCGGAGAGCGGGATGCCGATCCAGGCCGGGCGGTTGGCGGCCTCGTAGCAGATCTCGTAGGCGGCCTTTTCCAGCAGGAACAAATCCAGCAGCGCGTGCGAGCTCTCGGTTGCACCCCAATGATGCGGCAGCGACTGCGTCGCCTGGGCGTAGGCTGCCAGAAAGCTCGTCTCGGAGACTCGGTGAAAGTGCTCGACGACCGCCTGCTTGCGCGCCTGCGCTGTATCACTCTGGCCAGCGCCGCCGGCCAACTGGCCGCTGGCGGCCAGGTAGTCCAATGAACGTAGTATTCCGGCGACGTCGCGCAACGGACTGCTCTTGGCGCGCCGCTGCGCCAAGGGGCGGGCAGGCTCCCCCTCGAAGTCGATAAAACAAACGTCGCCACTGGCCACCAGTACTTGGCCGAGATGCAGGTCGCCGTGGATGCGAATGCACAACGAATCCAGCCCCGCACGGGACAGCGTCGTGGTCAGCTCCAGCAGTCGCGCGCGCTGCGCAGACAGCAACTCCGCCAGCAGCCGCGAATCATCCTGGGCCCATTCGTGCGGAGCCGCCAGCACTGCAAATGCGGCCTCCAGTTGCGTGCCCACCGAAACCGCCCAAGCTTTACAATCCGCCTCAGTGGCGGCATGAGGCGTGAATGCCGGGTCCTCGCTCGGCTGCGCGAGGATCTGGTGCATTTCGCCGAGCCGCTTGCCGAGCACCGTCGCCGCAGTACGGAACTGTTCGAGGACGTCGAGCTCCTTGTCGGCGGCCAGACCCTCGGGCAGTGCGATGACCGTCTGGATCGCGCGGTCGAGCGTGTTCTGCGACCAGGCCCAGGCGTCGCCCTGATTGAACGCGAACGCCTGCACGACGGCCAGCACGGTTGGCGTCCCGTCGCCCGCCAGCAGCGCGACCTCGCCCAACATGGCCGGGATGTTGGCAAAGCCATGCTCGGTCAGGTAGCGGCCCATTTCGGCTTCGGGGTGCGGCCCGGACTGGATGCGGCGAAACAGCTTAACTATGGCCTGCTGCCCGACGATCACCGAGCTGTTGGATTGCTCCATGTTGAGGCGGCGTACCTCAGCGTCGGGCCCGAGCGTCAAGGCTGCGAGCTTCGAGGTTGGCAGGAAGCGCAGCATGCCCGAGGGCGTGCTCAGCTGCGCGGCGTCGGAGAGCATCTCGAGTAAGCGCCGCGCAAAGCTGTCGAGCGCAAAGGCGTCGGTCAGGTATCCGACGCTGCCCCCGCGCCGGACACGCGCTAGTGCCAGCTGCTGCGGTAGCGGCGAGGACGTGGCATCTTCCGCGATGAATCCAAAGGGCAGCTGGTAACGTTCCGGGCCGCGCCGAGTGGCCACTTCGATCTGAATGAGCAGGGCGGGAGGGGTCAAGGCCGGCATCGCGATGCTATCGACGATCCGGGCGTGCTCGATCGGCTCGTCCTTGGCGCCGAACCAGCGACGCTTGGGCAGGTAGGCCGGCAGCACTTCGTCCTCCAGGATACGCCTGGCAGAATCAACCAGTAGTTCCTCCAGCGATCGGCGAATGACGAAGGTGTTGTATTCGGGCAGCGGCTCGGGCACCTCAGTGTGCCAGACCGGCATGCGTTCCTCGGCGGCCAGCATAAACCAATAGAACCCATAAGGCGGCAACGTAAGCTGATAGCGCAGCTGTCCGATGGGGGGGAAGGCTGCGCCTCCGAGCATCTCCACCGGCACCCGCCCGGCAAAGGCGTTCAAATCCAACTCAACCGCCTGCGCCGAGCGCGATAAATTTGCCACGCAGAGCAGCGTATCGGCGCTGTCGCCGTCGGCATATTCGCGCAGGTAAGCCAGAATGCGACGATTGGTCGGATATAGCAGCCGCAGCGAACCGTGGCCGAAAACCCGTTGCTGCTTGCGAATGCCGAGCATGCGCCGCATCCAATTGAGCAGCGAATGCGGATCGCGCGCCTGAGCTTCGACATTGACCGCCTGAAAGCCGTACAACGGATCCATGATCGAAGGCAGCACCAGGCTGGCTGGATCGGCACGCGAGAAGCTACCATTGCGGTCTGGCGACCATTGCATGGGCGTGCGCACACCGTCTCGGTCACCCAGATGAATATTGTCGCCCATGCCGATTTCATCGCCGTAGTAGATGATCGGCGAGCCCGGCATGGTGAGCAGCAAGCTGTTCATCAGCTTGATGCGATCGACGTCGTTTTCCAGCAGTGGCGCGAGGCGCCGCCGGATGCCGAGGTTGACGCGCGCGCGCGTGTCGGCCGCGTAGGTGCGGTACATGTAGTCGCGTTCCTTGCTGGTGACCATCTCGAGCGTGAGCTCGTCGTGGTTGCGCAGGAAGATCGCCCACTGACAGGACTCCGGGATTTCGGGCGTCTGCTGCATGATCTCGACCACCGGGTGGCGATCCTCCTGCGCGATCGCCATGTACATGCGCGGCATCAGCGGAAAGTGGTACGCCATCTGGCACTCGTCGGCCTCGCCGAAGTACTCGCGCACGTCCTCGGGCCACTGGTTGGCTTCCGCGAGCAGCAGCTTCGCGGGGTAGCGCGCGTCGAGCGCGGCCCGGATCTTCTTGATCACCGCGTGCGTCTCGGGCAGGTTTTCGTTCGAGCTGCCCTCGCGCTCGACGAGGTAGGGGATCGCGTCCAGCCGGAAGCCGTCGACGCCGAGCTCGCACCAGAACTCCATGACCTTCACCACCGCCTCGAGCACCGCCGGGTTGTCGAAGTTCAGGTCCGGCTGGTGCGAGAAGAACCGGTGCCAGTAATACTGCTTGGCCACCGGGTCCCAGGTCCAGTTCGAGGTTTCGGTGTCGGTGAAGATGATGCGCGTGCCCTGGTATTTCTGGTCGTCGTCGCTCCAGACGTAGAAGTCGCGCTCGGGCGAGCCCTTCGGCGCGCGCCGCGCGGCCTGGAACCAGGGATGCGCGTCCGAGGTGTGGTTGACGATCAGCTCGGTGATGACGCGCAGGCTCCGCTTGTGCGCCTCCTCGACCAGGCGGCGGAAATCCTCGGCGTCGCCGTATTGCGGATTCACCCCCTGGTAGTCGGCGACGTCGTAGCCGTCGTCCTTCAGCGGCGAGGGGTAGAACGGCAGCAGCCAGATCGTGTTGACGCCGAGCTCGCGCACGTAGTCGAGCTTCTCAGTCAGGCCGCGGAAGTCGCCGAGCCCGTCGCCGTTGGAGTCGAAAAACGCCTTGACGTGAAGCTGGTAGATGACCGCGTCCTTGTACCAGAGCGGGTCCGGGGCCGCCGCCGCGGCGGCGGTGGCGTTGTCGGGGCGCTGCGCGTTGGCGGGCGCGTTCACGGCGTCACAGGAAGTAGTCGAAGTCCTGCTCGCGGTGCAGCTGTCGCCGCACGCGGAAGACGTGCGCGGGCGAATGCCGCGGGTCGAGCTGGACGTAGTTGCGGGCGCCGCTCCAGAGGTAGCGCGCGCCCGAGAGCAGGTCGTGCATCTGGAACGGCGTGCCCGGCTCGATGCCAAGCCGGCCGAGATCGAGCTCGATCCAGCCCGAGTGCACGTGGTGGGGGCTCAGGTTCACGACGCAGACGATCTGGTTCGAGCGGTCGGGGGTCTGCTTGGCGTAGGCAATCAGCTGCTCGTTGTCGGTGGGGAAGAACGCGAGGCTGTGGTCGGCCTGCAGCGCGGGATTGTCGCGCCGGATGCGATTGAGCGCCGAGACGTAGCCGCGCAGGCTGTCGGCGCGGCCGAGGTCCCAGTGCCGCAGCTCGTACTTCTCCGAATCCAGGTATTCCTCGCTGCCCGGCTCGCGCGGGCGGCCCTCGCACAGCTCGAACGCCGGACCGTAGATTCCCCAGCTCGCCGCGAGCGTCGCCGCCAGCGCCGCGCGCTGCATGAACGCGGGCCGGCCGCCCACCTGCAGCGCTTCGGTCAGGATGTCGGGCGTGTTCGGCCAGACATTGGGGCGGTAGTACTCGCGCCCCGGACCCTGCGAGAGTTCGGTGAAGTACTCGGTCAGCTCGCGCCGGGTGTTGCGCCAGGCGAAGTAGGTGTAGGACTGGTTGTAGCCGAGCTTGGCCAGCCGGTGCATCACCTTCGGCCGCGTGAACGCCTCGGCGAGGAAGATCGCGTCGGGATGCGCCCGGCGCACCTCGCCGATCGTCCACTCCCAGAACGCGTAGGCCTTGGTGTGCGGATTGTCGACGCGGAAGATGCGCACGCCTTCGTCGATCCAGAAGTCGAGCACGCTCTTCAACTCGCGCCACAGCCCCTGCCAGTCCGCGGACTCGAAGTCGAAGGCGTAGATGTCCTGGTACTTCTTCGGCGGGTTCTCGGCGTACTGCACGCTGCCGTCGGCGCGCTTGCGGAACCATGCCGGGTGCGCCTTGACGTACGGGTGGTCGGGCGCGCACTGGTAGGCGATGTCGAGCGCGAGCTCGACGCCGTGGCGGTGCGCCGCCTTCACGAGGCGCCGGAAGTCCTCGATCGTGCCGAGATCGGGATGGATCGCCTTGTGCCCGCCCTCGGCCGCGCCGATCGCCCATGGGCTGCCGACGTCGCCCGGCGCCGCGCTGACCGAATTGTTCTTCCCCTTGCGGCGCTCGCGGCCGATCGGGTGGATCGGCGGCAGGTAGAGCACGTCGAAACCCATTTCCGCGATGTAGGGCAGGCGCCTTTCCACGTCGGCGAGCGTGCCGTGGCGGCCGGGCGCGTCGCCGGCCGAGCGCGGGAATAGTTCGTACCACGCTGAAAAGCGCGCTCGCTCCCGATCCACCTCGAGCGGCATGTCGAGCGGCCAGCGCGTTTCCAGCGACCGGTCAGGGTAGCGCGCCGCGACCTCGGCCATCGCTTCGTCCATGCCGACGGCTTGCACCTCCTCGGCATCGTCCGCCGCCCGCAGTCGCTTCGCCCAGCCGGCGAGCGCCTTCGCGTCCGCGCCGGCCGCGCGCGCGGCTGCCTCCTCGGCAAGCGCCGCGCCAGCCCGCGCGGCGAGCGCGCGATCGGCGGGATCCTCGCGCCTCGCAAACTCGTGCCGCCAGGTGGCGAAGCGGTCGACCCATGCGACGACCGCATAGACGTAGCGGCCCAGCCGCGCCGGCGTGAACGAGGCGCGCCAGACGTCGTTGCCGAGCGGGTGCATCTCGATTTCGTGCCAGGCCGGGTCGCCGTCGCCGCGCCACAGCAGCCGCGCGCGCAGCAGGTCGTGGCCGTCGGCGAAGCAGTGCGCCTCCACCTCCAGCGCCTCGCCCTCGGTGCGCTTGACCGCGTAGCGGCCGCCGTCCACCGCGGGCAGCACCGCGTCGACGACCACGCGCGCACGCCCTTCGCCGGCAGGCGCGCGGCTCAAGCCTCGCTCCCCAGGTACAGCGCCGCGAGCGGCGGCAGCGTGAGCGTGAGCGACCACGGCCGGCCATGCGCCGCGAGCGGCGCGGCCTCGATCGTGCCCAGGTTGCCCCAGCCCGCGCCGCCGTAGTCCTTCGCGTCGCTGTTCAGCAACTCCCGCCACTTGCCGCCGCGCGGCACCCCAAGCACGTAGTTTTCGCGCGGCATCGGCGTCAGGTTGCACACGATCGCCACGATCGCGCCGTCCGCGCGCGGCTTGCGCAGGAAGGAGACCACGCTGTTCTCGGCGTCGTTGGCGTCGATCCACTCGAAGCCCTCGTGCGAGAAGTCTACCTGCCACAGCGCGGGCTCGTCGCGGTAGCTGCGATTGAGGTCTGCCACCCAGCGCGCGAGCCCCGCATGCTCGGGACGCTCGGCGACCCACCACTCGAGTTCGCCCTCGTGGGTCCACTCGCGGCGCTGGCCGAACTCCCCGCCCATGAACAGCAGCTTCTTGCCGGGGTGTCCCCACAGGTACCCGTAAAGCGCCCGCAGGTTCGCGAACTGCTGCCAGCCATCGCCGGGCATCTTGCCCACCAGCGACCCCTTGCCGTGCACGACCTCGTCGTGCGACAGCGGCAGCGTGAAGTTCTCGTTGAACGCGTAGACCAGCGAGAACGTCAGCCGGCCATGGTGATAGCGGCGGTGCACCGGTTCCTCGCGGAAATAGGCGAGCGTGTCATGCATCCAGCCCATGTTCCACTTCTGCCCGAAGCCCAGGCCCCCGAGATAGGTCGGGCGCGACACCATCGGCCAGGCCGTCGATTCCTCGGCGACGGTGAAGCAGTCAGGGTAGTCCCGGTATACGGCTTCGTTCAGCGCGCGCAGGAAGGTGATCGCCTCGAGGTTCTCCTTGCCGCCGTAGCGGTTGGGAATCCACTCGCCCTGCTTGCGCGCATAGTCGAGGTACAGCATCGAGGCCACCGCGTCCACGCGCAGGCCGTCGATGTGGTACTTGTCCAGCCAGAACAGCGCCGACGAGATCAGGAACGAGCGCACCTCGTTGCGGCCGTAGTTGAAGATGCTCGAGTTCCACTCCGGATGGAAGCCCTGGCGCGGGTCAGCGTGCTCGTACAGGTGCGTGCCGTCGAACAAGGCGAGGCCGTGCGCGTCGGCCGGGAAGTGCGAGGGCACCCAGTCCAGGATCACGCCGATGCC
>JBOIFE010000114.1:0-16222 GCA_050741015.1 Burkholderiales bacterium | reverse complement strand
GACGCACATCGAGCAGCCCGGATCGCGCCACTGGAAGCCCGCGGCGCGGAACACCTCGTCCAGGCCCTCGGCTTCGGCCACCTGCTTGACGCGCAGTGACCCCGGCACGACCCAGGCCTGGACGTGCGCGGCGACACGCCGCCTCCTCACAACCTCGGCCGCGGTGCGCAGGTCCGAGATCCGTGAGTTGGTGCAAGAGCCGATGAACACTCGGTCCACCTTCGTGCCCGCGATCGGCCGCCCGGGCTCGAGTCCCATGTAGCGCAGCGCCTCGGGCTTCAAGTCGGGGACGCGCTCGTCCACACCGATAACGTCCTCGGGGCTCGTGCCCCAGGTGACTTGCGGCGCGAGCGCCGCGCAGTCGAGCGCATGCTCGGCGTCGAAGTGCGCGTCGGCGTCGCTCGCGAGCGTGCGCCAGTGCGCGAGCGCCTGCGTCCAGGTTTCCCCGGTGGGCGCGTAGCGCCGGCCCTTCACGTAGTCGAAGGTCCTGTCGTCAGGCGCGACTATGCCGATCTTGGCGCCGAGCTCGATCGAGAGGTTGCACACCGTCATGCGACCTTCGAGGTCGAGCGCGCGGATCGCCTCCCCAGCGTACTCGACCGCGTAGCCGGCGCCCGCCGCGGTGCCCAGGCGCCCGATCAGCGCGAGGATCATGTCCTTCGCGCCGACACCGCGCGCGGGCGCGCCCTCGAAGCGCACGCGCATCGCGCGCGGCTTCTCCTGCACGATCGTCTGCGTGGCGAGCACGTGCGTGAGCTCGCTCGTGCCGATGCCCCAAGCGAGCGCGCCAAGCGCGCCGTGCGTGCAGGTGTGACTGTCGCCGCAGACGAGCAATACGCCCGGCAGCGTGAAGCCTAGCTCGGGTCCGACCACGTGCACGATCCCCTGGCCCTCGTCGCCGAAGTCGTGCAGCGGAAATCCGGCCTTGCGGCTTTCCTCGCGAAACAGATCGATGATGCGGTCCGCCCAGGGCGCGTCGCCGCCGTGCCGCCCCGGGACCGTGGAGACGATATGGTCGAGCGTGCCAATCGTGAGGTCGGGGTTGCGCGTCTTCAGGCCGCGCTCGGCGAGCGCCTTCTGGCCGCGGTGGCCCGAGAGCTCGTTCATCAAGTGCCGGTCGACGTGCAGCAGCTGCACGCCGTCGCCCAGCTCGTCGATGATGTGCGGGTCCCAGACCTTGTCGAGCAGGGTGCGGCCGGCCATCGGCGCTAGCCCTGCGGCCCCGCGTGACGCCGCTCGAACTCCCAGACTTCGGGAAAGCCGACGAGCTCGTGCAGCGCCTTCATGTCGAATGCCGGCACCGGGCAGCCTTCGAGCGAGCCCTTCGCCTTCAGGTGCGCATAGGCACCCTGCAGCGCCGCGCAGGCCGCACCCATCCCGGCCGACGGGTAGATCGCAATCGAGAAGCCGAAGCGCTCGAGCGTGCTTGCGGCGATCATCGGCGAGCGTCCGGTCGGTACCATGTTCGCGAGCAGCTTGGCCTCGCTCGCGAGCTCGGCGCCCACGCGCTCGAACTCGGCCTCCGACTCTGGTGACTCGACGAACAGGATGTCGGCGCCCGCCTTCGCGAACGCGCGGGCTCGCCGGATCGCCTCGTCCAGTCCGAGCGCGGTGCGCGCGTCGGTGCGCGCGACGACCAGGAAGTCCGGACTGCGGCGCGCCTCGACCGCGACCTCGACGCGCTTCACCGCGTCTTCCAGCGAAACCACGCGGCGCCCGGGCGTATGCCCGCATTTCTTCGGTACCTCCTGGTCCTCGATCTGGATCGCCTGCACGCCGGCCGACTCGTAGCCGCGGACTGTCTCGCGCACGTTGAGCAGCCCGCCGAATCCGGTGTCGGCGTCGGCGATGAGCGGTGTCGAGATACCCTCGGCGATCGTGCGAGCCCGATCGACCATATCGCGGTAGGTAACGAGGCCCGCGTCGGCGAGTCCCAGGTGCGAGGCCGATACGCCGTAGCCCGTCATGTACAGCGCCTTAAAGCCCAGGCGATCGGCGATCTTCGCCGAGAACATCTCGAATACGCCCGGCGCGACGATGAATTCGCCGGCGGCGAGCAGTGACTTCAGCGAGGCTGCCATGACGTTACGTGATCGTCACGCCCCCGTCGGCGACGATGACCTGGCCGGTCACGAAGGCGCCCGCCTCGGAGGCGAGGAACACGGCAATGGCCCCGATGTCCTTCGGCTCGCCCAGGCGCCTCAGCGGCGTCTCCGCCTCGCGCTCCTTGCGGCGTTTTTCGTCTTCCCACAGCGCCTTGGCGAAGTCGGTCTTGATCAGGCCCGGCGCGATGGCGTTGACGCGCACGTTCTTGGGACCCCACTCGGCGGCCAGGTTGCGCACGAGATGGTGATCGGCAGCCTTCGAGATGCCGTAGGCGCCGATGACGGTGCTGGCGCGAAGACCGCCGATCGATCCCACGCTGATATAGCTGCCGCCCCCGCGCTCGGCCATGCCGGGCAGCGTCATGCCGGCGAGCCACAGCACGCTCTTCACGTTGTTCAGGAAGATCTTGTCGAAGGCGTCATCCGGAATGTTGGCGAGTGGCCCGTAGTAGGGGTTGGAGGCGGCGTTCGACACGGCGATGTCGATACGGCCCCAGCGCTTCACGGCCGCATCCACCAGGCTCTGCATCTCCTCCTTGCGGGAGACGTTGCAAGGTTGCGCGAGGACCTCGTAGCCCTGCTTCTCGAATTCGGCGCGCACTTGCTCGCAGGCCTCCGCCTTGCGGCTGGACACCACGACCTTGGCGCCGGCACGCGCCATCTCCTCGGCGATGGACTTGCCGATGCCGCGCGTCGAACCGGTAACGAGTGCGACTTTCCCCGACAGACTGAAGGGTGATTGGCTCACGATGTATACCCCTATTCCACTATTTCAAATATGATATGACTAAATCATAAGAGCAAATACGCCAGAAACAGGAGATCCCATGGGCGCCCCCGAGTCCGACGCACCACTTTCCCCCGCGACCCCGCACTACAGCTACGAGCACGAAGGGGACCGGCAGTTTGCCACGACGCTCGCGCGCGGACTCGAGGTCCTGCGCTGCTTCACGCCGCTCGAAGCGATGCTCGGCAACAAGGAGATCTCGGTGCGCACGGGGCTTCCCAAGCCCACAGTGTCGCGCCTGACCTACACGCTCACCAAGCTCGGCTACCTGCGGCACAACATGCGCCTCGGGAAATACCAGCTCGGCTCGGCGGTGCTGTCGATCGGGTATCCGCTGCTCGCCTCGATGAGCGTGCGCCAGGTCGCGCGCCCGCACATGAAGGAGCTCGCCGAATACTGCAGCGGCGCGGTGTCCATGGGCATCCGCGACCGCCTGAACATGGTGTACGTCGAGTCCTCGCGCAGCGGCAACGGGATTGCAACGCTGCCCGACATCGGCACCGCGGTGCCGATCGCACAATCGGTGATCGGCCGCGCCTTCATCGCGTCGTGCACGCCGCCCGAGCGCGAGGCGGTGCTCAACCAACTGAAGGTCAAGGAGCCCGATATGCACCGGCGCTACCGGCCGCAGATCGACAAGGCGATGGAGGACATCCGCGCGCGCGGCTTCTGCATTGCGCTGGGCGAATTGCTGCGCGACGTGCACGCGGTGGGCGTCCCAATGCGCCGCACGGTGGACGGCGAGATCGTCGCGTTCAACTGCGCGGTGCCCGCCTTCATGCTGAAGAAAGGCCAGCTCGAGGACGACCTCGGTCCGCGCCTCGCGGCCATGGTGCGCAACATCGAGGCCTCCCTCGGGATGCACTGAAGAGGCGCGAGCCATGCCGGGACCCCTTGCCGGCATCCGGGTGCTCGAGTTCGAGGCGATCGGCCCCGGGCCGTTCGCCGGTATGCTGCTCGCCGACATGGGCGCCGACGTGCTGCTCGTCGACCGGCCCGGCGCTAGCGACCTGGGCCTGAAGCGCGAGCGATGGATGGACGTCATGCTGCGCGGCCGGCGCTCCGTGACGCTCGACCTCAAGGCGCCGGGCGCAAAGGACGTAGCGCTCGAGCTCGGCTCGCGCGCCGACGCGCTGATCGAGGGCTTTCGGCCCGGCGTGATGGAGCGGCTGGGCCTCGGGCCCGCCGAATGCTTCGCGCGCAATCCGAAGCTCGTCTACGGGCGCATGACCGGCTGGGGCCAGGACGGCCCGCTCGCCGCGCGCGCCGGCCACGACATCAACTACATCGCGCTTGCGGGCGTGCTGCACGCCTTCGGCCGCAAAGGCGAGGCGCCCGTGCCGCCGCTCAACCTCGTCGGTGACTTCGGCGGCGGCGGGATGCTGCTCGGCTTCGGGATCGCCTGCGCGCTGCTGCACGCGCAGAAGGCGGGCAAGGGGCAGGTGGTCGACGCCGCCATGGTGGAAGGTGCGTCGCTGCTGGCGGCGATGTTCTCCGGATTCCTCGCCGCGGGGCGCTGGACCGAGGAGCGTGGCGTCAACCTGCTCGATACCGGCGCGCCCTGGTACGACGCCTACGAAACTCGCGACGGCAAGTACGTGTCGATCGGTTCGATCGAGGCGAAGTTCTATGACGAACTCCTCGCGCGGCTCGGCCTGGACGCGAAGACGCTGCCCGGGCAGAACGACCGCGCAGGCTGGCCGCGACTGCGCCAGGCATTCACCGAGCGCTTCAAGTCGAAGACGCGCGACGAGTGGTGCGCCGCTTTCGAGGGTTCGGACGCGTGCTTCGCACCAGTGCTCACTTTTTCCGAAGCGCGCGCGCACCCGCACAACGCCGCGCGCGCAAGCTTCGTGAGCGTGGCCGGGGTCGAGCAGCCCGCGCCCGCGCCGCGGTTTTCCGCCACGCCAGCATCGGTGCAGCGCGAGCCGCCCGAGCGCGGCGCCGGGGGCCGCGAAGCGCTCGCGGCGTGGGGATTCGACGAGGCGGCGGTCGCGCGCCTCTCGGGCGCGGGCCTCGGCTTCAGGCGCTAGCGCGCCGGTTTTCCTCTTCCTGCAGCCTGCGCCAGAAGACCTTGCCGGTGGCGGTCTTGGGCAGCTGGTCGACGAACTCGACTACGCGCGGGTACTTGTATGCGGCCATGTGCTCCTTGGCCCACGAAACGACGTCGTCGGGACTGACCTTGCCGCGCGCGGCCGGCTTGAGCACCACGATCGCTTTCACGGTCTCGCCGCGGTACGCGTCGCGAGTGGCGATGACGCAGGCCTCCTGGATATCGGGGTGGGCGTAGAGCATCGACTCGACCTCCGCGGGCCAGACCTTGAAGCCCGACGCATTGATCATTCGCTTCAGGCGATCGGTGATGAAAAAATAGCCCTCGTCGTCGTAGTAGCCGAGGTCGCCGGTGCGGAAGAACTTCTTGCCGTCGTGCTCGAGGAAGGCATCCGCGGTCGCCTTGGGCTGCTTCCAGTAGCCGAGGAACACCTGCGGGCCGTGCGTGATGATCTCGCCCACGTCGTTCGGCCCCAGCTCCTTAAGGCTCGCCGGATCGATCACGCGCGAGTCGGTGTCGAAGTACGGAATCCCGGCGCACTGGCGCTTCGGGCGATGCGCCGGGTTGGTGTGAGAGGGCGCCGCGGTCTCCGTCAGCCCGTAGCCCTCGATGAACGGCAGCCCGAGGGTCTCCTGGAGCCTGGCCGCGACGGCCTCCGGCATCGCCGCGCCGCCGCCGCCAATATGGGCGAGCGACGACAGGTCGTACTTGCCGAGGTTCGGATTGGCGAGGAAGTCGACGATCATCGTCGTGATGCCGGTCACGGCCGTCACGCCGCAGCGCTCGATCAGCTCCGCCGCCACGTCGCGGTCCCAGCGCGTCATCAGCACCGTGGTGGACCCCAGCTGGATGGGGATGTTCATGTTCGCCTGCATGCCCGTGAGATGAAACAGCGGCAGCACGCCGAGCGCCACGCCGCTGCTCGAGCTCGCGCGCCAGGCGCAGGCGCCGGTACTGGTCGCGAGCAGGTTGCCGTGCGTGAGCATCGCCCCCTTGGGATGCCCGGTCGTTCCCGAGGTGTAGGGCAGCGCTGCGAGGTCGTCGGCGCCGGCCGTGGTCGGCGCAGGCGCGAGGCCCGCGCCTAGGACCTCGGCCCAGTTGGTGTCCGCCGTCCGCGGCACCCGGACGAGCTCGGGCACCTTCAGGTCAGTAGGTGCGCGCAGATAATCCGAATATGTGCCGATGACCGCGTGCACGAGGCTGCCCCCGAGGTGAGGCTCGATTTCGGGGAACAGGTCCTGCGTGCTGACGATGACGCGCGCGTCCGAATCCTGCACAAAGTAGGCGAGCTCGTCGCGCTTGTTCATCGGATTGACCGGCACGACCACGGCGTCGGCGCGCAGGATTGCGTAGTAGCCGATGATGAACTGCGGGCAGTTCTGGGCGTAGAGCAGCACGCGGTCGCCACGCTTTACGCCGCAGCGCTGCTGCAGCCATCCGGCGAGCGCCTCCACCAAGCTCAGCAGCTCGGCGTAGGTGACGTCCGTGCCGTAGTAGTGGATCGCAGGCTTGTCCGGATAGCGGCGCGCGCTCACCTCCAGGTTGTAGAACAGGCTCGTGCGCGGCACCGCGAGCGATTTCGGCACGCCAGGCGGCCAGTGGGGATAGTGGCGCGTGAACATCAGGCCAGGTATCTGCGTACGGCCTTTTCATCCCAGCTCAGGCCGGCGCCGGGCCGTTCGAGGATGCGCGCGTGGCCGTCTTTCACCACGAGGGGTTCCTCGAGCACGGCGTCCGCCCAGTCCACGTACTCCAGCCAGTGGCAGGTCGGCGTGACGGCGAGAAGGTGGCTGCTCACCTCGGGGAACAGATGGCTCGACATCTCCACGCCCGCGCCTTGCGCGAGCGCGGCGGCGCGCATCCAGCCGGTGACGCCGCCGATCCTCTGCGCGTCAGGCATCACGTAGTCGCTCGCACCCGCGGCGATCGCCTGCGCCATCTGCTCGGGGCCCATGAAGTTCTCGCCGATCTGGATCGGCGTCGCCACTTCGCGCGCGATGCGCGCGGTGCCCGTGAAGTCGTCCGCGCGCACCGGCTCCTCGATCCAGGTCACGCCGCCTTCGTCGTCGATCATCCGACCGCGCTTGATCGCCTCGGCCACGCTCAGGCCCTGGTTGAAGTCGACCATCAGCGCAACCCGCGGCCCGATCGCCTTCTTTACCGTGCGAAGCGCCGCCATGTCGTCTATCGCGTGCGGCCGGCCCAAGCGCAGCTTCACCGCGCTGAAGCCTTCCTTCACCAGCGCCACGGCCTCTTTCGCCAGAGGCTTGAGCGGCATGATGCCGAGTCCCTTGGAGTTGTAAGCCGGGATTGGACGCGGCGTGCCGCCGAGCAGGCGCACAAGCGGCAGCTTGCGCGCCTGGCCGATCGCATCCCAGGCCGCCATGTCGATGCCCGACAGGGCGAACAGGACGATGTTGTGCACGCCCAGCAACGCGTACTTCGCCCGCAGCTTGCGCTCGAGGTCGAACGGCGCGACGGCATCTCCGCGGACCATTTCGGTCATGGCGTCGATGAGGGCCGCTATCGGGCGGAGGTGCTGCGGGCCCGTCGCAAAGAGGTAGGAGCGCCCAACAATGCCGGCGTCGGTCTGCAGGTCGATCAGCACGAGATGCGCGACCTTGATTGTCGCGATGCTCGTGGCGAGAGGCCGCTTCATCGGCGCGGCCACGGCGCGTACGCGGATGGCCTTGATTTTCATGATCAGCGTCCCTTGAATCCGGGCTTTCGCTTTTCCATGAACGCGCGCCGCCCCTCCTTGTAGTCCTCGCTCTGCACGCAGCGCTCGATCGCGCGCTGCATTGCGTTCGCGTCGGGCGCACCTTGCGCCTTGGCGTACTCCTCGAGGATGGTCTTGGAATTGGCGATGGCGAGCGGTGCGTTGCCAAGCAGCGTCGCGATCACGCCGTCGACGTACGCGTCGAGTTCCGCGTCGGGCAGTACGCGGTGCACGAGGCCCATCGCGAGTCCTTCCGCGGAATCGTAGCGCCGGCCGAGGAACATGATCTCGCGCGCCCGCGCGTGGCCCACGGTCTCCAGCAGCCGTTTGTGGCCTTCGATGTTGTAGGCAATGCCGAGCTTCGCCGCCGGGATCGCGAACTGCGCCGACGCGCCGCAGTAGCGCAGGTCGCACGCGAGCGCCACTTCCAGCCCGCCGCCCATGCAGTAGCCGTGGATCAACGCAACCGAGGGCTTGCGCGAGTCCTGGATCGAGTGCAGCACGCGGTCGAGCAGGCCGTCGTACTCGCCGACCGCGGCCTGCGCGGATCGGATCTTGTCGAACTCGGAGATGTCGGCGCCCGCAGCAAAGGCCTCGGTGCCGGCACCGCGGAACGCGACGCAGCGCACCTCGGCGTCGGCGTCGTACTTCGCCATCGCCTCCGGGATGCCGCGCCACATCGCGCCGTTGATGGCATTGCGCTTCGCAGGCTGGTCGAAGACGATCCAGCCCACGGCGCCGCGCTTTTCGACCCCCAGCTGGCCGGCGCTCATGCCCAGCACCCGCTTTCGACCTGGTGGAAGAAGTCCTCGACGATCCGGTTAAAGAGCGCCGGCTCCTCGAGGTTCATGCCGTGGCCGGTGCGCGGCAGCACGACGAGTCCCATGTTGGGAATCGTGCGCTTCATGAGCAGGCCCGGCTCCAGCGTCGCTTCGTCCTCGTCGCCGCAGACGACGAGCGTCGGCGCGGTGATGCCCGCCATTTCCTTCTTCAGGTCGTATAGCGACGGCCGGCGCGCCTGGTAGCCGCGCATGGTGTTGGCCGATCCGAGCGGGTCGTGCCCGGTCAGCTGCTCGATGTAGCGCGCGAAGCCGCGTGGATCCTTGTCTCGCAGCGGGAGGCGCGAGGCGTTGTGGCCATAGGTCGCGGCGAACCGGGCCATGCCCTGCTTGACGATGAAGTCCGCGTTGCCGCGCGAGGATCGCTGGAACTCTTCGCGCTGGTCGGGATGGGCGCCGTAGCCGCAGCCCGAGACGACCAGGCCGAGCGCGCGCGCGCTGTACTTCATGCCGAAGTGCAGCGTTGCAAAGCCGCCCATCGACAGGCCGACGATGAAGGCGCGCGGAAGCTTCAGCCCATCCAGCACAGCGAGCACGTCATCGCGCGCCCGTTCCTGCGAGTAGCGCTCGACGCTTTCGGGGACGTCGGACGGCGGGTAGCCCCGGGCGTTGTAGACGATGCAGCGGTAGCGGCGCGAGAAATGCGAGACCTGCGGCTCCCAGCTGCGCAGGTCGCCGGCGAATTCGTGCACGAACACGACGGGCGCGCCCGCTCCCGCTTCCTCGTAGTGCAGTTTCACGTCGTCGTCGGTGGTGATGTGGGCCATGGGGGTAAACTGATTTGGAATGGAACTGAATCTTAAGGGCAAACGCGCGCTAGTGACGGGCGGTTCGAAGGGCATCGGCCGGGCCTGCGCGCAGGCGCTCGCCGCGGAGGGGTGCACCGTCCTCGTTGCGGCGCGCAATCCCGAGGCGGGCCCGCAGTCGAAGGCGATCGACCTTTCGCGGAGAGGCGCCGCCGAGGCGCTTGCCGAGTGGGCGGGCGAGCTCGACATCCTGGTCAACAACGCGGGCGCCATTCCCGGCGGCGACCTGCTCAAGGTCGACGAGGACACCTGGCGCCGCGCCTGGGACCTGAAGATGTTCGGCTACATCAACCTCACGCGCCAGGTCTACGCGCGCATGAAGGCGCGAAAGCGCGGCGTGATCTTGAACATCATCGGCAATGCGGGGGAGAAGCTCGACGCCAGTTACATCGCGGGGAGCACGGCGAACGCGGGGATCATGGCGTTCACGCGCGCGCTCGGCGGGGCATCGCACGCCGATGGCATCCGGGTGCTGGGTATCAATCCTGGCCCGGTGGCGACCGATCGGCTGAAGGGCCTGTTTCGCCAGCGCGCCGAGGCGAAGTTCGGCGATCCGGAGCGCTTCGCGGAACTCTTTACCGGCATGTCGTTCGGCCGGCCTGCGACCCCCGAGGAAATCGCCTGGGCGGTGGCTTTCCTCGTATCGGACCGCTCGGCCTATACAACTGGCTGCATCCTGAGCATCGACGGCGGCCTCGCCGCCCGCGCTAGCTAGCGCGCGCGACCTGGAAGCCGAAGCGCGGGAAGTGGACCACGACGGTCCCCGCCCGCGGGTCGGTACGCCGAACCGCAATCTCGTCCGCCGAGCAAGTCAGCAGCTCGCCCTTCACGGGATCGAGCGCGTAGTCCACCGGCATCACGTTCACGGCTTCGCCGAGCGCGATGCCGTCGGTCTCCACGGCCATGGGCTTCGCGACCGGCTCGGGCTTCGAACTCTTCGCGATTTCGATCGCCTTCTCTGCGGGGATCTCGGTTGCCGTCGCCTGCGTCGCGAACGCCGCCATACGCTCCATGTAGGCGAGCGTCTCCGGAAAGGTCGCGAGCATGCTGCGCGTATCGTCCACACGCCACACGGGCCAGAGCACGTGGTAGAGCGCGAAATCGGCCGCGCTAGGCTGCGCGCCGAACAGGAACCCCGCGCCCAGCTGCGCCTCGATCTTCGGCATCAGCCCCTGGAAGTTTGCCTTGCACTCGGCGAGCGGCCCGCGGCGCACGGTGCCGCCCTGGCGCATCGCCGCGCGGTCTTTGCCGAACGCCTGCAGGAACTCAGGCGACGCATCCGGCAGGAAGCGCTTCATCATGCCGCGGCCCGGCTGGAACCCGATCGGCACGGTGATGCCGAACATCACGCTGTCGGCAAAATGTGATATTGCCTGCTGCGCGAGCGTGTCGCCCGCGGCATAGAGCGACGGCGAAGGCGCGAGGCGCTCGATCACGCGCGCGATGAGCGCGGTATCGCACCAGAGGTCGGCGCCGGTCTGCAATACCGGCGTGCGACGGTACCCGCCGGTGAGCGCGACGAGGTCGGGCTTGGGCATGATCATCGGGATGGTCACCGACTGCCAGCCGAGTTTCTTGTAGCCGAGGATTGCGCGGATCTTTTCCGCGAACGGCGACACCGGATAGTGGTGCAGGATAGGTGCGTTCATGGGAACATTCTACCCAAGGAGGAACTCGTGAAAGCCCTGCTCTGCAAGCAGTTCGGGCCGCCCGAATCGCTCGTGCTGGAGGATGTGCCCTCGCCCAAGCCGGGCGCGGGCGAGGTCGTCGTGAGCATCAAGGCCGCGAGCGTGAATTTCCCCGACGTGCTGATCATCCAGAACAAGTACCAGTTCAAGCCGCCACTGCCATTCTCGCCGGGCAGCGAGCTCTCGGGCGTGGTGAAGGAAGTCGGCGCCGGCGTGACGATCGTGAGGGCGGGCGACAAGGTGATCGCGTTCACGACCTTCGGCGCCTTCGCCGAGGAGGTCAAGACCGAGGCCGCTCGGCTGCTGCCGATGCCCGAGGGCATGAGCTACGAGGAAGCCGCCTCGTTCATCTTGACCTATGGCACCACCGATCACGCGCTGCGCGACCGCGCCCGGCTCCAGGCCGGGGAAACGCTGCTCGTGCTCGGCGCCGCGGGCGGCGTCGGGGTCTCGGCAATCGAGATCGGCAAGGCGCTCGGTGCGCGCGTGATCGCCTGCGCCTCGAGTGCGGAAAAGCTCGAAGTGTGCCGCCAGCATGGCGCGGACGAGACCATCAACTACGCCTCCGAAGACCTGCGCGAACGTATCAAGGCGCTGACCGACGGCAAGGGCGTGGACGTGATCTACGACTCGGTGGGCGGCGCGTATTCGGAGCCCGCGTTCCGCTCGATCGCCTGGCGCGGCCGGCACCTCGTCATCGGCTTCGCGGCCGGGGAGATTCCCAAGCTGCCGCTCAACCTGACGCTGCTCAAGGGCGCGTCTGTGGTCGGCGTATTTTGGGGCGACTACACGCGGCGCGAGCCGAAGGCCTTCGCCGAGAGCGCGCGTCAGCTCGCGCGCTGGTACAAGGAAGGCAGGCTCAAGCCGCACGTGTCGGCGACCTTTCCGCTCGCCCGCGCAGCCGACGCCATCATGCTGCTCGCTTCTCGCAAGGCGAAAGGCAAGGTCGTCGTCACCATCGGTGGCTAGCGCCTTTACCCACGCGCTCGTCGCGCTTGCTGTCTTCGCGCCGGTGATGGTGCTCGCCATGGTGGCCGGCGAGCGATGGCACGCGCGGCTCGACCAGGCGAAGTTCGAGCGCGTCGTCGCCGGTCTACTCATCGGCAGCGGCATCGCGCTGATCCTCAAGTCGTAGGCGGCGACGCGTCGCCCGCGGCCAGCGGGCGCTGCATGAAGACGCTATCCACCCAGCGCCCGAGCTTGTAGCCGACCGAGCGCAGCGTGCCCACGCGCAGGAAACCGTGCCGCGCATGGAGGTTGATCGAGGCTGCGTTTGCGCTATCGCCGATCACCGCGATCACCTGGCGGTAGCCGAGCCCTTCGGCGCTCGACACGAGCCGCGCAAGCAGCGCCGAGCCGATCCCGCGTCCGACCACGTCCTCGCGTACGTAGACGGAGTCCTCGAGCGCATAGCGGTAGGCCGAGCGCGGGCGAAAGGGCGCGCAATAGCCGTAGCCGAGGACCTCGCCCGCCGCGACGGCGACGACGTACGGCAGTCCCCGGCCTGTGACCTCGGCGTGGCGGCGCGTGATCTCGGCTGCGTCCGGCGGCACCTCCTCGAAGGATGCGAGGCCCTGCAGGACGTGGCGGGCGTAGATCGCCTGGACCGCGGCAAGGTCGCCCGCCCGGGCATCGCGGACTTCGGCCTCAGCGCGAATAGTCGGGCTCGTCGCGGTCGAGGATGCGCTTGAGCGCGGCGAAATGCGCATCCGCGTATTTGGGCGTGTCAGCGAGGATCATGCGGTGGGTCTCACGCACGACCTCCGCGCGCACCGGCCGGAAGGGCAGGCCCGTGGCTCGTGCGAGGACCTGCACCCGGCAAGCGCGCTCGAGATAGTAGAGCGCGTCGAACGCCTCGGCCACGGTCGCGCCGACCACAATTACACCGTGATTGGCGAGGAGCAGCACGCGCTTGCCACCGAGGACGCGCGCCAGCCGGTCGCCCTCGGCATCGTCGACCACGAGCCCGTTGTACTGGTCATCGTAAGCAATGTCGTCCGCGAAGCGCAGCGCGTTCTGCTCCACCATCTCGAGCCGGCCGGGTACGGTCAGCGCCAGCGCCGTGGCATGGGGCATGTGCGTATGCAGCACGCACGCCGCGCTCGGATGCGCTAGGTGGATGCGTGAGTGGATGTGGAACGCGGTCTTCTCCGCCTCGCCCTCGCCCTCGAGCACGTTGCCCATCGCGTCGAGCGCGAGCAGGTTGGACGCGGTCACCTCGCTCCAGTGCAGGCCGTAGGCGTTGAGCAGGAACCGCCGCCCGTCCTCCAGCATCAGCGTGAAGTGGTTGCACACGCCCTCGTGAAAGTCGAGCCGCACCGCGAGCCGGAACGCGGCAGCGAGATCGACGCGAGCGCGACGGTCCGCCTGCGACAGCACACCGAGGCTTTCAAGCTTGCCCATGGCGCGGATTATAGGGGGTTCATTCGCGCATCAACGCTCGCCGCGCTGCGGCGAGCTCACGGCGGCGCGCCGGGCTGGTGCGCGGGAAGTGCAGCGCGAGCCGCTCCATGGCGTCGACGATCGCCGCCGATACCACCAGGGACGTGAACCACTTGTTATCCGCAGGCACCACGTACCAGGGCGCGTGCGGCGCCGCCGTATGGCGGATGGCAGCCTCGTAGGCAGCCGCATACGCGTTCCAGTGTCGGCGCTCCTCGACGTCCGCGGCCGAGAATTTCCAGTGCTTCTCCGGGGTGTCGAGACGCGCGAGGAACCGCTTCTTCTGCTCCTGCTTCGAGACGTGCAGGAAGAACTTCAGGATCAGGAAGCCGTTGCGCGCCAGGTAGCGCTCGTAGGCGCGGATGTCCTGGAAGCGATCGCGCCAGAGGTGATTGCCGGCCAGCGACTCCGGCAGCCTTTGCCGCGCGAGCATGTCCTCGTGCACGCGCACCACCAGGACTTCCTCGTAGTAAGAGCGGTTGAAGATGCCGATGTGGCCACGCTCGGGCAGCGCGCGGCTGCAGCGCCACAGGAAGTCGTGGTCGACCTCCTCGTCGGACGGTTTCTTGAAGGAGTGCACTTGCACACCCTGCGGATTGATGCCCGACAGAACGTGCTTGATGGAGCTGTCCTTGCCCGCGGCATCCATCGCCTGGAAGATCAGCAGTACACCCCAGCGATCCTGTGCGTAGAGGCGCTCCTGCTGGTCGGTGAGGCGGCGCACACCGTCGGCGAGCAACTGCGGGGCCTCGGACTTGAACTCCGAACGTAGCCCGCCCGTGTCGTCCGGATCAATGCTGGAAAGCCTGAATCGCCTGCCCTTCGTGACGCAGTACGTGCCGAGAAGGCGACGCAGGAGCTTGGGAGTGGAACGGGCCATCGGATCGCTTGCGACGGACTGTATCATCCAGCAGCGGGTGCCTAGCGGAGCGTGGATGAGGGAAACGCGGGAGCAAGCCATCGCTTTTACAGATCTCGCCGAGAGTACGCGCATTTTTCGCGAACTCGGCGACTCGGCGGCGCGCGACCTGACAGAAGGATTCTATGCGCGCGTGGCAGCGGTGCTGCCGCGGCACGGGGGTCGCCTGGTGAAGACCATGGGCGACGGTGTGATGTGCGCGTTCCCGGATGCGGATAGCGCGGTGCGCGCGATGAGCGTGCTTCACGTGCAGGTCGCCGGCATTCTCCTGCCCAAGCAGCCCATCCGGATCCACACCGGCATCAGCTACGGCTCGGTCATCGCCGAAGGCGAGGACATGTTCGGCACCATCGTCAACGTCGCCGCGTATCTTGCTGCCATAGCGCGCGTCAACCAGATTCTCGCAGCACAGGCGGCGGTCGATCGCCTGACGGCGCCGCTGAGGGCCTGCGCGCGGGCAGCCTACTCGGCGCGCCTCAAGGGCGACGACCGCGAGTCGCCGGTGCACGAGATCCTCTGGCAGACCGATCGCGCGGAGATCACCGACGTAAATCCCACGGGCGTCGGCTCCCTGCCCGCCGATGAAGGCGCGCTGCAGTTCCATTTCAACGGCAAGTTGCACCGCCTCAATGCGTTCAGGCCACGCATGTCCTTCGGTCGAGACGCAGGCAACGACATCGTCGTAGTGGACGATTTCGTGTCGCGCACGCACGCCGTGGTGGAAGTCGACGTTATGCGATTCAAGCTGATCGACCGCAGCGCGAACGGTACCTACGTGACCTTCGATGGCTCGCCCGGCGAGATCCGCGTCATCCGCGGGGAAACCATGCTGCACGACAGCGGGCGCATCAGCCTCGGGCGCCCGCTGTCCGATCCGCAGGCGCAGCCCATCGCCTTCCGGCGCGACCAGCGCGCCCTGTATCGCGTCTAGAAATAAAAAGGGCCGCCTCGCGGCGGCCCTCGGCCCGGCGCCGGGCAGCGATCAGCCGCCGCCCGCGGCGGTCGCCTCGGAGGCGGCCGGCGCCTCCTCGACTGCCGGAAGATCGAGCATCGGCGGCTCGGCGGCCTGGTCCTTGCGGATCTTGTGGTACGCCATGCCCGTGCCCGCCGGGATCAGGCGCCCGACGATGACGTTCTCCTTCAGCCCGCGCAGGCCGTCGCGCTTGCCCATGATGGCGGCCTCGGTCAGCACGCGCGTGGTCTCCTGGACCGAGGCCGCGGAGATGAACGAGTCCGTCGACAGCGACGCTTTGGTGATGCCGAGCAGCATGTAGGAGAACGTCGCGGTCTTCTTGTTTTCCCTTTCCGCCTTTTCGTTCTCCTCCAGAAGCTCGGCGCGCTCCACCTGCTCGCCCTGGATGAAGCCGGTCTCGCCCGGATCTTCGACCTGCACGCGGCGCAGCATCTGGCGCACGATCACTTCGATGTGCTTGTCGTTGATCTTAACGCCCTGCAGGCGGTACACGTCCTGCACCTCGTCGATGATGTAGCGCGCGAGCGCCTCCACCCCGAGCAGGCGCAGCTGGTCATGCGGATCCACCGGTCCGTCGACGATCATCTCGCCCTTGTTCACCACCTGGCCGTCGTGCACCAGCAGGTGCTTGTCCTTGGCGATCAGGTATTCGTGCTCCTGCTTGTCGAGGTCGGTGATCACCAGGCGCTGCTTGCCCTTGGTGTCCTTGCCAAAGCTGACCGTGCCGGTGACCTCCGCCAGGATGCCCGCGTCCTTCGGCGAGCGCGCCTCGAACAGCTCCGCCACCCGCGGCAGGCCGCCGGTGATGTCGCGCGTCTTCGAGGTTTCCTGCGGAATGCGCGCCAGCACCTCGCCGACCAGCACGTGCTGGCCGTCGCGCACGGCGATCAC
>JBOIFE010000113.1:0-2972 GCA_050741015.1 Burkholderiales bacterium | reverse complement strand
GTCCAGCACCTCTCGATACGCCTGGGCGATGTTCAACAGCTTTAATTCGGCCAAGTCGCGGTCGAGTTGCGAGCTTGGGTTCGGTTCTTCTTTACGTCGTGTAATTGGAATCCTCCGGGGGCGTCTTGAGAAAACGGTCGTAAACCGCGGGGTCGGCGGGATCGAGTTCGATCTCTTCGATCAACTCGCGACGCCGTGGGCTGGGTAACGTGGGCGTGGGCAACTCGCGTCGGCGCCGCTCGGCCAAGAGCAGGTTCTCCACGTAGGCGGCGTCGTAGGTTTCTAATTGCGAGGCACGCGCCAGGGCGGCCAGCACCTCCTGCCGCCCGTACAGTCGGACCAGGGCCAGCAAGCGTCGCAGGTGCGTGCCGGTCTTGACGGGGCGCGTCTTCAACTGCAGGTGAAACTGCCGCGCCTCCGGCCCCAGATCGTCGAACTGTTGTTCCAGGGCGGTGCGGGCCGAGCGCTTCCGCTGCTCCAAGGCGGCCAGGCGGTGCTCCGGCAGCACGATCGACTGCCGACGTTCGTAGGACCGCGCGTGCCGGGCCACCACTTCCCCCTCAGACACCACTCGAACTTCCGTCCCATCGGCGCGGAGCGTGACGGTCTTGCGGGCCAGAGCCGGTGGCACCGAGTATCGGTTGCCGTCGAATTCGACCTGGGCATGCGTGCTCACGACGCGGGGCACGACTTCATCGGTATCGAAGGCAATCGACGGCAGTGGACGAAGCAGCGGACGCTCGCGCTCGAAGCGGTCCAACGGGCGTTCGCGCGTCGTCTCGTGAATCCGCACGTTGGCCACGTCGTCGCGCCAGCGCGGGCCGAAAGCCAGGTAATCGGCGAACGTCCGCAGTTCGTCGTCGCGGCCGACGAGCGCGTTGTGTTTGACGTAGCGTACGTTTCCCTCCACGATCCCCTTCGATTCCGGATCCCGCCGCTCGCAGGCGATGGGCTGCAGGCAGAAATAGCCGCACAGCGCCAGGAAGTCGGGATGGAAACAAGCCTGCCTGCCCGAGCCGTTGAGCACGGCCGCTTTCAAGTTGTCGAAGATGATCGCGCGGGGACTGCCGCCGAAGAACGTCAGCGCATTCACCAACAACCGATAGAACTCGGCCTTGTGCTGCGAGAGCGCGAACTCGATGTAGGTCAAGCGGCTGTAACACAGCGTGACGACCAACACGGAGACCTTGCGCGATGTTCCGCCGACGGCGACGCGGCCGCATTCGCCCCAATCGACCTGCATCGCTTGCGCCGGTTCGTAAGGCACCTCCTGGTAAACCCGGCCACGCGCCGGGCGGATCTTCCGCAGGTAGCGGCGCAGCACGATCACGCTACCGGAATAACCTTCCGGCGGCTTGGAGATCTCCTCGTGGATGCGGACGGCGGAGAGATTCGGATAGCGCTCCAGCAAGGCGTCGATCTTAGGCCGGAAGGGATCGAGCAGACCCTGATGAGGCACACGCTGGTTGGTCGGCGGCTGTTCCAGGCGCAGGGCTCGGGCCACGGTGTCGCGAGAGCAGTTGACGCGCAGTGCGATGGCGCGGCGGCTGAGCTTTTCGATGTCGTGCAAGCGGCGGATCTCCGCCCAGAGTGCGACTTTCATGGCGACCTCCGCGAGGCATCGGAGGTGGCGGAAGACTCGGCGATCTGCCGAAACAAGTCGCCCAATTGCGAAAGCCCCTGGCCTGGCGCGGCGGGGCGACGCACGGGCCGCGTGGGCAGCGAGAGCACCTGAGTCAGAGGCGGTTCGTAGGCCACGAGGTCGCGGGCCAGCAGTTCGTCGCGCGCCTGGACGACGGCCTGGACTGTCAGACGTAGCAGGGCGGCCGTCGTGCCATCGCTGTAGACGGAAAGACCGTGGCGGTCGGCGGCGGCGGAGAGGAAGAAGTACAACAGCACGGCCTCGCGCGAAAGATGCTCGGCGTGCTCGCGCAGAAACCGACGGTCGACCCACGACCAGCCGCTGGCCGGCGGGCGTCGGACTCGTTGGGTTACCAGAATATGTTTTTGGATCATGCTTGAGCTCCTTGGGGTGAAGTGCTCAAGCTAACGAGGGCGGAACTCGGCCGGCGAGACGCGACGACCGGCGCCGAGCGAGGTTTTCATTTTCGCGGCTTGGGTGGTGGTGCCTGCGCGGGGGCGCGGCCGCTTTGCTGCTGCCGCTTGGCGCGCGCGGCCGCGTACTCGAAGGCGCGTTTCTTTCGGCCGTCTAAAGTGCCGCGAGACAGCCACTTGCGTTCACGGTCGAGCACTTGGCGGACTGCCCGCCGGCAGCTCGCACTGCAGTAGCGTGCTGGACTACCGACCGACGGGCGCGGGGAGTGATGGCAACCGGGCCGGGCACAAATGGGGGCCGGAAAAGCGTTTTGCCGCGTGACCACGCGCGCGCCGAACCCTCGGCCGGTGTTGGCCTTCGGACGCGGACTTGGCCCGTTGGCGGCGCGCCTGCTGTGCGGCGGCGTGTTGCCTCTTCACTTCGGCGGCCTTGCGCCGCTCTGCTTGTCGGCGGCGAGCTTGCCAGCGACGAAGCTGGCGACGGCACTCTGGATCTTGGCAATAGCGTTGGTTCCAACGCGTCGGCTGATACCGCTGGCCGCACCCTCGCCGATGGCAGATGCGCGGACGCGGCTTGCCCCTGCTGGTCTTGGGGCGTGTTTTTCGAGTAGGCTGAGTGGCGCCCACGGGAGTTCTTGTCTCCCAAGGGTAAGCCCGAGGAAGAGGTACCGCTCTTCCTCGGGCACTTTCGTCAAATGAAGGAAACCAATGTTCTTCAGCCTACCGGCGCAGGAGAAGGAGACGAAGAACAAGACGGCTTTAGAAATGCGATCCTGAAGGAGACGGAAGGAGCAAAGCCCTTCGGGTGGCCCTCTTCAAACGATCGAAATTGGCCCTGTTTCAAAGATCGGTCCCATTCACGGCCCGGCGTAGCCGGGGCGTGAAAAACACGTTGGATCGATCCATCGGATCTGCAG
>JBOIFE010000112.1:0-6894 GCA_050741015.1 Burkholderiales bacterium | reverse complement strand
GAGCCGGTGGGGCGCGCTCCGGTGGCGGCGCCGGGCGCGGCAGCCCCGGCGGCGCCCGCCGCTGCGGCGCCGGCGGCGAAGAAATAGAGAACGGACATGGAAACTCGAGCGATCCTGCGCAGCGTGCGACTCTCGGCCCAGAAAGGCAGGCTTGTCGCGGACCTGATTCGCGGTCAGCCGGTGGACAAGGCGTTGAACATCCTCGCCTTCACGCCCAAGAAGGGCGCCGGCATCATAAAAAAATTGCTCGAGTCCGCGATCGCCAACGCCGAGCACAACGACGGCGCCGATATCGACACGCTCAAGGTGAAGAGCGTGCTGGTCGAGCGCGGATCATTCCTCAAGCGTTTTCACGCGAGAGCCAAGGGACGCGGCACGCGTGTGCAAAAGCACAGCTGCAATATCTTCGTCACGGTCGGCGACTAGGAACCACGCATATGGGACAGAAGATCAATCCGATCGGCTTCCGGCTCGCGGTCAACCGCAACTGGAGTTCGCGCTGGTACGCAAACAGCCGACAGTTTGCCGGCATGCTCGCCGAGGACATCAAGGTCCGGGACTTCTTGAAGCGAAAGCTCGCCCACGCGTCGGTGGGCCGGGTGCTGATCGAGCGGCCTGCGAAGGACGCGCGCATCACGATCTTTTCGGCGCGCCCCGGCGTGGTGATCGGCAAGAAGGGCGAGGAAATCGAGGCGCTGAAGGCCGAGCTGCGGCGCCTGATGGGCGTGCAGCAGGTGCACGTCAATATCGAGGAGATCCGCAAGCCGGAAATCGACGCCCAGCTGATCGCGGACTCGATCGCCCAGCAGCTCGAGAAACGCATCATGTTCCGCCGTGCCATGAAGCGCGCGATGCAGAACGCGATGCGCCTCGGCGCGCAGGGAATCAAGATCATGAGCGCCGGACGACTGAACGGCATCGAGATTGCGCGCACGGAGTGGTACCGCGAAGGGCGCGTGCCCCTGCATACGCTGAGGGCAGACATTGACTACGGCGTCAGCGAGGCGAAAACCAACTACGGCGTGATCGGCATCAAGGTCTGGGTCTACAAGGGCGAAGTGGTGGCCAAGTCGGAGTTGCTGGGTGCGACGGCCGTCGCCGGCGTGCCGGCGCTTGCGCCGACACCGTCGCCCGAGACGCCTGCGGAGCCCAAGCGCGCTAAGAAACCTGCACCGCGCGCGGGCGCGCGGCGCGGTGCGGCAAGGCCTCGGCCGGAGGGCGACAAGAAGGTTGCGCGCAAACCCGACGCCGCCCCCGCGCCGAAGACGGCGGTCAAGCGGACCCGGAAGGTCGTCAAGGACGACGCCGGCGAGAAAAAGGAATAAGCAATGCTGCAGCCCGCACGAACCAAGTACCGGAAGCAGCAGAAGGGGCGCAATACCGGCTATGCCACCCGCGGCAACAAGGTCGCGTTCGGTGAATACGGGCTGAAGGCCGTGGGCCGCGGCCGCCTGACGGCGCGGCAGCTGGAGGCGGCGCGTCGCGCGCTGTCGCGCCACATCAAGCGCGGCGGGCGCGTTTGGATCCGCGTATTTCCCGACAAGCCGATCTCGCGGAAGCCGGCCGAGGTCCGCATGGGCAATGGCAAGGGCAATCCAGAGTACTTCGTCTGCGAAATCCAGCCCGGCAAGATCATCTATGAGATGGACGGCGTTGACGCGGCCATCGCGCGCCAGGCGTTCGCGCTCGCGTCTGCCAAGCTGCCGTTCAAAACCGTCGTCGTGCAACGCATGCTGGGGTAGGCCATGAACGCAAGCGAGCTTCGAGCAAAGACCGGAGACGAGCTGAAGAAAGAGCTCGACGAGCTGCTGCGCGCCCAGTTCGGCCTGCGCATGCAGCTTGCGACCCAGCAGCTCGGCAACACCAGCCAGGTAAAAAAAGTTCGCCGCGACATCGCGCGCGTGCGCACGCTGCTCAAGGAGAAGTCCCGGACATGACGCAACCGAACGCCCAGCCGCCGCAGGCGGCGCACAATCGAACGCTGACCGGGCGCGTGGTCAGCGACCGCATGCAAAAGACCGTCACGGTCCTCGTCCAGCGCCGGGTGAAGCACCCCGTGGTGGGCAAGATCATGACGCTGTCCAAGAAGTACCACGCGCACGTCGACAGTGGGGACGTGCACCAGGGGGACCTGGTGGAGATCGCGGAGTGCCGGCCGATCTCGCGGACGAAATCATGGAAAGTGACGCGCCTGATCGAGAAGTCGAAAGCAGTCTGACGTTGCCTGGGACGCGGATTTCACGCTAGAATCCGTGTCCTTTCGCCCCGGACGGGGTCCAAAACTGCCCGCATGCGCATGCGCGGTGCAAGTTGGATGGAGAGTTACCGATGATTCAGATGCAGTCGATACTGGACGTGGCCGACAACACGGGCGCGCGCTCGGTCATGTGCATCAAGGTGTTGGGCGGCTCCAAGCGCCGCTACGCCAGCATCGGCGACGTGATCAGGGTGAGCGTCAAGGACGCGGCGCCGCGCGGCCGCGTGAAGAAGGGCGAGATCTACCATGCCGTCGTGGTGCGCACGGCCAAGGGCGTGCGGCGCGCGGACGGCTCGCTGATTCGCTTCGACTCCAATGCCGCCGTGCTGCTCACGCCGAAGTTCGAGCCGATCGGCACGCGCATCTTCGGACCCGTGACGCGAGAGCTCAGGACGGAGCGATTCATGAAGATCGTGTCGCTCGCGCCCGAGGTTCTCTGAGCGGCGCCAACGGAAAAACAGCCATGCAACGCATTCGCAAGGGCGACGAGATCGTCGTCATCACGGGTCGGGACAAGGGCAAGCGCGGCACGGTGCTGCGACGGGTGAGCGCCGAGTACCTGGTGGTCGAGGGCGTGAACCGGGTCAAGAAGCACCAGCGCCCCAACCCGATGAAGGGCGTCACGGGCGGCATCGTCGACAAGGACATGCCGATTCACGTGTCGAACATCGCGCTGTTCAATCCGGGCACGCAGAAGGCCGACCGCGTGACCTTCAAGCGCCTGGACGACGGACGCAAGGTGCGCGTGTTCAAGTCGAACGGCGAGCAGGTCGACGCATAGGGCGATGACGATGGCGAAGGATTCGAATCCGAAAGGCGAAAAAGCCGCCAAGGCCCAGGAGCGGCCTCCCAAGGCGCCGAAGGCGGACGCCAAGCAGGCGGAAAAAGCGGAAAAGACGCCCAAGGGACCGGCGTTGCCGGTGCCGCCGGCGCGGCTCGCAGCCTACTACCGCGAGACGGTGGTGCCCGAGCTGGTGAAGAAGTTCGGCTACAAGACCACCATGCAGGTGCCGCGAATCCACAAGATCACGCTCAATATGGGCGTGGGCGAAACGGTCGGCGACAAGAAGGTGCTCGACAACGCGGTCGCCGACATGTCGAAGATCGCGGGGCAGAAGCCCGTGGTGACGAAGGCGCGGCGCTCGATCGCGAATTTCAAGCTGCGCGCCGGCTTCCCGATCGGATGCATGGTGACGCTGCGCGGCGCGCGCATGTACGAGTTCCTGGATCGCCTGGTCAATATCGCCATCCCGCGGATCCGCGACTTCCGCGGCGTGTCGAACCGGGCGTTCGACGGCCGCGGAAACTACAGCCTCGGCGTGCGCGAGCAGATCATCTTCCCGGAGATCGAGTACGACAAGATCGACGCGCTCCGCGGCATGAACATTGCGATAACCACCACGGCGAAGTCGGACGACGAGGCGCGGGCCCTGCTCGCGGCGTTCCGCTTCCCGTTCAAGCACTGAAGGACACGACCATGGCCAAGCTCGCCGTCAAGCTACGCGAACAGAAACGCCGCCAGACCGTCGCCAAGTTCAAGGTCAGGCGCCAGGCGCTGCTCGAGGTGCTCCGCGATCCGCGGACCGCGGACGAGGACCGCGAGGCCGCGCGCGACAAGCTGCAGAAACTGCCGCGCGACGCCTCCCCGACCCGGCTGCGCAATCGCTGCGCCATCACGGGACGGCCCCGCGGGGTGTATCGCAAGTTCGGTCTGGGGCGCAACAAGCTGCGCGAACTCGCGCTGCGCGGCGAGGTGCCCGGCGTGATCAAGGCGAGCTGGTAAGGAGACGCGCGCATGAGCATGACCGACCCGATCGCAGATATGCTGACCCGCATCCGCAACGCCCAGATGGTGGGCCACACGGAGGTGAGCATGCCGTGCTCCAAGCTGAAGACTTCCATCGCCCAGGTGTTGAAAGACGAGGGCTATATCGAGGATTTCGCCGTGGGCGAGCAGGCGGCGAAGCGCCAGCTGCGCATCGGCCTCAAGTACTACGCCGGGCGGCCCGTGATCGAGCGCCTGGAGCGGGTGTCGAAGCCGGGACTTCGCGTCTACAAGGGCCGCGACGACATTCCGCGCGTCATGAACGGCCTGGGCGTGGCGATCCTGTCGACCTCGCGCGGCGTCATGACCGACCGCAAGGCGAGGGCGGACGGCGTTGGCGGCGAAGTGCTTTGCATCGTGGCCTGAGGACGACCCCATGTCCCGCATCGCCAAATTCCCCATTGCGCTGCCCAACGGCGTCGACGTGACGCTCGCGGCGGGCAGCATTTCGGTGAAAGGCCCATTGGGAACCATGGCCCGGCCGATGGATCCCAACGTCGGGATCGAGAAGGTCGGCACCACGCTGGTGTGCAAGGCGCTCGGCAATTCGCATCATGCGACGGCCATGTCGGGCACGCTGCGCGCGCTCGTGGCCAACATGGTGACCGGCGTCAGCAAGGGCTTCGAGAAGCGTCTCGCGCTGGTCGGCGTCGGTTACCGTGCCCAGGCCCAGGGCGACAAGCTCAACCTGTCGGTAGGCTTCTCGCACCCGGTCGTGCACCTGATGCCCAAGGGCGTGAAGGTGGTAACGCCGACCCAGACCGAGATCGTGGTCAGCGGGATCGACAAGCAGCTGGTCGGCCAGGTCGCAGCGGAAATCCGCGACACCAAGCCGCCCGAGCCCTACAAGGGCAAGGGCGTGCGCTACGCCGGCGAGCAGATCGAGCTGAAAGAGACGAAGAAGAAGTAGCGGAGCGAGGACATGATCGACAAGAACCAGGCCCGGTTGCGGCGGGCGCGGCAGACCCGGCTGAAGATTCGCGAGATCGGCGATGTGCGCTTGACCGTGCATCGCACGAACGGCCACATCTACGCCCAGATCACGTCCAGCGGGGGCGACCGCGTGCTGGTGTCGGCCTCGACGGTGGAGAAAGATTTGCGCGGCAAGATCACGAACGGCGGCAATCGCGCCGCGGCCGAGGCCGTCGGCGCGCGCATTGCGGAAAAAGCCAGGGCCGCGGGCATCGAGACCGTCGCGTTCGACCGCGCCGGCTACCGGTATCACGGCAGGGTGAAGGCGCTCGCCGACGCGGCGCGCGCCGGCGGTCTCAAGTTCTAAGGAAACATCATGGCGAAAATGCAGCCCAGAATGCAGCAAAGCGAGGAGCGCTCCGACGGCCTGCGGGAAAAGATGGTGTCGGTGAACCGCGTGACCAAGGTGGTCAAGGGCGGGCGCGTGCTCGGCTTCGCCGCGCTCACGGTCGTCGGCGACGGCGACGGGGGCATCGGCATGGGCAAGGGCAAGGCGCGCGAAGTCCCGGTCGCGGTGCAAAAGGCGATGGAAGAGGCGCGTCGCAAGCTGTTCAAGGTCAAGCTGAAGAATGGAACGCTGCACCACGCGGTCGTCGGGCGCCACGGCGCGGCGACCGTGCTCATGCAGCCTGCGTTCGAGGGCACGGGAATCATCGCCGGCGGACCGATGCGCGCGGTGTTCGAGGTCATGGGCGTGACCAACGTACTCGCCAAGTGCTTCGGCTCGACCAATCCCTACAACGTCGTGCGCGCGACGCTCCAGGGCTTGCAGTCGATGAACACGCCGGCGGAGATCGCCGCCAAGCGCGGCAAGACGGTCGCGGAAATCACGGCATAGAGGCGGCGCAATGGCAGGCGGAAAGATCAAGGTGAAGCTGGTGCGCAGCGTGGCCGGCTGCAGGGAAGGGCATCGCGCGACCGTGCGCGGCCTCGGGCTGAGGCGGCTGAACCAGACGGTCGAAGTGCTCGACACGCCGGCGGTGCGCGGCATGATCGAGAAGGTTGCCTACCTGATCAGGGTGGAGGGCTAGGACATGCGCTTGAACAATCTGAAGCCGGCGCCCGGCGCGAAGCGCGGCCGCCATCGCGTTGGCCGCGGCATCGGGTCGGGCTGGGGCAAGACCGCGGGCCGCGGCCACAAGGGCCAGCGCGCTCGCTCGGGCGGTTACCACAAGGTGGGTTTCGAGGGCGGGCAGATGCCGCTCCAGCGCCGGCTGCCGAAGCGCGGCTTCACCTCGCCGACGCGCACGCATACCGCGGAGGTGCGGCTGTCCGAGCTGCAGCGCCTGACGGCGGAAGAGATCAACCTGGCCGAGCTCAAGGCGCGGGGCATCGTGCCGCGCGAAGCGCGCGCGGCGAAGGTCATCCTGTCAGGGAAGATCGAGCGCAAAGTGCTGCTGAAGGGCCTGCTCGCCACCAAGGGCGCGCGCGCCGCCATCGAGGCCGCCGGCGGTCAGGTAGAAGCCCCGGCCGCCAAGGCGCCCACCGGGAGCTGAGCCATGGCGACGACGCTTCCCAGCCCCGGACGCTCCGGCCGCTACGGCGACCTGAAGCGGCGCTTGCTGTTCCTGCTCGGCGCGCTTCTGGTGTTCCGCGTCGGCGCGCACATTCCGGTGCCGGGCATCGACCCCAACGTGCTGGCCGACCTGTTCAAGAACCAGCAGGGCGGAATCCTCGGCATGTTCAACATGTTCTCGGGCGGCGCGCTGTCGCGCTTCACGATATTCGCGCTCGGGATCATGCCCTACATCTCCGCGTCGATCATCATGCAGCTGATGACCTCGGTGAGCCCGCAGCTCGAGCAGCTGCGCAAGGAAGGCGAGTCGGGGCGGCGCAAGAT
>JBOIFE010000111.1:0-3669 GCA_050741015.1 Burkholderiales bacterium | reverse complement strand
GGCGCGGGCCTTCGCGCTCCATGCTGGCGTAGAGGCGATGCAGGTCGGGGAGCTCGGGGTACTTTTCGCCCGGATAGGGCGGCAGGAGCTCGTTGATGCGCGCGTTCGGCATCGTCTTCGCGAGCTGGAGGCGCAGGAGCTCGCTGCGCCAGTTGCCGCCCAGGTCCCAGGCCATCATCTTGATCCAGCCGAGCGAATCGACCGGCGTCCAGGGCGCGGGCTTCGTTCCCGTGATCAGGAATTCGATCGGCAGCACCGGATGCGTGCCGAGGAACGCGTTGACGCCCGCGGCGTAAGCCTCGAGCAGCTCGCGCGTTTCCGCGTCGAGGTGCGCAAGGTTGGCCTCGGCCGCGCGGTACACGCCGATCGTGCGCAGGAACCGGTCGATGTCGAGCGTCGAGGGACCGAAGATTTCCGAGAGGCGCCCGGCGGCGGTGCGACGGTTCACCTCCATCTGCCACAGCCGGTCCTGCGCGTGCACGAAACCGAGCGCGAACATCGCGTCGGCCAGGTTGTGCGCACGGATATGCGGGACGCCATAGGCGTCGCGCAGGACCTCGACAGGGTCCTTGAGGCCCGCGATGTGGATGACGCCCTCATCCTTGGGCAGGGAGCGCTGCAAATAGAAATAGGCGCCCGCAATCAGCAGGGCGGCCAGGACGACGGCCGCGAAGACCAACCGAAACAGGGTGCGCACGGGGAAAGGATACGGTTTCCGCAGGGATTCGGCCAATGCGGCGGTGCCACAATTCTGCTATAAACAGTCGGTTATCACGGCAGCGGGAGCCTCTGGGTGCTCTACAGCCTGTACGAAGCACAGCACGCGTGGCTGACCCCGTTCCGCCTCCTCGCCGAGGCGCAGCGAGGCTGGCTCACCAATCCCTTCATGCCGTGGGCCGAGGCGCCCCTCGCCAAGAAGCTCGCCGCCTCGAACGAGGTGTTCCTGCGAATCACGCACCGCTACGAAAAGCCCGACTGGCGAATCCCCGAAGCGCGCATCGAGGTCGCCGCCGAAAAGCCCTTTTGCAAGCTGCTGCATTTCACCCCCGCCACTCCCCGCCCGCATCCCGTTCCAAAGATCCTCGTCGTCGCGCCGCTCTCAGGGCACCACGCCACGCTGCTGCGCGACACGGTCCGCCAGCTCCTCGTCGAGCACGACGTCTGGATCACGGACTGGGTCGACGCGCGGCTCGTGCCGCTCTCCGACGGACCGTTCCACCTCGCCGACTACGTGGAGTACGTGCAGGAATTCATCCGGTTCCTGTCGCCGGACCTGCACGTGATGTCGGTCTGCCAGCCCACCGTGCCGGTGCTCTGCGCGATCGCGCTGATGGCCGAGGCCGGCGAGCCGAATCCGCCGAAGACCATGATCATGATGGGCGGGCCGATCGACGCGCGAAAGAGCCCGACCGCGGTGAACAACCTCGCCATGACGCGGCCGCTCTCCTGGTTCGAACGCCACGTCATCGACCGCGTGCCGGGGAAGTATCCCGGCTACAACCGGCGCGTGTACCCCGGATTCCTTCAGCACATGGGCTTCGTCGCCATGAACCCCGACCGGCACCTGAACGCGCACTGGGATTTCTTCAACCACCTCGTTGCGGGCGACGACGAGTCCGCCGAGCGCCACCGCGATTTCTACGACGAATACAACGCGGTGATCGACCTGCCCGCGGGCTACTACCTCGACACCGTGAAGGCCGTTTTCCAGCAGTTCGCGCTACCCAAGGGTCGAATGTTCATCCGCGACCGGCTCGTGCGCCCGCAGCTGATCAAGGACACCGCGCTCCTCACCATCGAGGGCGAGCTCGACGACATCAGCGGCAACGGCCAGACCGAAGCCGCGCACCTGCTCTGCCTCAACATTCCGCGCGAGCGGCGCGAGCACTTCCTCGCGCCGAAAGTCGGCCACTACGGCATCTTCAGCGGCCGGCGCTGGCGCGAGATGATCTACCCGCGCGTGCACGCCTTCATCGCCGCGCACGGGTAAATGGGGACAGTCCCCATTTTTCTCATTTAGCCGTCACTCCGCGCACCGATGCCCGATCCGCGCAAAGCGCTCGTCGTAGGCGCCACCGGCCTGATCGGCGCGTTCGTCCTCAAGCGCCTGCTGGATTCGGAGCACTACCAGCGCGTCACCGTGTGGGTCCGCCGGCCGCTCGCCGTCAAGCACCCAAAGCTGACGATGGAAGTCGTCGACTTCGACAAGCTCGAGGAGCACCGCGTCGATGCCGAGGACGTGTATTGCTGCCTCGGTACCACGATCAAGGTGGCGGGAAGCCAGGACGCGTTTCGGCGCGTGGACTACGAATATCCGGTCGCCCTCGCGAAGGCGGCTGCGAAGGGCGGCGCGAAGCGCATCCTCGTCGTCTCAGCGCTCGGCGCGAATTCCAAATCCACCGTCTTCTACAGTCGCGTCAAGGGCGAGATGCAGGACGCCGTGCGCGCCGCAGGCGTGCCGATAGCGATCTTTTTCCAGCCGTCGATGCTCTCGGGCCGAGTGGATGACAAGCGGTTCTGGGAAGACGTGGCGACGGCCGTCGGGAATGTGATCGGGCCGCTGCTGGGAAAGTATCGGCCGATTCACGGCGACATCGTCGCGCAGGCGATGGTGAAGGCGGCGGTGGAGGGGATGGGGTCGCGGGTGGTGGAGTCGGGGGCGATCAGGAAGCTGGCGACTCGCGCATAGGCCCGTCGCCAGCGATATCCGCCTGCAAGAAGGTCCGCGCGCGTGCCCGAAAGACCGGTCCACATGTTTATGTGGTACCATCCACATCATTACGTGGACTTCGGACCATGGCCAATCTGACCTTGCATCTCGACGCTGCCCTGCTCAAGGCCGCAAAGGTCTATGCGGCGCAACACGACACGTCAATCAGCGAGCTGGTGCGCCGCCATCTCGCCCAAGTCACCGCGGGCGCGAAAAATGAGATCGCGGCGCTTCTCGCAGCCCGCAAGGGGCAGATCGAGGCGCTCGCCGCAAAGCGCGGATTGCGCGACCTCCGGCTGTTCGGCTCCGTCGCCCGCGGCGAGGCCGGTGCGGACAGCGACATCGATCTCCTGGTCGATGCCAAGAAGGGCACCAGCCTCATCGAGATCCTCGGCTTCCAGCGCGAGCTCACCGAACTGCTCGGCCGCAAGGTGGACGTCGTGACCGAAGGCGGCCTCCCACCCGAGATCCGGGCGCGCGCGCTCTCGGAAGCGACACCGCTCTGAAGTTCAACGACGCCGTCGCCGCGCGGCGCTTCCGCCTGCGCCACATTGCCGATGCGATAGACGCAATCCACGCCGACACGAACCGCGGCAAGAGTACGTTCATGAAGAGCCGCGTGCACCAGCAGGCGGTCATGCTCAACCTGATTATCATCGGCGAGGCGGTCAAGCACCTGGACTCGAAGGCCACCGCCACGCGCCCGGAGGTGCCCTGGACCGACATCGCGGGGCTGCGGGACATCGTGGCGCATAAGTACTTCCATCTGGACCTGCAAACCCTCTGGGACGTGGTCGAGAAGGATCTCGATCCGCTTGCGAAGGCCGTCAAGGCGCTTGCGCGCCTGGAGGACTAGTGCTTAGAGCCCCCTACCGCTCCCGCCCCGCCTCCTGGAAGGCTTTCTGCACCGGCGAGAGGAGGTATTCGAGCACGGTGCGGGTGCCGAGGTGGATTTCGGC
>JBOIFE010000110.1:0-11382 GCA_050741015.1 Burkholderiales bacterium | reverse complement strand
ACGGCATGCTCACCGGCCTCGATCCGCACTCGGCCTACCTCGACGCCGAGGCGTTCAAGGAGCTGCAGGTCGGCACGCAGGGGCAATTCGGCGGCCTCGGCATCGAGGTCGGCATGGAAGACGGCTTCGTCAAGGTCGTCTCGCCGATCGAGGACACGCCCGCGTTTCGCGCCGGGATCAAGCCCGGCGACCTGATCATCCGGCTGGACGAGACCCCGGTGAAGGGCATGACGCTCGCCGACGCGGTCAAGCGCATGCGCGGCAAGCCCAACACCAAGATCACGCTCACGATCTCGAGGAAGGGCGAGCCGCAGCCGCTCGTCGTCACGCTCACGCGCGCGGTCATCCACGTGCAGAGCGTGAGGTCGAAGCTGATCGAGCCCGGCTACGGCTGGGTGCGCATCTCGCAGTTCCAGGAGCAGACCACCGAGAACCTGGTGGAAGCCATGGCCAAGCTCTACAAGCAGGGCGCGCTCAAGGGCCTCGTGCTCGACCTGAGAAACGACCCCGGCGGGCTGCTCTATGGCGCGGTGGCCGTGTCGGCCGCGTTCCTGCCCGACAAGGCGCTGGTCGTGTCCACGGACGGGCGCACCGAGGACGCGAAGAAGAAGTTCTTCGCCTCGCCCGACGACTACAGCCGCGGCTTGCGCGACGACGTGCTGAAGCCCCTGCCCGCCGGCGTGAAGTCGGTGCCGATGGTGGTGCTCGTGAACGGCGGCTCGGCGTCGGCGTCCGAGATCGTCGCCGGCGCGCTGCAGGACCAGAAGCGCGCCACCGTCATCGGCACGCAGACCTTCGGCAAGGGCTCGGTGCAGACCATCATGCCGCTGGGCAACAATACCGCGATCAAGCTCACCACCGCGCGCTACTACACGCCGAGCGGCCGCTCGATCCAGGCCAAGGGCATCACGCCCGACATCGTGGTCGAGGAGCCCGGCGCCAATCCGCAGGCGCGGCTGCGCGAGGCGGACCTCGAGCACCACCTCGCGAACGATCGCGACGCCAACGCCGGCAAGAAGCCGGCGCCGGCCGCGCCGCCCAAGTCGGCCGAAGCGCCGAAGCCCGCCGCGGGCGAGCTGGCCAAGCCGATCGAGATGGGCTCGAAGGACGACGTCCAGCTCGCGCAGGCGCTCAACTTCCTGCAAGGCAAGCCTGTGCAGGGCCAACCCTCCAAGGCCGTCGCCGACAACAAGTCCGGCTCCTGAACGACCAGCAGCTCCTGCGGTACTCGCGGCACATCCTGCTCGAGGAATTCGGCGTCGAGGGGCAGGAGAAGCTGCGCGCCGCAAGCGCGCTCGTGGTCGGCGCGGGGGGCCTGGGCTGCCCCGCGGCGCTGTACCTCGCGGCGAGCGGCATCGGGCGCCTGACGCTCGCCGACGCCGACGCCGTCGATCTCACCAACCTGCAGCGCCAGATCCTGTACCGCACCGACGCGGTCGGCGGCCGCAAGGTCGCCGAGGCCGCGCGCACGCTCGCCGCGATCAACCCCGACGTCGAGCTGGTCGCGCTCGACCTGCGCGTGGACGCCGCCACGGTCGAGCGGCTCGTCGCGCAAGCCGACGTGGTGCTCGATTGCTCCGACAACTTCGCGACGCGGCACCTGCTCAACCGCGCGTGCGTGAAATACTCGCGTCCGCTCGTCTCGGGCGCCGCGATCCGCTTCGACGGGCAACTGATGGTGTTCGACCTGCGCCGCCCCGACGCACCCTGCTATGCGTGCCTGTTTCCCGAAGACGGCGAAGTCGAGGAGGTGCAGTGCTCGACGATGGGCGTGCTCGCCCCGCTCACCGGTACCATAGGCGCCATGCAGGCCCTGGAGGCGGTGAAGCTGCTGTCGGGCGCGGGCGCCACGCCGCTGGGACGCCTGACGCTGCTCGACGCGAAGTCCTCCGACGTGCGCGCGGTGACGGTGAAGAAGGACGCCGCCTGCGCGGTGTGCAGCCGGTGAGCGCGCGCGAGCACTGCGACGTGCTGGTCGTCGGCGGCGGGCCCGCGGGCTCGACCACGGCCGCGCTGCTCGCCGAGCGCGGCTGGCGCGTCCTGCTGCTCGAGAAGGAGCGCCACCCGCGCTTCCACATCGGCGAGTCGCTGCTGCCGCACAACCTGCCGATCTTCCGGCGCCTGGGCGTGCTCGAGCAGGTGCACGCGATCGGGATCAAGAAGCCCGGCGCCGATTTCACCTCCGAACTGGAGGTGCGCGGGCGGCACCAGTTCCAGTTCTCGTTTGCGCTGGACCCGAGCGAGCCCTACGCCTACGAGGTGCGCCGCTCGGAGTTCGACCACCTGCTGCTGAAGAACAGCGCCGCCAAGGGCGCGCGCGTGATCGAAGGCGTGCGCGTCACGGGCGTCGACTTCCCCAAGGGCGGCGATCCGGTGGTGCGCACGGTGGACGAGCAGGGCGGCGCGGGCGAGTTCTCGTGCCGATATTTCGTCGACGCTTCCGGTCGCGACACGCTGCTCGCGCGCAAGTTCGGCCTCAAGCGCAAGAACTCTCGCCACGCGAGCGCGGCGCTCTTTGGCCACTTCGAGAACGTCGAGCGCCGGCCGGGCGAGGACGCGGGCAGCATCAGCGTGTACTGGTTCGAGCACGGCTGGTTCTGGCTCATTCCGCTGAAGGACGGCTCGATGAGCGTGGGCGCGGTGTGCCGGCCCGAGTACCTGAAGCAGCGGCGCGCGGCGCCGGCCGAGTTCCTGCGGCAGACGATCGCGCTCGCGCCGCAGGAGATGCGCCAGCGCATGCGCGACGCCGTGCTGATCGACGGCGAGGCGCGCGCCACCGGCAACTACTCGTACACCTCGAGCCGCATGCGAGGCGAGCGCTACGTGCTGGTGGGCGACGCCTACGCCTTCATCGACCCGGTATTCTCCAGCGGCGTCCTGCTCGGCATGAACAGCGGCGTGCTCGCCGCCGAAGCAATCGACGCCTGGCTGTGCGGCGAGCGCGGCGCCAAGGCGCGCTTCCGGCATTTCGAGCGCATGGTGCGCCGGGGCGTCGGTACTTTTTCGTGGTTCATCGAGCGCTTCAACACGCCGGGCATGCGTTTCCTGCTGCTGCACCCGGGCAATCCGCACCGCGTGCAGCAGGCGGTCATCTCGCTGCTCGCAGGCGACATATTCCGCGACATCGGCGCGCGCTGGCGCTTCCGGCTGTTCCGCCTGTTCTACCTGATGTTCAGCCTGAAGTTCCCGCGCGAGTCGTTCCGGCTCTGGCTCGCGCGGTTTCGGAATCCGCGAGTCGCGTTCACCGGCGGCACGATGCCGGCGGACCTCGAGCGCTAGCGCGGCTGCACGCTCCGCGCGAACTCGACCAGTTCGTCGAGCGTCGCCGCGTACTTCGATTCCCAGTTGAGGTCGGCCTCGCCGTCGGCGATGGCCTTGATCCAGCGCCTGCACGTCCAGGGCTGCGGGCTCGCGTGCTCGAAGATGTCGTTCAGGCTGTTGTTGGCCTCGTCGACGAAGACATCCTGGGTCCGTCGGTCGAAGCGCTCGGCCGCGGCCTCGCCGCCCTGGCGCACCATCGCGGCGCGCGCAAAGATGAAGTAGGTCTGCGAGGCCGCGAGCCGCGCGCCATTGCGCTCGCGCCAGCCGGCGAGCACGGCCTCGGGATCCGGCTCGAGCTCGCCGCGAAAGCGCTGGCAGTTCTTCACCAGGTTCGCGACCAGCAGCGCGTGCGTGACAGCGTAGCCCGCGGCCTCGGTGCGCTGCGCATTGACCTCGGGCGCGGATTGCGCGTGCGCAGCCGCCGCAATCGCGAGCAGCGCGACGCCGAGCGCGCGACTCAAGCGGCGAGGAACACGCGCTGCGCCGCCCAGCCCTCGGTGGGCTTGCGGGCAAAGCCGCTCTTCGCGAACTGGTGCAGCGCGCCGATCGCGTAGCGCAGCAGCGCGCTCGAGTGCGCCGCGGCGTCGCTGTCGGCCGCGGCGCGCAGCGCCTGCTTGAGCGTGGCCTCGAAGCGGTCGAAGACCTGGTTCATGCGCGCCTGCAGCCGCTCGTGCTCGCCGACCAGCGCATCGCCCGTCATCACGCGCACCATGCCCGGATTCTTCTCGGCGAAGGCGAGCAGCATCTCGAGCAGCTGGTCGGCCTGCTTGCGGCCGTCGGCCACGTCGGCCGTGATCTTGTTCGCCAGCGTGAACACCGAGCTTTCGATGAATTCGATCAGCCCCTCGAACATCTGCGCCTTGGAGGCGAAGTGGCGGTAGAGCGCCGCCTCGGACACGTCGAGCTTCTTGGCCAACGCCGCCGTCGTGACGCCCTCCCAGCGCGGGGCTTCGAGCATCTGCGCGAGCGCCTTGAGGATTTCCAGCTTGCGCTCGCCTTTGATCCGGGGCATGAAAATGATTCTACTAGTGCATGTAGCGGAACACGAGGCCCGGCAGCTCCGTGACGGAAGCCACGCGCAGGTCCGCGTACGGCAGCCGGCGCCTTTCGCGGCTGACCCACACCGTGGCCATGCCCAACCGCTTTGCAGTGCGCAAATTTTCCGGCATGTCGTCGACCAGGGCGCAGCGCCGCGGGTCGAGGTCGTGGCGCCGCAACAGCGCGCGGTAGCCGTGCAGAGAGGGCTTGCCGCGATAGCGCGCGTTCTCGATCGTGTGCACCGCGTCAAAGTAACGCCCGATGCCGAGCGCCTTCAGCACCGCCTCGGCGTAGGGGCGGGGCGCGTTGGAGAAGATGAGCTTGCGGCCCGGCAGGCGCGCAAGCGCGTGGCGCACGGCCGACTCGTGCACCACCATGTCGCCGAGCTCGGGGAACTGGTGCGTGGCGGCGAGGAACTCGCGCGGGTCGGTGCCATAGTGGCGCATCAGCCCGTTCATCGTCGTGCCGTAGCGCGCCCAGAAGCCGCGCCGCATCTCGTTGGCGCCCGCCTCGTCGACGCCGAACCGGTTCACCAGGTAGGCGTTGATCTGGTCGTGCATCGACGGGAAGATCTTCGCGTGCGCGTCGTGCAGCGTGTTGTCGAGGTCGAAGATCCACACCCGCCGCGAGGGCGGCAGGGCGACGAGGCGCATCGGGCTACTTGCTCTTGATCAGCGTGCCGACGCCCTGGTCGGTCATCACTTCGAGCAGCAGCGCGTGCGGCACGCGCCCGTCGATGATGTGCACGCTCTTCACGCCGGCGCGCGCGGCGTCGAGCGCGGAGCCGATCTTGGGCACCATGCCGCCCGAGATCACGCCCTTGGCGACGAGGTCGTCGATCTTCTTGGGCGTGAGGCCGGTCAGCAGCCGGCCGTCCTTGTCGAGCACCCCGGGCGTGTTGGTGAGCACGACCAGCTTCTCGGCGCGCAGGATCTCGGCGAGCTTGCCGGCGACGAGGTCGGCGTTGATGTTGTAGGTGGTGCCGTCGGCGCCGGTGCCGATCGGCGCCACGACCGGGATGAAGCCGGCCTGCTCGAGCGCCGAGATGACGGCGGGGTCGATCGACTCGACTTCGCCGACCTGGCCGAGGTCGACGCGGCCGTTGTCCTTGCCCGGCAGCAGCATCTTCCGCGCGCGGATGAACACGCCGTCCTGCCCGGTGAGCCCGACGGCCTTGCCGCCGGCCTGGTTGATCAGCTCGACGACCTCCTTGTTCACCGTGCCGCCGAGCACCATCTCGACGATGTCCATGGTCTCGCGGTCGGTGACGCGCATGCCCTGGATGAACTCGCCCTTCTTGCCGAGCTTGGCGAGCATGCGCTCGATCTGCGGCCCGCCGCCGTGCACGACGACCGGGTTCATGCCGACCAGCTTGAGCAGGGCCACGTCGCGCGCGAAGCCCGCTTTCAGCGCCTCGTCGACCATGGCGTTGCCGCCGAACTTGACGACGATCGTCTTGCCGTGGAAGCGCTGGATGTAGGGCAGCGCCTCGGCGAGGATGTGCGCCTTCTGCGCGGCATCGGCCTGCGGATCCTGGGGCGCGTTCATGATGCTCGGGATTCTACAAACAAAAAGGGCCGGCGCGCGAGCGCCGGCCCCGGGGAGCGTGCGGGCGGCGTCCTTACTGGATCGCGATCTGCTTGCGCGCGGCCGCGGCTTTCTTCGGCAGCGTCAGCTCGAGCACGCCGTCGCGGACCTTCGCCTCGACCTGGGCTTCGTCGATTTCCTGCGGCAGCGTGAAGCTGCGCGTGGCCTTGCCGTAGGCGCGCTCGATGTGCAGCACGCGCTCGTCCTTGCCGGCCTCGCGCTCTTGCTTCACCTCGGCTTCCAGCGTGACCTGCGCGCCGTCGATGCTGACACGGATGTCTTCCTTCTTCACGCCCGGGACCTCGGCGGTCACCAGGTAGCTGCCGTTCTTTTCGGCCACGTCGACCTTCACGCGGGGCGCCACGGCCTCGCGCGGCTCGTAGCCGAGCGGCCGGACGAAGAAGCCCTTGAAGAAGTCGTCGACCAGATCGTTGGTCAGGTCATAGCGGGTGAGATAGCTCATCGGTTTTCTCCTGGATTTCGGGGGGCCTTGCGGGCCCGGTTTCCTACAGGTAGGGACGTCCCCCGGAGTTTCAAGCCCCCTCCTTTAGAATCTCCCCGTGCCCGCTCCCGCCGATTTCCGTGCCCAGGTCGAGGCCCTGCGGCCGTACCTGATGCGCTACGCGAGCCTCCAGCTGCGGGACGCGGCGGCCGCCGAGGATTGCGTGCAGGAGGCGCTGCTCGCCGCGCTCGCGGGCGAATCGGGGTTCGCCGGGCGCGCGAACCTTCGCACCTGGCTCACCGGGATCCTGAAGCACAAGATCGTCGACACGATCCGCCGGCAGTCGCGGGAGGCGCCGCTCGCTGCCGAGGAAGATGAGGACCTGGAAGACCTCGACGGCCTGTTCGCGCGCAACGGCCACTGGACCGAGCGGCCCGCCCCCTGGGGCGATCCCGACGGGGCGCTCGAGCAGAGCCAGTTCTTCCTGGCGCTCGAGAGGTGCCTCGAGCGTCTCCCCGCGCGCACCGGCCGCGCGTTCATGATGCGCGAGCACCTCGGCCTGGAGACCGCCGAGATCTGTAAGGAACTCGAAATAACCCCGACCCATTGCTGGGTGCTGCTGTACCGCGCACGCATGTCGCTGCGCGAGTGCCTGCAGCAGGCCTGGTTCGGAAAATGAAGCTGCTCGAGTGCCGGGAGACCACGCGCCTCGTATCGCAGGGGCTGGACCGCGAGCTCGCCTTCGGCGAGCGCGTGGCGCTGCGCGTGCACTTCGCCTACTGCATCGGCTGCCGCCGCGCGCGCCGGCAGATGGCGTTCCTGCGCGGCGCGGTGCAGGCGCTGCCCGAGGCCGGCCTCAGGCCGCGCGCTTAGGGCGCGCGACGAATACGATCGCGCCCAGCACGGCCAGCGCGCAGACGATGAGCGGCCCCGAGGGCAGGTCCCAGACCAGCGACAGCCCCAGGCCGAGCGCGTAGCCGAGCGCGCCGAGCACGTAGCAGGCGGCGAGCCGCCGGCGCTCGAAGCCTCGCGTGGCGAGCGCGGGGATGATCAGCGTCGAGAAGACCAGGTACAGGCCGACGAGCTGCACCGACATCGTCACCGCGCAGGCAAACACCAGGTAAAACGCAAAGCGCCCGCCGCGCGCGGCATAGCCGAACCACGCGGCGAGGATCGCGGCGCTCACCGCCGCGACCATGGGCAAGTCGCCCGGGCTCACCCAGAGGATCTGCCCGACGAGCAGGTCCTTCAGGTGCTCGGCGCCGCGCGGATTCGCCGCGAGCAGCAGGATCGCGGCGTTCGCCGCCACGATAAAGGCAACGCCGATGATCGCCTCCTGCACCTCGGGCCAGCGCCGTTCGGTCGCGCCGAGCGCGATCGCGCCGGCGAGCGCCGCACCGAGCGCCGCGGCCTGCACGCCGGCGCCGTGCGGCGAGTAGCCGAGCGTATCGGCGAGCACCACGCCCAGTCCCGCGATCTGCGCCACGGCGAGGTCGATGAAGACGATCCCGCGCGAGAGCACCTGCAGGCCGAGCGGGACGTGCGTCAAGGTCACGAGCAGGCCCGCGGCGAGCGCGGGCCACAGCAGGCTCCAGTCGGCGTCGCCCATATTCATTGGAGGGCCGCCTTCAGGCGCTGGATCGTGTCCTCATACAGGCCAAAGAGGTCGTTCGCGCCCGCGGTGCCACCCACCGTGAAGGGGACGACGACTTCTGGCACGTGCGCCTCCTTCGACAGCCAGTCGGCCGCGCGCGGGTCTTGGTAGGCCGAGCGCACCACCGCCTTTACCGGGTGGTCCTTCATGTCGGCGAGCAGCTCGGCGAGGTGCGCCGCCGACGGCGGCAGTCCGGGCTTGGGCTCGAGCGTGCCGACCTGAACCAGGCCCAGCCAGCGGATGAAGTACGAGTGGTCGGTGTGGTGCACGATGATCGGCATGCCCTTCAGCGGCTCGGCCTCGCGCTCCCAGCGCAACGTGGCGGCGTGCCAGCGCTTCTGGAAGTCGAGCTCGCGCTCGAGATAGTACGACGCGTCCTTCGCGTCGAGCATGCTCATTCGCTGCGCGAGCGCCTTCGCCACGAGCGAGATGTTCTCCGGGTCCAGGTGCAGGTGCGGGTTGCCCGCGGGATGCACGTCGCCCAGCGCGCGGTCGACGCGCTGCGGGACTTCGATCAGGTGCGCGGCCGAGGCCGCCTCGAAATAGCCGGGCTGCCCGAGCTGGATGCGCGGATTGCCCGATTGCGTGGTCACGACCGGCATCCACCCGATCTCGAGCTCGGCGCCGGTGCACACGACCAGGTCCGCGCGGCGCGCGTGCGAGATGAGGCTCGGCCGCGCCTGGACGTGGTGCGGGTCCTGCAGCGGGCTGGTGGCGACGAACACGCTGACTCGCTCGCCACCGATTTCGGATGCGAGCGACCCCCATTCCGGCGTGCAGGCGAAGATGTTGAGGGACGCCAGCGCCGGCCCCGAGGCCGCCGCGAGCAGCAATGCAAGGATCGATCTCATGACGCTCTCCTAGAACGTGTGCGCGCCGTGCGCGCCGAGGCTGAAGATGTATTGCAGGACGACCTGGTGGTCGGTCATGCCCTGGCGAGACTTGTCCTCGGCGACCTGCAGCCGGATGCGGCTGAACTCGGTACCGGTCCAGTCGACCATCGCGGTGACGCGCGAGGGGCTGTAGTCGGTCGCAAGCGGCCCCGCGAGCGGGACGGCGCTGTCGACGGTGCCGCGGTCGAGCTGGTCGTAGCGCAGGCCCGCGCGCCATTGCGGCATCCACTGGTAGACGCCCTGCAGGTACCACCCCGACTGGCGGCTCGCGTAGTCGCCGGTGACCGGTGCGCCGGCGTCGTAGGTGAGCGCGCCGCCCTCGTCGCGGTAGAAGTACTCGCCCTGCAGCTTGAAGTTGTTCACCGTGTCATCGCCGTGCGGCGCCCATTTGAGGATGAAGTCGGCGATGTAGAGCTTCGACGTCCCGCTGAAGGACTGCGTCACCGGATTGCCGGAGGCGTCCTCAGCGTCGAACGCGCGGTCCTGCGGCGTCGCGCGCAGCATCGACAGTCCTCCGCGCCACGCGGTGCCGTCGCTCAGGTCTCCGCCCACGTGCGCGAACACGCTGCCGGCGTTCGAGCCGTTGCGGTTGTTCGGCGTGCCGGGAAAGTTGCGGCCATTGCCGAGCTCGCCGCCGAGTTCCAGGAACAGGTCGGTCGGCGCGAGCCACTTCAGCTGCACGCCGTCGTCGTTCCAGCGCCCGCCGAGGAACGCCTGGTAGGCGAGCGGCGCGTCCTGGAAGTCCCAGGCGTGCTGGTGGATCGAGTTCTCGTAGCCGATCGCCGAGAGGAAGCGCCCGCCCTTCAGCGTGAAACCCTGGCCGATCGAGAGCGTCTGGAAGAACGCCTCCTCGACCTCGAGCTCGTTGTCGGGCGTGAATGACGCCGTCATCTGCCCGAGGAAGTACGGGTCGACGTTGGCGGCGATCGAGATCTCCGACTCGCCCAGGCTGAAGCCGCGCGGCGCGGGGCCGATCTCACCGCCGGGCGGCGCGAATCCGTCGATGTGGTAGGTGTTGGGATCCTGCGAGCTCGTCGCGGCGGTGCCCTGCAGGATCAGCGACACCGCGGGGTTGAACGAATTGGCGCCGGTGCCGCGCGTCCCGACTTGCGCTAGCGCCGGTGCGATCGCCACGGCAAGCGCCGCGGCGAAGCACAATCTGCGAAACATGACTGCCTCCTTGCGAAGTGGACGTCATGCGCGCCGCCGCCTGGGCGAACGGCGCGCTCGATCGGTCGCTTCTAGAGGAGAACGGGGGGGTCCCGGGAGGCGGAGACGGGCGGCGCGTTGTCGCGCGCCGGGAACGCAGGCGCTGTCAGCGCCGCGAATACGTGAACGACGGGCAGGACGCTTGGCGCCGCGCAGCCGATGGCGCCGGCGACGGCGCCGAGCGCGGCGTGCTGGTCGCACAGCGGGTTATGGCCGGACGTGGACTGCTTCGCGTCGACGACGGTGTCGGACGCGCCGCCCGCGTGCCAGATCGCGTGCTCGAGCGCGGCCTGCTGTGCGCAGAGCAGCAGCGCCGCGACGAGGACGCGCGCGACGGTGGCTAGGCGAGGCACTGCTCGAGCCCGGCGAGGAAGAGGTCCTTCGGGAGCTTGCGGCCGATGAAGACGAGGATCGAAGACTTCTTTTCGCCCTTCGCCCAGGGCTTGCCCATGTCGCCGCCCATCATCATGTGCACGCCCTGGAAGACGACGCGCTGCGGCTTGCCTTTCATCCACAGCACGCCCTTGTAGCGCAGCAGGTCCGGGCCGTAGACCTGGATCATGCCGGAGAGGAAATTCTCCAGCTTGTCGCCGTCGAAGGGCTTCTCGGACTTGAAGACGAAGGACGCGATTTCGTCGGAATGCTCGTGGTGGTCGTCGATCAGGAACGCCGGGTCGAGCTCGAGGATCGCGTTCAGGTTGAAGCCGCGAATGTCGAGGATCTCCTCGATCGGCGCCTCGCCAAAGTGCACCGGCTTCACCGGCGCGCGCGGGTTCATGCGCTTCAGGCGCTCGATGAGCGCCTTCACCTCGGCCTCGCCCACGAGGTCGGTCTTGGACATCAGGATCCGGTCGGCGAAGCCGACCTGGTCCTGGGCCTCGTGGAAATCGTCGAGCTGCTTCGGGGCGTGCTTTGCATCCACCACGGTAAGGATCGAGTCGAGCAGGTAATAGTTCCCGATGTCCTCGTCGGTGAAGAAGGTCTGCGCCACCGGCCCCGGGTCGGCCATGCCCGTGGTCTCGATCACCACGCGGTCGAATTTCAGCGCGCCGCTCGAGCGCTTGTCCTTCAGCTCGCCGAGGATGCGGATCAGGTCGCCGCGCACGGTGCAGCAGATGCAGCCGTTGTTCATCTCGACGATCTGCTCGTCGGACTTCTCCAGGAGGTCGCTGTCGACGCCGACCTCGCCGAATTCGTTCTCGATCACGGCGATCCGCTGTCCGTGGTCCTCCTTGAGG
>JBOIFE010000109.1:0-27886 GCA_050741015.1 Burkholderiales bacterium | reverse complement strand
AGGGTGGGCCTTCGGCCCACCGTACGGTGGGCCAACGGCCCACCACATGGGCCATCGTTATTCGCGGAGCTTGCGCACTTCCTTCGCTGCCGGGCGCTCGACGCTCGCGTCGAGCCAGGTCTTGAATTTCGGAAACTTGCCGAGCAGCTCGAACTTGTTGATCCACATCGTGTAGGTCACGGTCGCGACCATGCAGTCGGCCATGCCCCAGGCGGCGCCGCTGAAGAAGGGCGCCTTGCCGAGCGCATCCTCCAGCACCTGCATTTTCGGCAGGAGCTGCTTCTCGGCCTCGTCGGCGGCTTTGGCGTCGCGCTTCTCGGGCGGCAGCAGGTGGCGGTGGCGCATCAGCGTGATCATCGGCGTCTCGACGTCGTTGGCGATGTAGAAGGCCCACTGCAGCATGCGCGCCTTGCCGGCCGTGTCCTTTGGCCACAGCGGGCTGTGATATTTCTCGGCCAGGTAGAGGTTGATCGCCGCCGACTCCCACATGACGACGCCGTCGTCGTCGATCGTCGGCACGCGCAGGTTCGGGTTGAGCGCCGCGTACCAGGGCGCCTTGGCGGTCGCGCCCTCGACGTTGATGGTGACGTTGTGGTGCTCGTAGGGGATGTTGGATTCCTTGCACAGCCAGGCGACGCGGAACGCGCGCGAGCGGTACTGGCCGTAGAGCTTCAGCATGGCTCCTCCGTGGAATTGGGCTGGGACCTGCGCTATTCTCCGGAAGCCGGTCGCGCCGAGTCAATGGTCGTTCGAGGAGACAGATGAGCCAGCCCAAGCCGCACCTGGAATTCGTCGGCGTCGACATGACGCACGGCTGGGAGTCGCCGGGGTCGAACTATCCGCCAGGCTTCTCCCAAAAAGTGCTCGCTTCGGACATCGACGAGGCCACCAAGCGCGGAAGCCGCACGCGCCTGCTGAAGATCGAGCCCGGCGCCTACTCGACCGAGCCCTTCGTCCACGACCACTGGGAGGAGGTGTTCCTCGTGCAGGGCGACCTCGTCGTTGGCAATGACGCGAAGGGCAAGGGCGGGCAGTCTTCGAAAGCCTTTACCTACGCCTGCCGGCCGCCGGGCGTGCGCCACGGTCCGTTCACGACCAAGGGCGGCTGCCTGCTCTACGAGATCCACTACTACGAGACGAGCGGCAAGCCGCGCTAGGGAGGCGCCATGCTGAAGACCGGAGCCGAGCACCTGGAGTCGCTGCGCGACGGTCGCGTGGTGTACGTCGGCGGCGAGCGCGTGGACGACGTCACCACGCATCCGGCGTTCCGCAACGCCGCGCGCTCGATGGCGGCGATTTATGACCTCAAGCGCAGCGACTCCGCCTACACCTTCGAGGAAGGCGGCGGACGCCACAGCGCGTACTTCCTCCGCGCGCGCACGCGCGCGGACCTGGAGAAGCGCACGCGCCTGCACCGCGCGATCGCGGATCTCAGCTACGGCCTGCTCGGGCGCTCGCCCGACCACGTCTCGAGCTTCGTCGCGGGCATGGCGATGAACCCGTCGGTGTTCGGCAAGTTCGAAGCGAACCTCGTGCGCTACTACGAGCACATGCGCGACGAGGACGTCTACGGCGTGTACGCCGTGATCCCGCCGCAGGCGGCGCGCAATCCCGAGTTCTACGTCAAGCAGAACCTGCCGGTGCCGACGCTGCGCGTGGTGCGCGAGGACGACGACGGCGTCGTGATCTCGGGCATGAAGATGCTCGCCACGGGCGCCGTGTTCGCCAACGAGATCTGGATCGGCAACCTGATCCCGCTCGCGCCCAACCAGCTCGCCGAGTCGATCACCTGCGCGATCCCGGTGAATGCGCCGGGCGTGTCGCTGTGGTCCCGCAAGCCCTTCGAGCTGCACGCGCCCAACGAGTTCGACAACCCGCTCGCGTGGCGCTTCGACGAGACCGACTCGATGGTGATGTGCGAGAACGTCAAGGTGCCCTGGGAGCGCGTGTTCGTGCACATGGACGCCGTGCTCGCGCGCGACATCTACATCAAGACGCCGGGCCACTGCTACGGCAACCACCAGTCGAATGTGCGCTTCCATTCGAAGATGCAGCTGATCGTCGGCCTCGCGAGCAAGATCGCGCACGCCTCGGGGGCGAACGAGATTCCCGCGGTGCGCGAGGTGCTGGGGCGCTTCTCGGCGCTGGAGGCGACGCTTGGCGGCATGATCGCCGGCCAGCTGCAGGACGCCGAGGACTGGCCCGAGGGCTGGAAGACTTTCAACCGCCGCTACATGTACGCCGCGCTCAACTGGTGCACCGAAAGCCACTCGCAGATCATCGACTCGCTGAGGGAGCTGTGCGGCGGCGGCATCTTCCAGATGCCGGCCGACATCACCGTGATGCACGACCCGAAGCTGAAGGCGCAGTTCGAGACCTACTGGCAGACGCCGCAGATGGGCGCGGTCGAGCGCATGAAGCTCTACAAGCTCGCCTGGGACCTCATCGGCTCGGAATTCGCGGGCCGGCACCTGCAGTACGAAAAATTCTATGCCGGTGCGTCCTTCATCGTGCGCAACCACAACTTCCGCGAGGCGCCGTGGGACCACTACCACCGCGTCGTCGAGGAATTGATGGCGAGCTACGACGTCCCGGGCGAGGCCGGCGTGCGCCGCGTCGCCTGATGGTGATCCGCGAGCTGGTGATCGCCGGCTGGACCGGGCGCGACGAGGCGGCGCTCCGGAAGCACATCGAGGAACTCGCCGCGATCGGCGTGAAGCCGCCGAAGACCACGCCGATCTTCTACCGGGTGGCGGCGAACCTCTTCACGCACGCGGACTCGATCCAGGTGTCGGGGCCGGATACGAGCGGCGAGGTCGAGTTCGTGCTGGTGCAGGGCGCGGGCGCGATGCGCGTGGCGGTGGGCTCGGACCACACCGACCGCAAGGCCGAGACCGTCGGCGTGAGCCTGTCCAAGCAGCTCTGCGCCAAGCCGGTTTCCAAGGAGACCTGGCGCTACGACGAGGTGCGCCCGCACTGGGATCGGCTGGTGCTGCGCGCCTGGGCCGACGAGGCGTTGTACCAGGAAGGCCCGGTGACGGCGATGCGCTCCCCCGAGGACCTGCTGCAGAAGTACGGCGGCCTGCAAACGGGCTCGGCGATGTTCTGCGGCACGCTCGCCGCCCGGGACGGCATCCACCCGGCAAAGAAATTCACCATGGAGCTGGAGGACCCCGTCCTCGGCCGCAAGCTCCGCCACGCCTACTGGATCGAGCCGCTGCCGATAGAAGGCTAAATGGGGACAGTCCCTATTTTTCTCACTCGCGATTCGAGCGACTCCATGCGCCGGTCGCGGATGCCGAGTTGCTGGAGGTGCGCGACGGTGTCGAAGAGGTAGTCGCAGCAGCGGCCGGTGGCGCCGGCGCCGGTGGCCAGGTACCGCGCGACCACCGCTTCGTCGAGTCCCGGCACGTAGCGCTCGTGCCGGCGGTTGGCGCTGAAGGCGATCGCAGGCTCCGGGCCCTTGGGCGTATAGGCCGTCACCCACACCGGGTGGTAGGCCATGGTGAACATCTCGCGCCGCCAGATGACGTCGAGTTCGGTGGCGGCCTCGCGCCGGTCGATGCGATAGGCGACGCCCGCGCAGCTGCCGCCGCGCTCGAGCGAAAGCATCAGCCCGGGCCGCTCGGGGCTGCCGCGCCCGGCGCGCGACCAGAGGCAGAACTGGCGATGGTACCCGTGGATGCGCGCGGTGCGCCGCTCGGTGAAATGGAACGCCGGATTCCAGATCAGCGAGCCGAACGCGAAGATCCAGACCCGACCGGGCCGCGGCGCGCGCTCGAGCATGGCCTTGACCTGCGCCGCGCGCTCCTGGTCGGACACGATCCGCGTGCCCGGCGAGAGCAGCGACCGGATGAGCGCATGGAACGATCCGTCGAGGATGCTCTCGCGCGTGAGCGCGGGCCCGCGGGACATGCGCCGCCGCCTATGCGGCCGCGGCGACCGAGAGCCCGCGAATGCCGTGGCGCTCGATCAGCTGCACGACGAGTCCCGAGGCCTTGATCTCCTCGGCGAACTTCCGCAGGTACGCCGCGCCGTCGGGGCGCCCCTTGGGCGTGCCGATCGCCTGCTGCACGGCGGTGAACCGGCCCTCCAGCAGGCGCGAGCCCGGCAGCTTGGCCAGGTCCTCCATCAACCGGGGCTTGAGTCCGGCAAGCGCTTCGAGCTTGTCCTTGACGAAGACCTGGTAGGACGCCTCGATGTTCTCGCCCGTGACCAGGGTTGCCTGCTTCACGTTGCGCTCGAGCCAAAGGTGGTAGGCGGCGCGGTTCGCGACCGCGATGCGCACACCTTTGCGGTCCACTTCCGCGATCGACTTGATCGGCGAGCCCGCGGGCACGAGGTAGGTAGCCTCGATCTCCACGTAGGGCGGCGAGAAGTCGATCTCGGCCGCGCGCTGGGGCTCGGCGCCGATGAAGGCGACGTCCCACTCGCCCTTCTTCGCGCCGTCGGCGACCTCGCCGACCTTCTCGTATTTGCGCAGCTCGGCTTGCACGCCGAGCCGTTTCGCGAGCTCCTGGGCAAGATCCGGGACGATGCCGCGGATGCTCCCGTCCGGGTTGCGCTGCACGAGGAGGAAGTTGCCGAGGTTGACGCCGACGCGCAGCTTGCCGGTGGGAGTGAGTTCCTTCATGGGTTAGTAGCGTACCAGCACCCGGTAGCGCAGGGTGGACTTGCCCTCGGCCGGCACGCGCACGCGCCACTCGGCGGTGCCGGAAGCCACCTTCTGGTGGCGCTGCGTCTCCTCGAGCATGGTCCAGTCGCCCGGCATCGGCTCGCGTACCACGACCGTCACGGCTTCCTTCTTGGCGTTGCGCAGGACGATCTCGTACGCGCTTTCGTACACGTAATTCCAGGGCGAGTACGTGTCGCGGCGCCTGAAGTCGGTCTGCTTCTTGTCCGCCGTGACGTCGAAGGCCTCGCCCAGCTTCAGGCGCACGGTCTCGTTCTTCGGCGTGTGGTCGATGCGGTCCTCGCCCACGAACTGGGCGTTGCCGGCCGCGTCCTTCTTGTAGACGCGCACCACGCCCTTGGGCATCGGCAGGCCGAGGTGCGAGGCCTCGCGGTTCTCGAACTGGACGAACACGCCGACCTTGAGCTTTTGGCCGATGCTGCCGACGCTCGAGCGGTAGTAGTAGTCGCTGCCCTGGAGCACCAGCTCCTTGGTCACGGGGATGCTCGAACCGGAAAGCAGCGCGACCTGCTTGGTCTGGTTGTCCGCGATCGTGGTCGGGCGCTGCAGGGTGTAGAGGTGGTACTCGAACAAGGCCTCCTCCGCCATCGCCGGGGCCGCGGCCTCGTTGACCGCCCGCAGTCGACCGGCCTTGGCGGCGTAGGCGAGCTCGTCGCGCACGCGGTTCACGTCACCCGCCACAAGCTGCAGCTTTGCGTCGGGGTACGACGTGCCGCTGCGATTGGTGAGCGTCACCCAGCCGTTCAGGTCCAGCGCGTCGTCCCTCGCGCTCAGCTCGGCGACGTAATCCGCCTTCCACGAAAGTCCGCCCGAGAGGTAGGACAGCTCGATCGTTTGCGGGCCCGAGCGCTCGCTCGAGAGCTCGCTCACCAGCGTCGGGCGGTCGCGCAGGTTGGCCGGCACGCCGTCGTAGACGATCCGTCCCGGCAACCCCGTTTCGATGCGGTCGCCGATCTTCAGCACCACGCCCTGGCTGGCGGCGAGCACGATCGCGTTCTCCACCGTCTCGGCGCCGGTCTGCGGGTTCGTCTTCACGATTCGAACCTGGCGGCCGACGTACTTCTCCAGCAGCTTCGCCGGCGTGAGCAGGTCGAAGTCGAAATTCTGCTCGAGCAGGCTCAGCGCGCCAGGATTCGACAGGCTTCGCAGCAGCGCGGTCTCGGGCCGCATCTGCGCGCTGACCTCGCGCAGCGCAAGGCGGTTGTCGCCGCGGTCGAGCGCCACCTTGCGCACGTCCTTGATGAGCGCGAGGTTCTCGTTATAAATCGTCACGGCGACCGACTGCTGGTCGGCCAGCGTGCTGGGCCGCTCCTGCGTAGCGGCGCGGGCCGCGGGCAGGGTGCTGAAGGCCGCCGCGAGGGCGGCCGCGAGGAGGCTGCGTTTCATGATTCGTCCTTTCGATTGAGTGACGAAGCATTAAACGCAGCCAGCCGCAAAAAGGGTTACGCCGGCTGTTGTGATCGCTTCAGGGAAACACGCCGACCTTGCTCACGACTCCCGCGCGGCGCTTTCCGGGCGCGCCGGTCGCGGCACGATGCGGATGCCGCGGAGTTGCCGCCGCATGCTCCGGTTGCCCAGCAAGTCCGCGAGCGTCGTTTCGTTGAGCGTCGCGACGAACGCTCGGCTGCCCCGATCCAGCGCGGACTTCAGCGAACAGCCCGGGCTGAGGACGCAGTCCAGCGCCTCGCAGTCGACGATACTGAGGTCCTCCTCCATCGCGACGATCAGCTGGCCAAGCCGGATCGCGGCCGGGTCGCGCCCCAGCACGATCCCGCCGCCGCGGCCTCGCGTGGAGCTGAGGTATCCGAGCCGCGCCAGCTTGTGCACCACTTTGCGCAAGTGCTCCAGCGAAATCCGGTAGAAGTCCGCGATTTCCGCCATGGTGCACACGCGGCCGGATTCGCGGCCGACGTACACCACGACGCGCAATGCGTAGTCAGTGAAGCGGGTAAGCTGCATCGCATCCTCGATCGTTTGCGCCGGGCGGCTGGCGAGGGGCGCTCATGTTACCCCACAGCAGCTTGAACGCGATCCCTGCCAGCAGCGCGACGCCGATCACGAGCAGCCATTCGCCCAGGCGCCGCTGGTCGTCGAGCGCGTAGTTGTTGCACAGTCGCAGCGGCGAGATCAGATACAGCCATCCCAGGCGAAAGCAGCTCGCGACCAGCTCGAGCAGGAACACGCCGCGGACGACAAAGCCGGCACGGGGCCAGCTCAGCGCAATCGGTAGTCCGGCCAGCAGCGGCAGCGACAAGTGCTTTGCGACGTCCATCAAGGGCTCGCGGGCCGCGGCGTCGAGCGATCGCGGCAGCATCCAGAACATCACCGCCGGGCTGGCGAGCACCAGTCCGCTCAAGCCGCTGCGGTTCCACGGCGCCACGCGCGCGCCCCAGTCCGTCGACAGCGCATGGCCGAGCACCACCCCAACGCAGACCAGCAGCGGAATCTGCAGCAGCATCTGCGCCGTCATGCTTGCCTCCAGCAACGGCCGGAGCGTGAAAAGTGCGAGCAGCGCGAGCAGCAGCCCCAGGGCCGAGGCAAGTCGTGCACCGCGCACGATCAGCTCCGCAAACGGCGTTCGGCTTCGCGCGCCACTGCCGCCGGATTGCCCGAATCGAGGATCTGCACCAGGCGTCCGTGCGGATCCACGAGGTGGATCCCCCCATTGTGCGTATAGCCGCCCACGCCGTCCGCAATGACCGTAATGCCAAATGTTCGCTCGAGCCGAGCGAGCGCCGCGGCGTCCAGCGGACGCGCCGCGCGCCAGCCGGCGCCGTGGCTGCCAAATCGGTTCAGATAGTCGGTGAGCCGATCCGCCGTATCGCGCACCGGGTCAAAGGTGATGCTCAGCAGCACCACCCTGTCTTGTGCGATGGGCCTCGCCAGCGCGGCCTGCAACTGGGCGAAGTCGCCGCCCAGCGCGAGGCACAGCGTTGGGCAGCTGGTGTAGATGAAATCGACCAGCAGCCAGCGCCCGCGCAGGTCGGCGAGCGCGAAGCGATGCCCGGACTGGTCCTGCAGGATCAGGTTTGGCACCGCTACCGGGGCGCGCTGCACCGCCAGGCGGCGAGCGCTCTCCGTGGTAAAGGCCCGGAAGCCGTCGGTCGCCCAGCCGAGCAGCGCGCCGCCCGCCAGCAGCAGCGCCGCGCTAGCCAGCGCCGTGCGCAGGGCCGCCATCGGTCGCGCGCAGCAGGCCGGCCGAAATTCGCAACGTGAACACCAGCATCGCGACGATCACCAGCGCTGCGGCCACCGACGCGATGCGGTCGTAGGCCAGCCACTGCGCGAAGTGCACCGCGTAGCGCCGCGGCTCGCTGGCGTACCCGCCGGCGAGGAACATCATCACGAAAACGACGCCGCCGAGGAGATAAGCGCTGAAGCCGTGCCGGTCGCCGGCGCGTTCGGGGGCCGCGGCGTCACGCTCGATCAGGTAGTACATGAACGCCAGCACCATCGGCAGCACGCCGAGCAGCAGGTAGAAGTGGAAATGTCCCGGCACCCAGGTGGTGTTGTGCATCACGCGATTGGCGCTGATGGTGGCGTCCACGATTGCCGGCACCACGCCCGCCGCCCAGCCGAACATCGACAGCACGATCAGCTTCGACGGCATGCTCCAGCGCAGGCCGGAACGGTATACGTTGGTCAGCGCGCCGTAGACCGTGACCGTGAATACCGGCAGGCCACTGGCATAGGACAGCACCTGGGCTGCCGCGGTCATCCAGCGCGGCATGACGAAGTCCATCATCAGGTGATGCGGGTAAACCGTCAGCACCATGACCGTGCTCGCGACCCAGGCCCACACAACCGGCCGCGAGGTGCGCCAGGGCCGGCCGGTGTAGCGCGGCAGCAGCTCGTACACGGCGATCACCGCCATGTAGATGCTCGCGTTGATGAACACATGGCCGAAAAAGTAGATCAGGTTCTTGGCGAGCAGCGCGTCGAGCGCAAACCCCGGTGCGTAGGCGTTCACCAGCGAGATCACCAGCACCACCGCGCCGCCGAGAATGCCGAGGGAATTGACGATGCACACCATGGTGCTGGCAAGCACCGCGACCGGGTGCGACTTGTCGACCTCGCCGCCGAACAGCCACTGCAGGCCGAGCGCGCGCCCGAGGTTGCCGTAGACGCGGATGATGGCCAGCATCGCGTCGAGGTAGAACAGCAGGAAACCGACCCCGATCAGCAGGTAACCGAGCATGAACGCGGCCGCGGCGTTGACGCTCCACAGTCCCATCGAGTGCACCGGCAGCGGGTAGAGAAAGGTCCACGCCCCCGCGTAGCGCCCGATAAACGTGGAGCCCAGGATCAGGACCGCGCCCAGCAGGAAGAGCACGTAGTTGGCGACGAACATCGACAGGCCCAGGCGCACGTACTTGCGCAGGAAATACCACATCACCGCGCACGAGCCGAAGCCGGCCGCGCCCACCATGCCCGCGCCGTGCGCGGTCATCAGCTGGTAGAACACGTCCGTCGGGACGTTCAGCCAGGTGCCCTGCGCCATGCGCATCGCCAGGCCCAGCAGCATCATCAGCACGAACACGACGAGCGTCGTGATCACGTACAGGTTGAGCACCAGGCGCTCGCGCGCCCCCAGCTTCTCGTCGTCAGGACGCAGCGCGCTCATGAGTGGCCTCCGTTTGCGTTACCGACCACCTCGAATTCGGTGATCATGCCGTGGTGCGCCACCCCGCAGTACTCAAGGCACAGCACGCGGTACTTGCCCGGCGCAAAGGTGTGCACCAGGCGGTTGGTGAAGCCCGGCATCGCCTGAGTCTGCGCCACCAGCCGGTCGCCGGCGTCGTATATGGCAAAGCCGTGATTGACGTCGGCGCTGGTGACGTCGAACTCGACTGGTACGCCGGCTTTCAGCTTGTTCGGTCCGAGCTCCCAGTACCACTGATGGCCGACCACTTTGACCACCTGCGGCGCGAGCGCCCCGGCGTGCTGGTCCGGGAGCGGGAAGTGCGCCAGCGTGGCATAGGCGATGCCGATGCCGAGCGCGACCAGCGCCAGAAACAGCCAGCGGCGCAGTGCGTAAGCTCGAGTTTGGACCTGCTGCGGTTCCGGGGTCGCCTTGCCCGCCTGCGCCACGACGAAAATGAACACCAGCGCGACCAGCGTCATCCCGATGAGCGTGATCAGCCAGATCTTGTCTTGCAGCGTCATGGAATCCCCCTAGAACATGTGCCGCAGATACATTTTTTAGCCGCGCTTGCTGCCTGTCAATACAAAATTCGGTGCTGCGGCGCAACAGGATGGGAGGAGCGCGGCTACACGCGCAGGACGCCGGGTCCCTTCCACCCTGTCTGTTCGCCGGGATACCCCGGTTGCGCGGACACGAGACGCACGCCGCCCACTTGGACCTCCTGGCTCCAATGGTGGTGCCCGAAAATCCATGCGACGACCTTCGCCCGGGCGGCAGCGGCGATCAGGTCATCGCAATCGCTGTCGAATACGGGCGACAGCGGCGTCGCGCCATGCACCGGATTGCGCGCGGCGGAATGGGGAACGTGGTGCGTCACGACGAGCGTCGGGCCCTCGTGCGGCTCGTCCAGCCGCTGCGCCAGCCATGCGCGCGACAGCTGGTGCTCCGCGAGCGCGTCGCGCGGCAGGAACGGGCCGCCGTCGCGCCGCGTGATCAGCCGATGATCCTCGATCGCGCGTTCGGCTTCGAGCATTCCCTGCGCGGGATCGCCCAGCACCGCGTAGTCGGTCCATAGCGTGGCGCCGAGAATGCGCAGCGTGCCCGACCCGCAGGCGTAGCGCGCTTCGCCCCGGTCGAGCACCGTTACGCCCGCAACCTTCGTCGCGAGGAGCGCTTCGCGTTCGTCATCGAACGACCCGCGATAGTATTCATGGTTGCCGGGTACGACGACCGCGGGGCACTCCAGATAGGCCGCGGCCTGTTCGGCGTAGTGCAGCGTCGAGACATCGCGCCGCGAGCGCATCCTGCCGATGTCGCCGGCGAGGACGACAAGGGCCGCGGTTCCGGCCAGGCCGGTGAGGTCCGGTCCGAGATCGAGCGGCCAGGCGTCGGTCCATCCGCGCCGGCCGTCCTTTTCCCGGATCTCGATGTGAATGTCGCTGAAGTACAGAATCTTTGACACGGCGCCACCGTGATCGAGCATCACCCCTCAGCGCGAGATCGTCCCCCGGCGCGGTTCACGCCGCCAGGCGCGCGTTCTGCGGGAACATCGCCTTGCGCGCTTCGTCGTCCATTTCGGTCTTGAACGCGTGGCGCGCCTTGAGCGCCTCGGCGCGCTGCGCGGCCGGCCGAGCGTTGATCTCGTCGAGCAGGCGCTTCACCTGCGGCAGCTTGCCCCAGGCGTCCTGCCCCAGCGCGTAGGGCACGGCGCGCGCCCAGCCCCACACCGCCATGTCGACCAGCGTGTAGTCCTTGCCCAGCATGTAGGGGTGTTTCGCGAGCCGGGCGTCGAGGATGCTCCAATGGCGCCAGGCCTCGAAGTCGTAGCGGTTGATGGCGTAGGCGACCTTCTCCGGCGCGTGGTGCTTGAAATGCACGCACTGTCCGGTATAGGGCCCGATGCCGGTGGCGACGAACATCAGCCACGACAGCATCGGCCCGCGCGCAGCGGGGGTGTTCGCCGGGAGGAATTTGCCGCTTTTCTCGGCGAGGTACAGCAGGATCGCATTGCTGTCGAACACCGCTACACCGTCGTCGACGATCGTCGGCGTCTTCGCGTTCGGGTTGATCGCCAGGTAGGCGGCGCTGTGTTGCTCGCCCTTGCGGGTGTCGACCGGGATTGCTTCGTAGGGCAGGCCGCTTTCCTCGAGCAACAGCGCGACCTTCATGGGATTCGGGGAGGTGTGGTAGTAGAACTTGATCATGGGAATTCCTCTGCAGGTATCAGGAACCTCTATTATGACGGCGCTGTGTGACCGGCAAGCCATCACGTTCGAGCGGAGGGCATTCATGAAGGCAAGATTCCTGGCGATCGCGATACTGCTGCCCGCGGTGCTGTCCGGCTGCGGCTACAACACCATGCAGGCCGGGGACCAGCAGATCAAGGCCGCGTGGGCCGAGGTGCTGAACCAGTACCAGCGGCGCGCCGACCTGATTCCGAACCTGGTCGAGACCGTGAAGGGCTTCGCCGGCCAGGAGCAGGCCGTGCTCCTCGGCGTGACCAACGCGCGCGCGAAGGTCGGCTCGATCCAGGCGACGCCGGAGCTGGTCAACGATCCGCAGGCGTTCGCCCGCTTCCAGCAGGCGCAGGGCCAGCTCACGTCCGCGCTATCGCGCCTGATGGTGGTGGTCGAGAACTACCCGCAGCTCAAGTCCGACCAGAGCTTCCGCGACCTGCAGGCGCAGCTCGAAGGCACCGAGAACCGCATCACCGTCGCGCGCAACCGCTACCTCAAGGCGGTGCAGGACTACAACACCGCGGTGGTGCAGTTTCCGAGCAACCTGACCGCGAAGGTCTTCGGCTTCAAGGAGAAGGCGCAGTTCACGGTCGAGAACGAGAAAGCCCTCGCGCAGCCGCCCAAGGTCGACTTTGGCAAGCCGGCCAAGTAGGGCGCAATGATCCGGGCGCTGCTCGTTGCGGCGCTATTCTGCCTTGCGCCGCTTGCCTCGGCGCAGGTGGCGGTGCCGCGGCTGCAGGCGCGCGTCACCGACCTCACCGCGACCTTGTCCCAGGAGCAGCGCGCGGCGCTCGAGAAAAAGCTCGCGGCGCTGGAAGCCGCGAAGGGGAGCCAGGTCGCGATCCTGATCGTGCCCACCGTGAAGCCGGAGGAGATAGAGCAGTACTCGATCCGCGTCTTCGACCAGTGGAAGCTCGGCCGCAAGGACGTCGACGACGGCGTGCTGCTGCTCGTCGCCAAGGACGACCACCGGCTGCGCATCGAAGTGGGTCGCGGCCTCGAAGGCGCGATCCCGGACGCGATCGCGAATCGGATCATCGACGAGGAGATCAAGCCACGATTCAGGCAGGGCGATTTCTACGGCGGCATCGTGGCCGGCGTGGACCGCATCGCCAAGCTGGTGCAGGGCGAGCCGATGCCGCCGCCGCGTGCGCGTGCCGCGGCGCGGCGGATGAGCTTCGACCCCCAGATGCTGTTCCTCGGCTTCATCTTCGTTACCGTTATTGCCAACGTCATGCACGCGCTTCTGGGGCGCGGCATCGGTTCGGCAGCCGTCGGCGGAGCGGTGGGCGTCCTGGTGTACCTGGTCTACGGCGCCCTCGTTATCGGAGGCATCGCCGCGTTGATCGCATTCGTGGTGAGCCTCGCCGTAGGCGCCGGCGGTCGCTCCGGCTGGTCGTCGGGGGGCTGGGGCGGCGGTGGATTTGGCGGGGGTGGATTCGGCGGGGGCGGAGGTGGGTTCAGCGGCGGGGGCGGGGGCTCGGCTGGCGGCGGTGCTTCGGGGAGCTGGTAGATGAAGCGGATCCTGAAGCACCTGTTTACGCCGCACTGGCTTGCCCATCGCGCCTTTTCCAGCGCGGCGCTCGCGCGTATCCAGGCCGCGATCCAGGAATCCGAGAAGTCGCACGACGGAGAACTTCGCTTCGCGGTCGAGGCGGGCTTGCATCTGACGGCCCTCTTCAAGGGTGTCACCCCGCGCCAGCGTGCGCGAGAGGTCTTCGCGCAGCTCGGCGTCTGGGACACCGAGCACAACAGCGGCGTCTTGATCTACGTGCAGCTGGTCGACGGTGCCATCGAGATCGTCGCCGACCGCGGGATCGCCGCGAAGGTGGCGCAGCACGAGTGGGATGCGGTGTGCCGCAAAATGGAGGCGTCGTTCCGGGCCGGGCGATTCGAGCAAGGTGCACTCGACGGCATTCGGGAGATCACAGACCTGCTGCGGCGGCACTTTCCCGCGCGGGGCGCGAATCCCGATGAGCTGCCGGACAGGCCGGTGGTGCTCTAACAAATGTTGCGCTCCGTCGGTCCGTCATCGCCACTTGATGTCGGGCGCCATGCCCAGCAGCGCGAGCAACCCCCATACGCATAGCGCCAGCCCGGCACAGAAATACAGCATCAGGTAAAAGTTGAACGCGAGCGGATTGTCTTCGCGATTGGGCCGATAGGCGCCGCGCCAGAAGTTGGCGCCGGCGGGGAGCTCGCCGACCCGGTAGCCGTGATATGCGACCGCCAGCAGCGCGGCACCGGCTGCAAGCAGGAACAATACGCTCAGCCAGTGCGGCATCGTCACGTGCGGTCCGCGCCGGTGATTTTTCTTGCCACCCCCGCGGCGATCATGATGACCACGCTGAGCGCACCCGTCATCAGGATCTCGAACGGCCACAGGTTGTGCGAGGTGGGGTCGGCCGAGACGCCGACGAGAAGACGCAGCACCACGAATGCCATCAGCGCCGCCGGCACCGCCGCGGCAACGCGCCAGCCGCCGCGCCATCGCCACAATCCCCATGCTGGCAGGGCGAAGCCCAGAACGCCGAGCGCGAGCATGCCGAGCATGAAACCACCGAACAGGATCGTGTCGCGAGCGGATACCGGCGCGTTCATCCGCTTCTCGTAATCTTCTTTCTGCGCGGCGGCATCGAGCGCGCCCAACCGGACCACCCATTCCGGCTTGTCCTGCGCCGGCGCCGGCTGATCGCCGCCGGTGACCTGCACCGGGTAAGTCGCGACCACGGGGGTTCCCGCGATGGAACCATTGCCTGCGGTGATCCGGACCTCGTCCACCTGCGTGCCTGGCTTGAAGAAGAAGAACCAGCCGAGTGCCTCGCCGCTGCCCGAGGGGTAGACGCGTGACGGGTTGCTGCCGGCGTTCACCGTTTTGCCCTGGTAATACGGTCGCGCCCAGATCTGAACCGGGTGGTCGGTCTGATACTGCAGGTGCAGGTAGAAGTTCTGATTGCTGCCCAGCGTGACCACGTCACCGGGCGGGTCAGTCGCGACCACCCGCACCGTGGTTGTGGCGTAGGCGCTGATAGTGGCGCCCAGCCAGATGCCAAGTACCAAGAACAGAATCGTCGTCACCCTGTGCATGCCGGATCCCTCTGCAGTTAGGCAAGTTGCTCAACAACCGCAGACCACATCTGCCAGAACTCGGCGCTGTCTTCAAGCGCCGTATGAACCATCACGAGCTTCGAGGCAGGATCAACGCAAATGCGCTGCCCGTTCTGCCCAACAAGTGCGAACTGCCGCCTCTTGCCAGGGAGTAGCCAAAGCAGATAGCCGTATCCGAACGTGCTCATCGCCTTCCCCGGGGCCAGGTAGTCGTCCGATGGTCGCACCGTGCTGGCCGCGATGACCCATGCGGCGGGAATGATCTGACGGTTACCCCATGCGCCATTGCACGCGAGAAGGCGGGCCAACCGAGCATAGTCGCGCAGGACCGCGCTGAACCCGAAATGTGCGACTTCGATGCCTTCCGCGTCCACCAGCCAGGTCGCATCGGCTTCCGCGCCGATCGGATGCCACAGCTTCTCTTGCAAGTACTCCGAGAGCGACTTGCCGAGTACGTGATGAAGCAGCACTCCGATGACGTCTGGTTCAATGCTTGCATAGCGGAACCGGGTGCCCTGAGGAGCGACGCGATCATTGAAATGCTTGATGCTGTTCAAGGTCCCTTTCTTCCTGATTCCGGCTCCGAGAACCATGTCGAGCCAGAGGCGGTTCAGGTCGCGTCCGCCTTCCCGCTCTTCGCCGAAGTCGACGCCGGAAGACATGTGGAGGAGATCGCGAATGGGCGTGCGGCCGTATTCGCTGCCCTTGAATCCTGAAACGTACATCTCGGGCGTGTCGTCGACCGACCTGATGGCGCCGTCGGCTATGGCGATGCCAAGCAGCACACCCACGAGCGACTTTGTCATCGACTGCCCAAGCAGGCGATCCGCGTCGGTACGCGCGTATTGGTAGTGTTCGAACACGATGGACTCGTCTCGCGCCACGAGGAGTCCGGTGACAGGGTGACGCGAAAGATAGTCGGCGAGCGACGTCTGCCGCCCCTGGAAGCGATAGCTGATGTCAGCGGCCGCGCGCCTGAATGTCCACGGCGCAGTGGCCCGGCGTATGCCCCGCGTGGCATAGATTGCGTCGAGGTGACTGAATGCGCCTACGCGGTACTTGGGTGACCATGGGTTGCCCTCCGAGATTGCCAAAGCTCGACTTGGCACTGGGTAGTTTTCGGCCATGCCGTAGAGCTGCGCGCTGGGTCCGCCCCGATCAAATACGGGACCATTGGGTAAGCCGCGTCTATTGTCGGCGCTAACCGCCAAGGCGCTGAAAGGGGAAGCGTACGCAGCCGTCGACGTGGCGACTGCGGTTAGCCTCATGAGCAAGTGCCGCCGAGCGATCGAAGTCGCCATCTTGTTGTCAGCAAGCCGGCCCAGCCGTTCGGACGCCTAAAGTGTAGTGAGCAGCGTAAGTGCTGTGTAACACGGCGCCTCAAAATCCGAGCTTGCCCAGCGCCTGCGCCAGCATTGTTTTTTGCCTGGCGTCGGTCATCGGATAGGTATCCAGCCAGCTGCGCACGGTGAATCCGGGTTGCAAACCGCGGATTTCCTCCGCATCCCACGCCGCCGCAGCTTTGTCGCCGGACATCACGTGCAGCGCCGCCATGTAGACGCGCGCCTCGAGATTCACGGCATTGCGTGACAAGGCCTGTTCCAGGTTCACCCGCGCCTGCTCGAGGTCGCCCAGGAACAGGTAGGCGCGGCCGAGCAGCAGGAAGTAGAGATAGTTTCCCTGGGGATTGAGGCGCAGGGCGGCGCGCAACAGCTGCACCGATTCCGCCGGGCGCCCGATGTAGGTATCGACGCCGCCCATCAGCGCATAGCCATCTGCGAACGACGGAAAGAGGCGGACGGCGGTCTGAAGGTATTGCAGCGCTTGCTCGTGGTGGCGCCGTTCCAGGTTCACGAACGCGAGCCCCCAGTAGGTTTCCGGGATGTCCGGGTTGATCTGGTAGGCGGTCTGCGCCAGCTCCGATGCGCGGTCGAGCGCGGCGCCGCCGTCCCGGGTCCATTGATGGCGGTAGTCCGCGGCGTAGGTCAGCGCGAGCCCCGCATAGGCGCGGGCAAAGTTCGCGTCCAGCGCAATCGCCCGCCGAAACAGGTCGCGGGCCGCATCGTTCTCCGATTCCTGCCGCGCGAGCAGCGCAGACTGCCCGCGCTGGAACAATTCATAGGCTTGCAGGCTGTGGGTGTATCGCCGCGCCACGCGCTGCAGCTCGGCATCGCTGACTTTCGCGGGCAACACGCGCAGGATCTTCGGCGCGATTTCTTCCTGCAGAGCGAAGAAGTCGCCCAGGTCGCGCTCGTACCGCTCGGACCACAGTTGCCTGCCCGAGGCGGCGTCCGTGAGACGGACGTTCAATCGCAGGCGCTTCTCGACGCGCTGGACGGTTCCGGAGACGAGGTAGCGGATGGGCAGGGCGTCATTCGAGGGCTTCCCGGCTTCGTGAACGCCCAGGGGCCCGACGTCGATGACCGAGAGCCCGAAAACCTTCGACAGGTCGGTCCCCAGGTCCGCGGCGATGCCTTGCGCAAGCAGGATCGCCCGCGGGTCGTTGCCGATCGCCTCGAACGGCATGACGGCGATGGTCGGTTGCGCCGCGCGGTCGGCTTCCGGGTTTCCAATCGGTGCGGCGCCCGGCGGTATCCCGGCCGCGTGTTCGCCCTTGAGCAGCCAGATTCCCGCCGCCATGAGCAGAAGCAGACCGAAGGCGATGCCGGCTGCAGCCAGTACCGGGACGCGCCGCTTGCGCTCGGCGTGCGGGGGTTGAGGCGCGGTAGTCTCCAATCGGTGCACCTGGGCGACCAGCCGATAGCCGCCCTTCGGGATCGTCTGGATATAGGCGGGCTTGTCGGGATCGTCCCGCAGCGCCTTGCGCAACTTGATGACGACCTGAGTGAGGGAGTCGTCGCCCACGAGCACGCCGGGCCAGACGGTGGAAAGCAGCGCGTCGCGGGTCACGACCTGTCCCGCCCGGCTCGCGAGGAACGTGAGAACCGCCATCGCCTTGGGCTCGACCTTCACGGTCTCGCCCGCGAGCGAGAGCTGATGCAATTCGGGCTCGACCGCCCAATCGCCGATCTGCAGCCGCCCACGGTGCAAGGTGTTGAATAAAGAGGTGTTTTGCATCCTTAGCCAAAGCTTAGGGCCTTCATCGGGACTTCTTCGCTCGATCTGGCGTTCCATGCCGCCGTGGCGCCATTCCGGCGACACAGGAGACAAGGAGACACCCTGTGATCCGATTTTTTGCTTGCCTGATAGTAGTACTGGCATCGAGTTCATGGCTATTGCCCCCGACGGCGATCGCGCAGCAGAAATTTGTCGTGAAGCCGGTGGCCCAGAAGAAGGTTTCGGAACTGCCGGCCGGCCCGCTGTATTGGCGAATCGAGAATTTCCCCACGCTCGCGCAGGCGCAGGCCGCCATCGGCCCGGGTCGCTGGAATCCGGATACGGTCAGCTACGACGCGGCCCCGTCGCTGGCGGCGGAAGTTGCGGGCAAGGCCTGGCTCTTCACGCTCGGTCCCAAGGGCGGCTCGACGCCCGGCGGAACTCTGGTCGCCGATATCGGCCCCATACCGCGGATCACCGCCCATGAATATCTGCTGCGCATCAACAATACAGGCGGGCCGGCGGGCGCCAAGACGCCGGTGCATATGCATCCGGGCTCCGAAACGTTTTACATACTGACCGGGCAGCTGGGCCAGAAGTCCCCGCAGGGCCTGCGTTATGTCGACGCGGGACAGTCGATGCTCGGACACGGCGCCAACATGCCGATGGAGGTCTTCAGCAGCGGCACGACCGATCTCAATGCGCTGGTCATGTTCCTGGTCGACGCCGACAAGAAGTTCTCGGTGCCGGCCACGCTGACGCCCTGACCGGCAGGCCGAGCCCGCCGTTTCATCCGCTTCGACTAATATTCGAGAAGAGTTCCGCATGCACACCCCGATCGACGCATGTTCGAAGGCCTTTGCGGCTTCACTTCTTCTAGTCGCCGCGGCCTTGCTTCCCCGCCCGGCCTTTGCCTGCGCCACCTGCGGCTGCACCCTGAGCGCGGACGGCGCGATGGGCTATTCGGCCAGCGCCGGCTGGAACGTCAACCTGCTGTACACCTACATCAACCAGGACCAGCTGCGCGGCGGCACCGGGACCGTGTCGCCCGCACAGGTGGTGAACAACCCGACCACCGGCGAGCTGGAGCACGAAACGATCAATCGCCTGTTCACCATGAGCCTGGGCTACAGCCCGAACGCCGAGTGGCGCCTGAACCTGCAGATTCCGTATCTCGTGCGCACGCACAGCAGCTACACCGACACGACCTCGGCGCCGTTCGACGCCAGCCAGCTCGATTCCGCCAATCTCAGCGCATCGCGCAGCTCCAGCCTGGGCGACGTGAGGTTCATCGTCGGGTACCAGGGCTGGCTGCCGACCCACAACCTCGGTGCGCAGCTCGGCGTAAAGCTGCCCACCGGTGACTACGGCGGCCCTGACGCTTCCGGAACCGGGGTGGTAGGACGCAATCCGGTAACGTTCGCCAGCGGCCCCAGCGCGGGGGAGTTGCTCGACACCAGCCTGCAGCCCGGTACCGGGAGCACCGACCTTATCGTCGGCGGGTACTACTATCAGGCCATCAGCCAGGACTTCGACGCGTTCATCAACGGCCAGTTCCAGGGGGCAGTGGCGCAGAAGCTCGACCAGCCAGGGGCGGATTTCCGTCCCGGCAACCTGGCCGTGGTGAGCGCCGGCCTGCGCTACGAGGCGGATCCGAAGATCGTGCCGCAACTGCAGATCAACCTGTCGCGCAAGAGCCACGACCAGGGCGCCCTCGCCGATAGCCAGGACTCCGCCGGCACGGTCGCGTACCTGAGCCCGGGGGTCACGCTGCGTGCAGCGGACCGGATGTACGTCTACGGCTTTGTGCAGATCCCGGTCTACAGTAACCTCGACGGCTACCAGTTGTTTCCACACTGGACGGCGACCGTGGGATTGAACTACGGGCTCTAGGACGGCACCGGCATCGACCGCACGACGCGCCTGGCTCGGGCGCACGGCGTTTCTCGCCGCCGCGGCGGCGGGTTTGCCGCTCGCCGCGCGCGCGAGCGCGCTGAGGCTGGGCGAGCCCGCGCCGCCGCTCGTGCTCGAGACGCTCGATGCGCGGCGCATCGCCACGCGCGACCTGCTCGACCATGTGGTCATCCTCACGTTCTGGGCAACGTGGTGCGAGCCTTGCCGGGAGGAATTGCCGCTGCTCTCGGCCTATGCCGCGCGCCATGCGCAGCAGGGGCTGACCGTGCTCGGCTTTTGCCTGGACGGCGCGGACTCGCTGCCCGCCGTGCGCCGGGTGGCCGCCGGCCTCAGCTTCCCGGTCGGGCTCCTCGGCAGCGCGTGGGCGGGCGGCTACGGCCGGATCTGGCGCCTGCCGGTGAGTTTTGTGATCGACCGCCGTGGCTTGCTGCGCTACGACGGCTGGCAGGACGCGCAGCCGGTATGGACCGAGGCCAGCCTGGAGCGGGTGGTCAGCCCCCTGTTGCGGCGCTGAGGGCGAACGAGTTGGTGGACAAGCGGGCGGTGCTCTAGCGCTCAGGGCTCACGGTTCGCGCCGCCCATCAATCGACGTTTTCGGCGTCCTTGTACATGACTTTGTGGCGCGTGGACGCGATCCAATCGTCGATCTGGGCGTCCGTCATGAAGTGAGTGCGATCGAACGCGTTCCAGTTGGTGATGTCGCCCAGGCTCTTCTTCCACCGCTTGTAAGGCGGCTTGGCCGCCGGCCCGAAGCACATGATGTCGAGCACGGAGAGCTCGTCGGGAATGCCGAGGAGGGGCTTCATCGCACGCTGGGCCTTTTCCTGCCCGATCGCGGTTACCCACCAGACGCTATAGCCGAGCGCGGCCGCTGCAAGATGGGCAGACATCGTCGCGGCGGCGACGCTTTGCAGCAGGATGCGCTCGGCGTTCTCCTTGTACATCCGGTTCAGGTCGGAGTCGTCGTTGAGCACCGGAAATGCCTTTACCCAGCGAAAGTCGCTGGCCACGACGATGAATCCCGGCGCCGTGGCGAGTCCGCGGTAGTCCGGCGTCGGGAACTTCATCTTCAATTTCGCCCGAGCGACCTGCTCCTCGCGGAAGTACTCCATGATCTTGTTCTTCAGGTCCTGCTCGGTGATCACGATGAAATGCCACGGCTGCGCATTGGCTCCGGAAGGACTGTGCCGCGCCGCCTCCAGGATCATTTCGTAGTGCTCGCGCGGAACCGTGTAGCCCGGGTCGAAGGCCCGTACGGTCATTCGACTGCGCATTACTTTTATTAGTGCGTCGTACGCGGATCGGTCGCTGAAATCATGCGGGTTCGCCAAAGCCTGGCTCATGGACTCCTCCCTTGGACGGTCCGCCGGAGCGACGGGTCAGGCCGCCTGTCGTGTGAACGGAAGACGGAATGCTTCCGGTGAAAGGAATCCAAGTACAGCGGCAATGACGAAAAGCGCAGGTACGTCGCCGTAAAGATGATGGACATGCATCGGGTTGAGTGCCGCCTGAATTGCCATGACGGCGCCATGCACGATGCTCGACCAGATCGCGAAGGACACCAGGCCCAGGTGTTGCCTCGGGTTCCGCGCGGCAATGAACAGAAAGACACCCAGGGTCGCGTAAATGGCAATAATCATTTCGAGATATTCCGATCTCCCGGTGGACCAGGCCCAACCGGAAGGCCAAAGTACCGTGAGCGGGTAAAAGCCGAAGACGGCAATCACAGCCACGATACGAAGTGCGAGCTGAAGATACTTGAGACGGTCGCCGTCAGTCATGAATGCCCTCCCAGGCGGAAGTTGTACTATTGACGCGTGAACCAACTAGAACAGCTCGAAGTACTCGCGCTGTTCCCAGTCCGACACTTCGAGGTTGAAGCGCGCGATCTCGGCTTCCTTGATGCGGCAGTAGTAGTCGACGAAGGCTGAACCCAGGCCTTCCCGCAGCACGCCGTCGCCTTTCAGCGCCGCCAATGCTTCGTCCAGCGAGCGCGGCAGTAGCGCCGCCTTCGACTCATACGGCGTTTTCTCCGGCGAACCGGGATCGAGCTTGCGACGCACGCCGTCCAGGCCGCAGTGGATCTGTGAGGCGAAGTAGAGGTACGGATTCGCCGCCGGCTCGCCGATGCGGTTCTCGATGCGCGTTGCTGGATCGCCGGGGCCGCCGATCACGCGCAGCATCGCGCCGCGGTTGTCGCGGCCCCACACCGCGCGCTCGGGCGCGAGGGAGTAGGGGCGGTAGCGCTTGTAGCCGTTGATCGTCGGCGTGGAAAAGGCCGCGGATGCGGACGCATGCGCGAGCAAGCCGGCGAGGAATCCCTTCCCGGTCGCCGAGAGGAAGTCCTTGTCCGACATGAATGCGTTTGCGCCTGAGCGATTGGTGAGCGACTGGTGCAAATGCCAGCCGGACGACATGACGTTGGGCAGCTTCGGCCGACACATGAAGGTAGCGTGGTAGCCATGGCGGCGCAGGATCTGTTTGGTCGCGCTCCTGAACAACACCATGGCGTCCGCGGCCTCGAGCCCGTCCTGCACGCCGAGGGTCACCTCGGCCTGGCTCGGACCGTACTCGCACTCGAAGCTCCGCAGCGGCAGGCCGAGCCCCTCGAGGCCGTAGCGCAAGATCTCCAGCGCCGGCTCGAGCAGGTCGTGACGCGTCTCCGACAGGAGCTGGTAGCCGCTCGAGAGCAGCGCCACCTCGGGCGGCGTGCCGGGCTGGCCCGCATCTTCCGGCCGGAGCTTTGGATCGACGAGGCGAAAGATGTGGAATTCGACCTCGAGGCCGGCGCGATAACCGTAGCCGGCCTCGGCGAGCGCCGCCAGCGCCTTGCGCAGCAGCCCGCGCGTATCGAACGGCACCGGCTTGCCGTTTGCAAATTTGAGGTCGCACAGCACCCACCCGGTCTTCTGCAACCAGGGCAGCACACGGAATGTCTCAGGGTCGGCCACCATCACCGCATCCGCCGCGCCTTCCAGTTCCGGCATGCCGAAGCCGGCCCCGGCGCTGAACACGGGAAAGACGGTCTTGTTGGACGTGTCCTTGGCGAGGAGCGAGCTCGGGAAGCCCACTCCGCTCTTTAACGCCGCGGGAAGTTCCGCAGCGGCGATAGTCTTGCTGCGCAGCAGCCCGTGCTGGTCGGCAAACGCGAAGCGGACTGCTTCCAGGCCGCGATCGGCGACTTCCTTCAGCAGGTCCTTCACGCCGCCTTCGCCGCCCACGGCGCGCTCTGCCGCCGCGCTGTGTCGGCTTCGCGGTAGTAGTCGTCCCAGCGACCGGTCGGCCCGATGCCGTCGATCGTGGGCGGGCCGGCGAGGGCGGAGGCCTGGGCCGCATCGAGCATCATCAGCGTGCGCTCGCCTTTCTGCGTCTTCTGGATCGCGTCCACGAGCAGCCGCCGGTAGAGCACGATGCCCTTGTCGGTGCTGCCGAGGTTCTCCTTCGTGCGATCGGCGATGCGCCCCGGCGACTCGCAGGCGAACTGGTCGTGGATGTTGATATCGAAGCCCATGCCGGTGAAGGTCTGCCGCCGCTGCTGGTCGGCATCGAATCCCCAGCCGTTGCCGCGATTGAAGACCGGCTTGTAGTCGGGCGCGGGATAGGTCTTCAGCCGCTGCTCGCGCATGGTCTTCTTGTCCGCGGGCGTGGTGAAGCTGGTGAAGATCGCGTACCAGTAGCAGCCGAAATCGTCCACCGGCACGTGCCACTGCGTGATCGTCATCTCCGCGTTCATCGGGATGACGAAGGCTTGCGGGAACACGATATGCGTCGAGCGGCCGTGGGTCTTCTGCTCGTCGACCTTCCTCAGCGTCATCAGCCGGATGCCGTAGTCGGTGCGCGCGACCGTGATCTCGGGCTGGTCGTGCTCGCGCAGCAATTTCGAGATCGGCAGGTCGGAGTCGGCAGGCTTGCCGCGGAACTGCTTGCCGTAGCTGGTCGCGGTGTCCTCGTCCTCGAAGTAGCGGTGCAGCCACGACGCATGCGCCGGGTCGATGCCGACTTCGAGCGCCTGCAGCCAGTTGCAGTCCCAGTAGCCCTTGAACGCGAACGTGTAGGCGTCGGGCGCGGTGAAGCAGTCGAAGTGCGGGAACGCCGAGGGCTCGCCCGCGCCGAGCCAGGCAAAGAGGATCCCGCTCCTTTCCACCACCGGGTACGACAGCGGGCGGATCTGCTCGCAAATCCGGCTGCCCGCGGGTTCGGCCGGCGTCTCCACGCAGCGGCCGGTGGCGTCGAATTTCCACCCATGGAAAGAGCAGCGCAGGCCATCGGCCTCGATGCGACCGTAGGCAAGGTCGGCGCCGCGGTGCGGGCAGTGGCGCTGCATCAGCCGGTAGCCGCCCGCCTTGAACAGCACGAGCTCCTCGCCGAGCAGGCGCACCGCCTTCACCGGCCGCTCGCCCTCCAGCTCCTCGGCGAGCGCCACCGGTTGCCAGTAGTTGCGCAGGAGCTTGCCCGCCGCCGTCCCGGGCCCGACGCGCGTCATCAGGTCGTTCTGCTCTTGGCTGATCATGGGCTAGATCCCCAGGTAGCGGTGCTGGACGTCCTCGGCCGCCTCGAGCTCGGCGCTCGCGCCTGACCATACCACGCGGCCTTTCTCCAGCACATAGTGCCGGTCGGCCACGCGCGCCAGCGCGCGCACGTCCTTGTCGATGACGAGGATGGCGAGGCCTTCGGCCTTGAGCTGCGCGATCGACGCGTAGATGCTCGCGCGCACCAGCGGCGCGAGCCCCTCGGTCGCCTCGTCGAGGATGAGCAGCTTCGGGTTGGTCATCAGCGCGCGTCCGATGGCGAGCATCTGCTGCTCGCCGCCCGAAAGCTGGTTGCCCATCTGGCGCTGGCGTGCCTCCAGCGCCGGGAAGAGGCCGTGGACCCGCTCCAGCGTCCAGCGACCGCGCTTCGCAGTGGCGACGAGGTTCTCGCGCACAGTCAGGTTGGGAAACACCTGGCGACCCTCGGGCACTAGCCCCAGGCCCGCCTTGGCGATGCGATAGGCCGGGAGCCCGGCGAGCGCGCGCCCGCCCATTTGCACCGAGCCCGCGCGAGGGCGCACGACGCCCATGATCGAGTTCACGGTGGTGGTCTTGCCCATGCCGTTGCGGCCGAGCAGCGTGACCACTTCGCCCTCGTCGATCTCGAGCGAGACGCCGAAGAGCACCTGCGACTGGCCGTACGCGGTCTCGAGCGCCTCGACCCTTAACATCAGGTGTCCTCCCCGAGGTAGGCGCGCTTCACCTCCGGGTTGGCGCGGACTTCGGCGGGCGCGCCGCTCGCGATGATGCGGCCGTAGACCAGCACCGAGATGCGGTCGGCGAGCGTGAAGACGGCGTCCATGTCGTGCTCGACCAGGATGATGCTCTGCCGGCCCTTGAGCCGCGCGAGGAACTGCACCATGCGTTGCGACTCTTCCAACCCCATGCCGGCCACGGGCTCGTCGAGCAGCAGCAGGCGCGGCCGCGTGGCGAGCGCCATCGCGACTTCGAGCTGGCGCTGCTCGCCGTGCGCGAGCTCGGCGGCCAGCACGCCGGCGCGATCGCCGAGCCCGACCTCGCGCAGCACCTCGCGCGCCGGCTCGCGCAGCGCGGCTTCGGCGCGCGCAGGCCGCCAGAATCGGAAGCTGTGCCCAGCGCGCGCCTGCACCGCGAGCGCCACGTTGTCGAGCGCAGTGAACTCGCGATAGATGCTCGTGATCTGGAACGAGCGCGCGAACCCCCTGCGCGCGCGCTGCGGCGCGGTGAGGCGCGTCACGTCCTCGCCGGCAAAATGGATGCGGCCCGCGTCGGGAAGCAGGTTGCCCGCGAGCTGGCTGATCAGCGTGGTCTTGCCGGCCCCGTTCGGGCCGATGATGGCGTGCGTCTCGCCTTCGCGCACCTCCAGGCTCACGCCGTCGGTGGCGACCAGCGCGTCGAACGCCTTGCGCAGTCCCGAGACCGCAAGGATCGCGTCAGTCATGCGCGTCCTCGCGCGGCAGCAGGCCCGCCAGGCCGCGCCGGAAGAAGAGGACCGACAGCACGAGCAGCGGCCCGAGTATCACCTGCCAGTGCGACGTCCAGCCCGACAGCAGGTCCTCGACCACCAGCAGCGCGAATGCGCCGAGCACCGGCCCCGCGACCGTCCCGGCGCCGCCGAGGATCACCATGAACATGATCTCGCCCGAGCGCGTCCAGTCCATGTACGCGGGCGTGATGTAGGCGGTGTGGTTGGCGAGCAGCGCGCCGGCGAGGCCGCAGATGGCGCCCGCGATCACGAATGCCGCGAGCTGGTAGGGGTAGGGCGAGAAGCCGATCGCGCGCGAGCGCGCTTCGTTGGATTTCGCCGCGCGCAGCACCATGCCGAAGCGCGAGCCAACCAGTCGTCGCACGAGATAAAGGACGGCGAGCAGCAGCGCCAGCACGAGGTAGTAGAAGGCGACCGGGTGGTCGAGGTCGACGAGACCCGAGAACTGGCTCTTCACCTTGAGCCGCATGCCGTCGTCGCCGCCGAACTCCTCGACCGAGATGCCGAGGTAGTACAGCATCTGCGTGAACGCGAGCGTGATCATGATGAAGTAGATGCCGCGCGTGCGCACCGAGATCGCGCCGATCACCAGCGCGACCAGCGCCGAGGCGACGATGGCGACGGCCCACTGCAGCCAGCCGTTGTTCACGCCGTAGAAGGCGAGGATGCCGACCGCATAGGCGCCGACGCCGAGGTAGGCCGCGTGGCCGAAGGACACCAGGCCGCCGTAGCCGAGGATCAGGTTCAGGCTCGCCGCGGCGATGGCGAAGATCATTACGCGCCGCACAAGGTCGATGTAGTAGGGCTGGCCCACTACGCCGGCCAGCGGTGGTACCAGCGCGAGCAGCGCAAGCAGCACGGCGAACACCAGCGTGCGGCGGCTCACCGTCCGCCCCGGGCCGGGAACAGCCCCTCGGGCCGCAGCGCCAGCACGACCGCCATCAGCAGGTAGATCAGCATCGAGGCGAGCGCGGGGCCCGCGGCCTCGGCGGACGGCGGCGAGATGATGTGGCCGAGCAGCGGCTTGAGGAATGCGCGGCCCATCGTGTCGACGATCCCGACCACGAGCGAGCCGACCAGCGCGCCGCGGATCGAGCCGATGCCGCCGATCACGATGACGACGAATACCTGGATCAGGATCAGCTCGCCCATGCCCGGCTGCACCGCGTAGATCGGTCCCGCCATCAGGCCGGCGAGCCCCGCGAGCGCGGCGCCGAGGCCAAATACCAGCGTGTAGAGCCGCCGGATGTTGACGCCGAGCGCGGCGACCATCGTGCGGTTGGACGCCCCGGCGCGGATCAGCATGCCGAGGCGCGTGCGCGTCACCACGTACCACAGGCCCGCGGCGACGGCGAGGCCGACCCCGATCACCGCCACCCGGTACACCGGGTAGATCGATCCCGGGATCAGCTCGACGTGGCCCTGCAGCCACGTGGGCAGCGAGGTGTAGAGCGCCGAGCGCCCCCAGATCAGCACGATCGCCTCGTTGAAGAACAGGATCAGCCCGAAGGTGGCGAGCACCTGGTCGAGGTGGTCACGCTCATACAGGGTCCTCAGCGCGATCACCTCCACCAGCATGCCGACGACGAGCGTGCCGGCGAGCCCGAGCGCGACGCCGGCGAAGTAATTGCCGGTCCACTGCATCGCGGCGACGGTCAGGTACGCGCCGACCATGTACAGCGACCCGTGCGCGAGGTTGACGAGGTTCATGATGCCGAACACGAGCGTCAGCCCGGCCGCCATTAGAAACAGCATCACACCGAATTGAACGCCATTTAGCACCTGCGCCAGCACTAGAACGAGATTCACCACCTCCACGCGCCTCCGCCCGAACAGGCTCTTCTTGTACCGATGGAGGAACGCTCCGTTGCGCTCCGTTTAATTCTTGTCAACGACAGAACCGTCATTTCATCGGGCATTCGCCGTAATAGGCATCTTTGTGATTCGTGAAGATCGTGGCTTCCACTTTGCGGTAGTACTGGTCCTTGGCGTTCTTATCGACGCGGAATAGGTAGAAGTTCTGGATCGGTATATGGTTGGTATTGAAGTGGAAGTTGGGCCGGGTCCATGTGAAATCGGCCTTTTCCATGGCGGCGATCAAACCCTTCTTGTCGTCGAGGTTGCCCTTGACTGCCTTCACCGCGCTATTGATCAGCATGATTGCGTCATAACTCTGCTCGCTATAGTAGGAGGGCAGATACCCGTACTTTTTCTCGAATTCATCGACAAAGGCCTTGC